>CAXUMU010000291.1:0-4013 GCA_964252145.1 uncultured Sphingomonadaceae bacterium
GACCGGCCGCCAGCCGGCGGCGAACGGCGCGTCCGCCAGGCCGGGATCGTTCGCCGTCCACGGCCCGCTCGGCAACGCGCGCATGCCGCCCAGCAGCCCGCGCGGGGCGCGGCGGCGCAGCAGCACCGATCCGCCGCGCGTCGTCCAGAAGGCGGTGCCGTGGCGGAGCGGACGCGCGGCCTTGGCCGGCTTGATGGGGAAGGCCGCCGGCGCGCCGGTGCGCACCGCCAGGCACCGCTCGCGCAACGGGCAGATCGCGCAGGCCGGGTCGCGCGACGTGCAGATCGTCGCGCCCAGGTCCATCATCGCCTGCGCGAGATCGCCCGCGCGCGCCGCCGGCGTGATCGAATCGGCGAGCGCGTGGATCGCGCGCCTGGCGGAGGGCAGCGGCGTCTCGACCGCGAACAGCCGCGCGACGACGCGCTCGACATTGGCGTCGACCACCACCGCCCGCCGGCCGAACGCGATCGCCGCCACCGCCGCCGCGGTATAGCCGCCGATGCCGGGCAGCGCGCGCAAGCCCGCCTCGTCGTCCGGAAACGCGCCCCTCGCCACGACGGCGCGCGCGCAGGCGATCAGGTTGCGCGCGCGGGCATAATAGCCGAGCCCCGCCCAAGCGGTCATCACCGCCGCCTCGTCCGCGCCGGCCAGCGCCTCCACCGTCGGCCACGCCGCGGTGAACCGCTCGAAATAGCCGCGCACCGCCGCGACGCTGGTCTGCTGGAGCATGATCTCCGACAGCCATACGCGGTAGGGATCGGGGGCGGGGCTTCCCGGCGGCGCGCGCCACGGCAGCCGCCGGGCATGCGCATCGTACCAGGCCAGGAGCATAGCTGCGGCATCGACGGGCATCAGGCGCTATGGCATGAGCGAGGCGATGACGGAACGAAAGAGCAGAGGACAACCGCCCGAACGACCCCGCGGCGGACGTGTGCGCGCGGTGAGCGAGATCGTACCCACGATCGGCGGCCCGGCCTTCCGCCGGTTCGGCTTCGTCCAGTCCTCGGTGGTGAGCCGCTGGCCCGAGATCGTCGGCCCGCGCTACGCCGAGGTGTCTTCCCCCGAATCGATCCGCTTCCCGCCGGGCAAGCGCGCCGACGGCGTGCTGACGCTGGCGGTGGACGGCGCGCATGCCGCGATGCTGCAGCATGTCGCGCCCGCGATCGTGGAGCGGGTCAACCGCTTCTTCGGCTATCCGGCGGTGGCGCGGATCGCGATCCGCCAGGGCGTCGTCGCGCGCTCGGCCCCGCGCCGCGCGCCGCCGCCGCCGCGCGAGCTGCCGGTGGAGCTGGGCGACAGCCTGCGCGAGATCGCCGATCCCGAGCTGCGCGCCTGCCTCGCGGGCCTGGCCGGCGCGCTGGCGGCGGCGGACGAGGCGCCGGTGCTGCGGATCGAGGTGAAGGGAAAGGTGCGATGAGGAAGCTGATCGTGGGCATCGCCCTGGCCTTCGCCGTCGCGATGCCGGCCCAGGCCGCGACGAAGACCGCCGCCGCCGCGCACGACTGGTCGAAGACCGTCTCCGTCACGCCCGAGAGCGCGTTCGTGATGGGCGATCCCAAGGCGAAAGTCCGGCTGGTCGAATATATGTCGATGACCTGTTCGCACTGCGCGCATTTCGCGGGCGAGGGGCTGCCGCCGCTGATCGACAAATATGTCCGTAAAGGCGCGGTCTCGCTGGAGGTGCGCCACGCGATCCGCGACAGCCTGGACGTGACCGCCACGCTGCTCGCGCGCTGCAACGGGCCGCGCAGCTACTTCCCCACCGCCTCCGCGCTGCTCGCCGCGCAGGAGGACTGGATCCAAAAGGCTATTGCCTTCCAGGAGGCGGACAAGGGCGCCGTCGCGAAGCTGCCGCTGGCCGATGCGCTGGCCGCCAATGCGCAAGGGGCGGGGCTGGACAAGCTGGTCGCCGCGCGCGGGCTCGCCTGGCCGCGTGCCAAGGCGTGTCTCGCCAACAAGGCCGAGCAGGACCGGCTGAGCGCGATGGCCAAGGAAGCCTGGGGCACGCGGGCGATCCCGGGCACGCCGGCCTTCCTGATCAACGGCACGCTGGTGGACGGCGTCGCCGGCTGGGAGGGGCTGGAGCCCAAGCTGCAGGAGGCGCTGCGCTGATCCGGGCGCTTTGACGCCGCCGCGACCGCGCGGCATAGCGGGCGCCGAGCATCGCATCCAGGAGCGGCGGATCACATGAGCATAAGCAAGGGTATCGCGGCAGCGGCGTTGATGCTGGCGCTCGGCGGCTGCAGCAAGAAGGGCGATACCACCACGGACGCGGGCACCGCCGCCGCCAGCACGAGCGCCGCCGCCCCGGTCGCGCCGCCCGCCGGGCAGGACTGGACCACCACCGTCGCCGCCACGCCCGAGGGCGGCTTCCGCATGGGCAATCCGGATGCGCCGGTGAAGCTGGTGGAATATGCCTCGCTCACCTGCCCGCACTGCGCCGCCTTCGCCAACGAATCCGCCGACAAGGTGGAGGGGCTGGTGAAGAAGGGCACGGTCAGCTGGGAATTCCGCACCTTCGTGCTGAACGCGATCGACATCTCGGCCTCGCTGCTGGCGCGCTGCCAGGGGCCGCAGCCCTTCTTCAAGCTGGTCGAGCAGACCTATGCCGAGCAGCATAATTGGGCGCTGAAGTATCAGGACCTGAAGCCCGACGACACCAAACGCATCTCGGCGCTGCCGCAGGACCAGCAGTTCCTGGCGATCGCCAAGGTGGGCGGGCTGGACCAGTTCTTCCGCAGCCGGGGGCTCCCCGATGCCAAGGCCACCGCCTGCCTGACCGACAGCAAGGCGCAGGACGCGCTGGTGGCGCTGCGCGACCGCGGCACCAACCAGGACGGCGTGACCGGCACGCCCACCTTCATCGTCAACGGCAAGCTGGCCGAGGACACGTACGACTGGAAGTCGCTGGAGCCCAAGCTGAAGGCTGCGGGAGCCTGAGGTGAGGTGGACATTTCCTCGGACTACCCAGCCGTTTGTGTCGAGCGTAGTCGAGACACGTAGCGAGCGGTCGATGGCGTCTCGACTTCGCTCGACACGAACGCGGCTGGTTCAATCTACGATCATCAGGTACTAGGCCCTTAAGCGTCGGGGGGCGCGGTGCGGATCAAGCGGCTCAAGCTTTCGGGGTTCAAGAGCTTCGTCGAGCCCGCCGAGCTGCGCATCGAGCCCGGGCTGACCGGCGTCGTCGGCCCCAACGGCTGCGGCAAATCCAACCTGCTGGAAGCGATGCGCTGGGCGATGGGCGAAGGCTCCGCCCGCTCGCTGCGCGGCGGCGGCATGGATGACGTGATCTTTGCCGGCACCGCCACCCGCCCGGCGCGCGACTTCGCCGAGGTGATGATCTTGGCCGAGCGGGACGGCGAGGATGTCGAGGTGGTTCGCCGGATCGAGCGCGGCGCAGGCTCCGCCTACCGGATCGACGGGCGCGACGTGCGCGCGAAGGACGTGGCGCTGCTGTTCGCGGATGCCGCCACCGGCGCGCATTCGCCGGCGCTGGTCAGCCAGGGGCGGATCGGCGCGGTGATCTCGGCGCGGCCGCAGGAACGGCGGCAGATGCTGGAGGAGGCGGCCGGGATCGCCGGCCTGTACGTGCGCCGCAAGGATGCCGAGCAGAAATTGCGCGCGACCGAGAGCAATCTGGGCCGGATCGACGAGCTGATCGCCGAGATGGAGACGCGCGCCGGCGCACTCCGCCGGCAGGCGCGCGCGGCCGAGCGCTATCGCACGCTCTCGAGCCAGATCCGGCTGGCCGAGGCACGGCTGATCTTCGCCCGCTGGCGCGATGCGGCGGCGGCGGCGAAGACGGCGCGGGCGGAGGCCGAGCGCGCCGAGCAGGCGGTGAACGAAGCCGGCCGGGCGCGCGACGAGAGCGGTTCGGCGCAGGCGGCGGCGACCACGATGCTGGCGGAACGCCGCGCCGAGGCCGAGGCGGCGCGCGAGGCGGCGACGGCAGCGGCGCACGCGCTCGCCGGGGCGGTCGCGGAGCGGAGCGCGCTGGAGCGGCGCATCGC
>CAXUMU010000292.1:0-3982 GCA_964252145.1 uncultured Sphingomonadaceae bacterium
CAGGCCGGCAATCACCCCTTCCCCCACGCATGTCGCAGCCGTCCCCCGGCGCAGGCCGGGGTCCAGCTCCCCGCGGCCCGTGGCGGGACACGGGCCTGCGCCGGGGTATTGCTCCTTGCTGCAGCGGGATAGGTACCGAGCAAGTCGGGGGTGACGAAGGAATGAGTCTAGCCATTCCGTGGCGTTTCGCCATCGGCTACGTCATTACGAAACAGGGAGCTTGCCGATGCGCCGCCTGATGCTTGCCGTGCTGCTGACCACCGCCGCGCCCGCCGCCGCGGCGCCGTCCGACGATTTCCATCGCCTGCTCGACGATCACTGGGCGTGGTATCTCAAGAGCAACCCGGTCACCGCCACGTCGCTCGGCGTGCGCAAATATGATGGCGAACTGGGCGACTATTCGCTCGCCGAGCAGGACCGGCAGGCGGCGCAGGCGGGCGCGTTCCTGAAGCGGCTGGACGCGATTCCGCCGGCGCAATTGTCACCGGCCGATCGCACCAACCAGGCGATCCTGCGGCGGATGCTGAGCGAGCAGGTGGAGGGCAATGGCTTCGGCGAGCGGATGCTGACCTTCTCCAGCTACTCAAGCTGGTTCCAGGGCTTCGCCGATCTCGCCAACCAGGTGCCGCTGCGCACCAGGGCTGACTTCACGAGCTACCTGACCCGGCTGGCGGCGTTTCCCAAGGTCAACGCGCAGGCGCTGGAGATCACAAAGCAAGCCGTGGCGGGCGGCTACGTCCAGCCGTGCGTGACGCTCGGCAATCTGGAGAAGAGCGTCACCGGCGTGATCGCCGCCGATCCGACGCAGTCTCGCTTCTACGCGCCGTTCGCCGGCAACCGCCCGATCGACGTGACCCCGGCCGAATGGACCGCGATGCAGGCCCGCGCCAAGGCGCTGATCACCGGCACGCTCAATCCGGAATACCAGAAGATCGCGGGCTACATGCATGCCGACTATCTGCCGAAATGCCGCCAGTCGTTCGCCGTGTCCGACATGCCGAACGGCAAGGCCTATTACGCCTTCCAGGTCCGCCAGCAGACCACCACCAGCTACACGCCCGAGCAGATTCACCGGATCGGGCTGGACGAGGTGAAGCGCATCCGGGCCGAGATGGATGCGCTGGCGAAGAAGGCCGGCCAGCCGAGCCGCGAGGCGTTCATCCAGGAACTGCGCACCAACCCCAAATACTATCCCAAGACTGCCGCCGAGCTGATGGGCGTCGCGGCGCTGCAGGCCAAGCTGAACGACGGCAAGATGCCCGGCCTGTTCGGCAAGCTGCCGCGCCTCTCCTACGGGGTCAAGCCGATTCCGGCCGAGACCGCCGAGGGCAACACCACCGCTTACTACATGCCCGGATCGCCGCAGACCGGCATCGCCGGCACCTTCTACGTCAACACCTCCAAGCTCGACCAGCGGCCGCTGTGGGAGCTGCCCGCGCTCACCAGCCACGAGGCGGTGCCGGGCCACCACAACCAGATCGCGCTGCAGCAGGAGATGGACCTGCCCGAGTTCCGCAAGAACGTCGCCTTCTTCACGGCCTTCGTGGAAGGGTGGGGGCTCTATTCGGAGCGGCTGGGGATCGAGATGGGGGTGTACGACACGCCCGAGAAGGAGATGGGGCGCCTGTCGTACGAGATGTGGCGCGCGTGCCGGCTGGTGGTCGATACCGGCATCCACGCCAAGGGCTGGACCAAGGCGCAGGCGGTCGCCTTCATGAAGGACAATACCGCGCTGACCGACGCCAACATCGATGCCGAGGTCAACCGCTACATCAGCTGGCCGGGCCAGGCGCTCGCCTATAAGCTGGGCGAGCTGCGCATCCGCGCCGCGCGCGCGCGGGCCGAGGCGGCGCTGGGGGCAAAGTTCGACGTGCGGCGCTTCCACGATGCGGTGCTGGGGCAGGGATCGGTGCCGCTCGACGTGCTGGACCGGCAGGTCGACGACTGGATCGCAGGCGAGAAGGCACGGGGGTAGGCGGCGGCGGTCCGCATCCGATTCGGCGGCGCGGCTGATTGCCTCGGGGGTGCCGCTTGCCCTAGGTAGTCGTCGCAAAACCAATAAGGCGTGCCGACCGGTGATCAGTTGGCGTTACGAGGCAGACAATGCGGCGCTCCGAACCGCCGCGGGCGTCAAGGAGGAGAGCCGGATCAAGGTGACCGCCGAAAGCGGATGCGCGCTGTTCGGGCCCTATGTGGATATCCCCGCCGGGCGGGTGGAAGCGCGGGTTGTTCTGGAAGGTCCCTGCGCGGGCTCCGCCGACATCGAGCTGACGGCACGGTCGGGCGCGGCCATGCTCGCGTCGAAGACGGTGAAGCTGGACGAGGTCGACGGCGCGGTTTCGATCGCGGCGGTGCTGCCTTCGGACATGGCGGGATGCGAGGTGCGCGTCTTTTCCCGCGAACCGGTCGAGCTGCAGATCCGCGCGGTCGAGATCGACTTGATCAGGGACCCGCCGTCGGAGCCGCTCGACCCGGAGCGTCGGGTAGGGTTCGAGACCCGCAAAACCTATCGCGACAAGATCGATTCCGGGTTCGTGCGCCGATTTCTGTCGGGACCGGCTGTGCTGGAGATCGGATATAAGGGCTATTATGACGAGACCGTTCCCGTCGTCCCCCAGGCCATCGGCGTGGACATCGGATATCCGGGCTATGACGGGATCAGGCTGCCATTCGCGAGCGGCAGCTTCGATGCGATCTACAGCAGCCACTGCCTGGAGCATGTGGAGGACTATCAGGCGGTGATCGGCGACTGGTACCGGCTGCTCAAGGTCGGCGGCCATCTGGTGATCGCCGTTCCCCATCAATATCTGTTCGAACGAAAGCGGTTCCTCCCCTCGCTGGGAAACGACGACCATAAGAGATTCTATACCGCGAAGTCATTGCTCGACGAGATCGAGCAATCGCTATCGGAGAATTCCTACCGGGTACGATATCTTCGCGAGAATGACGAGGATTTCGATTATGATCGTCCCCCGTCCAGCCCTTCCTCCGGGCAGTATGAGATCGAGGTGGTCATCCAGAAGATCAGGAAGCCTTATTGGAACCTGATCGACGGCACGATCCGGCCCTATGCCGCAGGCGAGTTCCTGACCAACAGCCCGCGGCCCGACCCCTGGCTCATCGCGGTCGACATGAGCGCCGCCGAAGGCTGCGTCATATATGGACCCTACGTAATTCTGGCGCCGGGTGAGTATGTCGCGAAGTTCTGTTTCGAGTTTGTCGGCCGCCGCGATGGTGATCCGTTGCCGGACATGGTCTTCGACGTCGCGTTCAACGCCGGTCGTGTCGCATCATCCTATGCGGTGCGGAACGACGCCGGTGCGGATATGCTGCGGGAGGGGGCCGTTTCCATCCCGTTCACCGTCTCCTCTGCGTCAGCCAACGTCACCGAGTTCCGGATCCATGCAGCCGGAGGAAGCCCCGGCACGACCTTGCTGTTCAGAGGCGTCGTTCTCGCTTATGCCGCCGACGCGCGCCCGATGCCGCAGGACGCGCGCCCGATGCCGCAGGACGCGCTCGTTCCAGTCTGAACGTCGTCGCGTTCCCGCAGACAGCGAGCAGGCTCGCCAACCCTCGCTCAATCACCCGAAGGCTTGGGCAGCACGATCGTCGCGGTGAGGCCCGAAGGTTCGGTCGGCGTCAGGCGCAGCGTGCCGCCGTGGCTTTCGGCGATGCTGCGCGCGATAGCGAGGCCCAGGCCGCTGCCGCCGGAGCCGCGGTTGCGCGAGGATTCGAGCCGATAGAAGGGTTGCAACACCTGCTCCAGCTGAGCCGCCGGGATGCGCCCCGATCGGCGTTGAGGTGAAGATGGACCCCGGCTGTCGTACAGGTTTGTCGGAAGCGGGCCGAAATTGTAGCAAATTGTATCGGCGGCTGGCGGTTCCAGTGCTCCCGCGCAGGCCCGAGCCCAGTCTCGACGGTGGGAGCTGGGCTCCCGCCTGCGCGGAGCACTGGTGTTCCTAGCGCGCGCGCGCCGCCGGGC
>CAXUMU010000293.1:0-3972 GCA_964252145.1 uncultured Sphingomonadaceae bacterium
GCGAGGAGGTGCTGACCGAGGTGGCGGTGCAGCTGAAGCGCCGATCCGACGGCACCGTGATCTGGGAGGGCCGCGCGCGCACCGCGGCGCTGGGCGGCACCGCCGCGGCGGCGGAGAATGCCGCCGCGGTCAAGATCGCTTCCGCCTTGTTCCAGGGCTTTCCGGGCCAGTCGGGGCAGACTATCACGGTGCGATGACAGCCCGTATCTCGGCCGCGTTCGACAGCGGCAATATCCACGTCGTCTCGGCCGACGGCGACACGTTCGACCTGGAGATCGTGAAGGATCACCAGTCCGATTTCTACCAGTGGTTCCACTTCCGCCTGACCGGTGCGGCCGGGCGGGAAGTGACGATGCGGATCGTCAACGCCGGCGCCTCCGCCTATCCCGGCGGCTGGCCCGATTATGCGGCGTGCGTGTCGGAGGACCGGCAGGCCTGGCGCCGCGCCGGGACCGAGTTTGCCGACGGCGTGCTGACGATCCGCCACACGCCCGTCACCAACAGCGCCTGGTTCGCCTATTTCGCGCCTTATTCCATGGAGCGGCATCACGATCTGGTCGGGCGGATGGCCGCGCGGCCGGGCGTGACGCACCGATCGCTGGGGCAGACGCTGGACGGGCAGGAACTCGACTGCCTGACGCTGGCGGGCGGCGAGCTGCAGGCATGGCTGTACGCGCGCCAGCATCCCGGCGAATCGATGGCGGAATGGTGGGTCGAAGGCGCGCTGGAACGGCTGACCGATCCCCACGACCCGGTCGCGCGCGCACTCCGCCACGCCGCGACGTTTCACGTCATCCCCAACATGAACCCGGATGGCTCGCGGCGAGGCCATTTGCGTACCAATGCGGTGGGGGTGAACCTCAACCGCGAATGGCACGCACCCAGCCTGGAGCGCAGCCCCGAGGTGCTCCACACCCGCGCGGCGATGGACGAGACCGGCGTCGATTTCGCGATGGACGTCCACGGCGACGAGGCGATCCCCTACGTGTTCCTCGCCGGCTTCGACGGCATCCCGAGCTGGACCGAGCGGCAGGGCGAACTCTACACCCGCTTCGGCCGGATCCTCGCGGCGCGCACGCCCGACTTCCAGACCGAGAAGGGCTACGGCATCGCCAAGCCCGGCACCGCCAACCTATCGATGTCCACCAACCAGCTGGCCGAACGGTTCGGCTGCCTCGCGATGACGCTGGAGATGCCGTTCAAGGACAATATGAACCTGCCCGACCCGGAGTTCGGCTGGTCGCCCGAGCGCTCGATGCGGCTGGCGGAGGATTGCCTGGGCGCGCTGCACGAGATGATCGGCGATCTGCGGTGAGCGCGTCATGCGGTACCCCGGCGCAGGCTGGGGTCCAGTGACGGCCGTCCGTAGCTGGACCCCGGCCTGCGTCGGGGTACGGTGTCGCATCTTCGCGGGTGATCGGCGAACGGCCGCATCCGATATCGGGAGACCCCGCTTGGCGGCACGCCGCTTCCTCTACGTCATCGCCGTCCTCATCCTGCTGGTGGTCGCCGCGGGGATCGGCTGGAGCCTGTTCCAGGACCGGCTGATGCGCGCGGCGTTCGTGCCGACGGTGAAGTTCGCGCCGCCGCCCCCGGCGGGCACGCCGGACTATGCGCAGGCTTCGGCGTGGGTATCGCGGCCCGGCCTGTCCGACGATCCGTCGCGCTGGATTCCGGCGGGCGCTACGCCCGCGACCGGCGGGGCGGCGGCGGTGTTCTTCGTGCTGCCCACCACCTATCTCGGCCGCGATCACTGGAACGCACCGATGGACGACGCCGGCGCCAACGCCCGCCTCGCGGTATTCGCGCGCAGCCAGGCGAGCGCGTTCAACGCGGTCGGCGAAGTGTGGGCGCCGCGCTACCGCCAGGCGACCGTCGGCGCGTTCCTGACCAGCCAGGCCGACGCCGCCCGCGCGCTGGATTTCGCCTATGGCGACGTGGCGCGCGCGTTCGATGCGTTCCTGGCCGCCGTTCCGCCGGATCGGCCGATCATCCTGGCCGGTCACAGCCAGGGATCGCTGCACATCGCCCGGCTGCTGGCGGACCGGGTGGGCAGGGATGCGACACTGCGCCGCCGCATCGTCGCGGCTTATGTGGTCGGCTGGCCGGTCTCGGTGGAGGCGGACCTGCCCGCATTCGGCCTGCCCGGCTGCGCCGCGGCGAGCCAGCCAAACTGCGTGCTCTCGTGGCTGAGCTTCGCCGAACCCGCCGACCCCAGCCAGTTCACCGATACCTACAATGTGAGCGTCGGCTACACCGGCCGTGCGCGTCGCGGCACGCACATCCTTTGCGTCGACCCGGTCACGGGCACGCGCGGCGGAAGGTCGACCGCCGCGGCCAATACCGGCGGGCTGATCCCGAATGCGACCTACGACGATGCGACGCTCGACCGGGGCGAGGGCGTGCCCGCGCGCTGCGATCCGGCCACCGGCGTGCTGCTGATCGGCGCACCGCCCGAGAAATTTGGCCGCTTCGTGCTGAAGGGCAACAATTACCACGTGTTTGACTATGCCCTGTTCTGGGCCGACGTCCGCGCCGATGCCGCGCGGCGGATGGCGTCGTTCCTGGCCGCGCGGCGGTGATCGTCGATCTCGCCGGCTTCCGCGATACGCTGCCGGGCGGCGGCCGGCTGGCGGGGCTGGACGTCGGCACCAAGACGATCGGCGTCGCTTATTGCGACGACCGCTGGACGATCGCGAGCCCGGCCGAGACGATTCGGCGAACCAAGTTCACCGCCGACCTGGCCGCGCTGACCAGGCTTATCGTCGCGCAGTCGATCCGCGGTCTCGTGCTGGGCCTGCCGCTCAGCCTGGACGGGACCGATTCGCCGCGCACCCAATCCACCCGCGCCTTCGCGGGCAACCTGGCACCGTTGGGTCTGCCGGTGCTGCTGTGGGACGAGCGCTGGTCCACCCAGGCGGTCACGCGCACGCTGATCCACGCCGACGCCAGCCGCGCGCGCCGCGCCGAGGTGGTCGACAAGCTCGCCGCCAGCTACATCCTGCAGGGCGCGATCGATGCGCTCGCCTCCGGCGCTTGAGCTTGGCCGCCGATCTCGCTAAGCGCGGGCTTTAATGCCCGATCCTGCCGCCCGCCCGATCCCCGCCGGCCACGACGCGCATCCGTTCCCGCATCGCCACCTGACCGGCATCTACGGCCTGCAGCCGTGGGAGATCCGTTTCCTGCTGGATGAGGCGGAGCAGTGGATCGCGCTCAACCGCGCCACCGCCAAGCACGACAACCGCCTCGCCGGCCTGACCCTGATCAATGCTTTCTTCGAGAATTCGACGCGCACGCTGCTGTCGTTCGAAATCGCCGGCAAGCGGCTCGGGGCCGACGTGGTCAACATGGCGGTCGCCCAATCCAGCGTGAAGAAGGGCGAGACGCTGATCGACACGGCGATGACGCTGAACGCGATGCGCGCCGACGTGATCGTCATCCGCCACGAGGCGTCCGGCGCGGTGCAGCTGATCGCCGACAAGGTGGACTGCCCCGTCCTCAACGCCGGCGATGGCCGCCACGAGCATCCGACGCAGGCGCTGCTCGACGCACTCACCATCCGACGCCGCAAGGGCCGGATCGAGGGGCTGAAGGTGGCGATCTGCGGCGACGTGCTGCACAGCCGCGTCGCCCGCTCGAACATCCTGGCGCTCACCGCGCTCGCCGCCGACGTGCGGGTGGTGGCGCCGCCCACGTTGCTGCCCGCCGCGATCGAGCGGATGGGGGTGACGCCGTTCACCGACTTCGACGCCGGGCTGGACGGCGCGGACGTGGTGATGATGCTGCGCCTGCAGCGCGAGCGGATGAGTGGGGGGTTCATCCCCTCGCCGCGCGAATATCACGCGCTCTACGGCCTCACCCAGTCGCGCCTCGCCCGCGCCGCCCCGGATGCGCTGGTGATGCATCCGGGGCCGATGAACCGCGGCGTGGAGATCGACAGCAACGTCGCCGACGATCCGCTGCGCTCGGCGA
>CAXUMU010000294.1:0-439 GCA_964252145.1 uncultured Sphingomonadaceae bacterium
GCTTCGCCTGCACGACGTTCCCCGCCAGCAGCACCGGCCGCAACCGCCGCGACCGCCCGCCGCGGACATAGCCCGGCTGCAGCCCGTCGCGCGGCGTCATCAGCCGCGCGACGGCGCCATGCTCGCCATGGGCAAGGACGGCGCAGACGATCGCTTCGGTCTCGATCAGCATTTGGCTGGGTGTAAGCGAATTGCTTACCGCCGTCGCCCCGGCGAAGGCCGGGGCCTATGTCTCTATACGCCGAAGCTGCCGTAGGCCGAGAAACACATGGCCCCGGCCTGCGCCAGGGCGACGTGGATGAGGAAACCCTTGTGTTGCATATAAGCAACACCATATTGGCACGGAAAGGGAGTGGGTATGAACCTCGACAAATTCACTGAGCGCGCCAAGGGCTTCCTGCAGTCGTCGCAGACCGTCGCCATTCGCATGAGTCACCAG
>CAXUMU010000294.1:449-3971 GCA_964252145.1 uncultured Sphingomonadaceae bacterium
GCGGATGAAGCCATGGATCCCGGCCTCCGCCGGGATGACGAGTTTGGCGGGAAGCGGTCATCGCAAAGCTCGTCACCCCGGGCTTGACCCGGGGTCCCGCTTATCAGCCGATCGCGAGGATGGACGATCAGGCGCGCGAGCGGAATGGAAGTTCATGCCGGTCGAGCGTGGCATCCAGAATGGACGGACCTCTTCGGCCAACGGAGCGCATGACAAAAAAACAGCGGGACCCCGGCTCAGGGCCGGGGTGACGAGAAACGAAGTCCGCAACGGATCGATCGCCCACGTTCTTCGATGAAGGAACGCTTCGCGACGCCGAACGGCCGGCAGCGGCGGTCAGGCGACCGGCAGCTTTGCGCCAACTGCCGGCTATGTCCGCCATTCGGCTCAAGCCAACAGCGTTGCTCAAATTACGGCAAAGTTTCAACATCGACGGTGGTATACCTGCCGTTCGGAGTTGCTTCGTTCCGCAGGGATATGACTTTTCCTGGTATCCGTAATAACGCACCGCCGAGAACCGGAGTTGCGGTTAAAGTCTGGGCGACTGCGGCGGTGACTTCATGCAGATCGTACCCGTCGGGAACCTTGTAGGTAATCATGCAGGAACCACCCACACCCGGGCGCATTCCTAAGGAAACGATTATTCCATCTTTCCGGTAGAACCGATCACTTGGTGCTTCGGCGATCTGCTCCTCAGCCCAGTCCGCAGATTTAAACCCGTCTCCAGTGAATCCGGTCGGTGACGTCGCATCGACACAAAGGCTAGCCGCCTGCGCTACATTCGTCGGATTTGGCACAGGTCGAACCTGCACTGCTCCTGCTAGAGTTACGGACGCAAAGACCAGGGCCAAGAGGCGGTGCTTACCCGACAAGGCGGCAGCAGGGGCCGTTCTCATAATTCATCCCTTCGGATCGCCCTATAATAGTGGATTGCGAAATGTCCGCAATCCAGCGGAGCCATTGATCAATCAGACGTCCGAGTTTGGGCGGAAGCCGCCATCGCCTCACCCGCTCGGGTGGAAATAATCGTACACCACCCGTGCCACCGCCGCCGACACGCCTGGCGCCTTCTGCAGATCCTCCAGCCCCGCGCCGCGCACCGCCTTGGCCGTGCCGAAATGCATCAGCAGCGCCTTCTTGCGGGCAGGCCCGACACCCGGCACCTCGTCCAGCGGGCTGGCGGTGAACGCCTTGGCGCGCTTGGTGCGGTGCGCGCCGATCGCGAAGCGGTGCGCCTCGTCGCGCAGCCGCTGGAGGAAGAACAGCACCGGCGAGTTCATCGGCAGCATCGATTCGCGCCCGTCGGGCAAGTGGAAATGCTCGCGCCCGGCATTGCGGTCCGGCCCCTTGGAGATCCCGACCACCGGCACGTCGTGGACGCCCAGTTCCTCCATCGTCGCGAACACGGCGGAGACCTGGCCCTTGCCGCCGTCGATCAGCAGCAGGTCGGGCCACTCGCCGCTCTTGCGGTCGGGATCCTCCTGCTCCAGCCGGGTAAAGCGCCGCTCCAGCACCTCGCGCATCATCGCGAAGTCATCGCCCGGCGCAGTCTCTGGCCGCTTGATGTTGAACTTGCGATAGGCGTTCTTGCGGAACCCCTCCGGCCCGGCGACGATCATCGCGCCGACCATGTTCGTGCCCATGATATGGCTGTTGTCATACACCTCGATCCGGTTCGGCGGACCGGGCAGCTCGAACAGATCACCCACCTCGGCCAGCAGCCGCCCCTGCGTGGTCGATTCGGCCAAGCGGCGGTCCAACGCCTCCTCGGCATTGCGCTTCGCCTGCTCCAGCAGCTTGCGCTGCTCGCCGCGCTGCGGCTGCTTCAGCTGCACCTTGCGCCCGGCGCGCTCGCTCAGCGCCTCGCCGAGCAGCTCCGCCTCGGCCAGGTCGCGGTCGAGCAGCACCAGCCGCGCGGGCGGCACCTCCTCGTAGAACT
Organism: uncultured Sphingomonadaceae bacterium; assembly: GCA_964252145.1. Classification (GTDB taxonomy): domain Bacteria; phylum Pseudomonadota; class Alphaproteobacteria; order Sphingomonadales; family Sphingomonadaceae; genus JAQGLK01. Next base: position 2,389 of record CAXUMU010000294.1, read on the forward strand.
GCATCAGGAAGCTGGTCATCACCTCGTCCGCCGGCACGTCGGCGGTGTGCGCGGGGAAGAAGCTGCGATGGCCCCAGTTCGCCCCGCCGCGGATGAAGAAGGCCTGGATGCCGACCACGCCCTGCTTGCAGGCGAGCGCGAACACGTCGGCGTCGGCCACCCCTTCGGCGTTGATCGCCTGCGCGCCCTGGATGTAGGTGAGCGCCTTCAGCCGGTCGCGGTAGACCGCGGCCAGTTCGAAATCCATCGCCTCCGCGGCGGCGGTCATCAGCCCGCCCAGCTTCTGCTGCACCTGCGTCGACTTGCCGCCCAGGAAGGCGCGCGCGTCGCTCACCAGATCGGCATAGTCCTCCTTGCCGATCCGGCCGACGCAGGGCGCGGAGCAGCGGCGGATCTGGTGGAGCAGGCACGGCCGCGTGCGATTGGCGAAGAAGCTGTCGGTGCAGCTGCGCAGCAGGAACAGCTTCTGCAGCGCATTCAGCGTCTTGCGCACCTGCCCGGCGCCCGCGAACGGCCCGAAATACTCGCCCTTGATCCGCCGCGCGCCGCGGTGAAGCTGCACGCGGGGAAAGCCCTGGTCGGTGCGCAGCAGGATGAACGGGAAGCTTTTGTCGTCGCGCAGCAGCACGTTGTAGGGCGGCCGGTAGCGCTTGATCAGCTGCGCCTCCAGCAGCAGCGCCTCGGCTTCCGTGTTGGTGGTGACGATCGTCATCGACCGCGTCTGCGCCACCATCCGCGACAGCCGCTTCGGCATCCGCGCGACCTGCGTATAGTTGGTCACCCGCGCCTTCAGCGCGCGCGCCTTGCCGACGTACAGCACCTCGCCGCGCGCATCCTGCATGCGGTACACGCCGGGGCGCGACGGCAAGGTCGCCAGCACGTTGCGGATCGCGGCGACGCCCGCCTCGATATCCGGCGCGTCGGCGCCGCGCACCGCATAGGTTGCGCGTTCTTCATTAAAACGGTCTGGGGTCGTCGTGTCGCTCACGCTAGGAATCTAGGACGGCGGAGGCCGATACGCCACCCGCAGGAGCGACGAATGGAAGCACCCGAGATACCCCAGAGCAGCAATCGCAACCTCAACCGCGCGATCGCCACGACCGTCGTGATCCTGAGCGTCGCGATGGCGCTGACCAAGATCAAGGACGACAACATCGTCCAGGCAATGCAGGCCGACACCGCCGCGAAGATCGACTATTGGAACGAATACCAGGCGAGCCGGATCAAGCTGCACGTCGAGGAGGTGTCGCTGCGCGCCCGGCCCGATCCCGCGACGACGCAGGCCATCGCCAAGTACCAGCAGGAGTCCGCCGGGCTGAAGAAGCAGGCGCTCGCCTCGGCGGCGGACTATGACAAGCAGGGCTACCGCGACGACCAGTTCGACCTGTCCGACGGCTTTTCGTCGATCGCATTGGCGGTGACGGCGATCTCGGCGCTGATCGAGAGCTGGGGGCTGATGTACGTCGGCTGGGCCGCGGCGGCGGCGGGGATCGCGTTCAGCGTGGCCGGGTTCGCCGGGCTGCCGCTGCATCCGGATACGTTGGTGGCGTTCCTGACGTAGCTCCCTCCCCCCGGCGGGGAGA
>CAXUMU010000295.1:0-3956 GCA_964252145.1 uncultured Sphingomonadaceae bacterium
GGCCATCGACCGGGCCAAGGCGATGCGCTTCGACATCGCCGTCGGCGGATCGGGTTCGGTGTCGCTGGGCGCGCTCACCACCGACCGGCTGGAGCTGGTGCTCGTCGGGAGCGGGCAGGTGAGCGTCGCAGGCCGCGCGCAGCAGACCAAGGCGACGCTGCAGGGCAGCGGCACGATCGACGCGACGAAGCTGTCGGTCGACGACCTGGAGCTGGGTGCGAGCGGATCGGGCGACGCGCGGTTCGCGGCGAGCATGACGGCGAAGGTCAGCGCCAACGGATCGGGCGACGTGACCGTGGCGGGCGCGGCGGCGTGCACGGTCCATGCGGTGGGCTCGGGCGAGGTCCGCTGCGGCAAGGGCGGCTAGCGGGCCTTGGCCGTGAACTGCCCCACGCCGCGCGAACTGCCTCCACGCCGTTTGTGTCGAGCGCAGTCGAGACACGATCGAAGCGGGCGCGGGTGTCTCGACTTCGCTCGACACAAACGGCGTTGTTTTGACTTCATGAATCAGTGGCAGGCGACGCTCTACCGCGTCGGCACCGGTTCCGGCCCGGTATAATCATAGAAGCCGCGCTTGGTCTTGCGGCCCAGCCAGCCGGCCTCGACATATTTGATCAGCAGCGGGGCGGGGCGGAACTTGGGGTCGCCGGTGCCGGTATGGAGCACGCGGCAGATCTCCAGGCACGTATCCAGCCCGATGAAGTCCGCCAGCGTGAGAGGCCCCATCGGATGGTTCAGCCCCAGCCTCACCGCGGTATCGATGTCGCGCACGTTAGCCACGCCCTCGCCCAGCGCGAAGCAGGCCTCGTTCAGCATCGGCAGCAGGATGCGGTTGACGATGAAGCCCGGCGCGTCGTTGGCGTGGACCACCTCCTTGCCCAGGTCTCGCGCAAACGCCTCCACCGTGGCGACGGTGGCGTCGGAGGTGGCGAGGCCGCGGATCAGCTCGATCAGCCCCATCAGCGGCACCGGATTGAAGAAATGCACGCCCACGAACCGGGCCGGATCGGGCGCCGCCTGCGCCAGCCGCGTGATCGGGATCGACGAGGTGTTGGAGGCGAGGATCGCTTGGCCGCCCAGCACCTTGCCGACGTCGGCGAAGATCGCGCGCTTGATCTCCTCGCGCTCGGTCGCCGCCTCGATCACCAGCCCCGCATCGGCCATCGCGGCGCTGCCCTCGACCGGCTCGATCAGGCCAAGCGCCGCATCGCGGTCGGCCGCGGCGAGCTTGTCCTTCTCGACCAGCCGGGCGAGTTGCTTGGCGATGCCCGCCTTGCCCTGCTCGGCCACCGCGGCGGACACGTCGGCCAGCAGCACGCGGTAGCCGGCCTGCGCGGAGACCTGCGCGATCCCCGCGCCCATCTGCCCCGCCCCGATCACGCCGATGGTCCGCATGTATTTCCTCGCTACCGGGTCCCGCCCGGCACCCACAGCACGTCGCCGGCCGCGCGGTTGGCGTGGCGGGCGAGGACGAACAGGTGATCCGACAGGCGGTTGAGATAAGCGAGCGCCTGCGGATTGAGCGGCAGCTGCGCCGCCGCCGCGACCGCCGCCCGCTCCGCCCGGCGGACGATCGCGCGGGCGAGGTGGACGTGCGCCGCTGCCGGATGGCCGCCCGGCAGGATGAAGCTGGTGAGCGCGCCCAGATCCGCGTTCATCGCATCGATCTCCTGCTCCAGCCGCGCGACCTGCGCGGGAACGATGCGGAGCGTCATCTCGGACGGCGCAAAGTCGTCGCCGGGCGTGGCGAGGTCGGCGCCGAGATCGAACAGCTCGTTCTGGATCCGGCCCAGCATCGCGCGGTGGCCGGCCTCGTCCACCGCCGTCAGCGCGACGCCGATCGCCGAATTGGCCTCGTCCACGTCGCCCATCGCGGCGAGGCGGGGATCGTGCTTGGCGACGCGCGAGCCATCGACCAGCCCGGTGGTGCCGCCGTCGCCGGTGCGCGTGTAGATGCGGTTGAGCTTGACCACGCCGCAGGCGACGTCAGGCGTGCGGGCGGGCGAGCAGCATCACCAGCACCGCCAGCATCACCGCGATCGCCTGGAACTGGATGCGCCGCCACATCATCTTGTTCTGGCGCAGGCCCGAACTGCTGACGCCATCGCCCTTCAGATCCTTCTCGGTAGTCTGGAGGAAGATCACGATGCCCCGCACCAGCGACACGAGCGCCGCGATCGCGGCGAGGATCATCAGGATGACGAGGAAGGTCTGCATCGCCGCTATCTAATGCTCCAGCCAGCGGAAGCCAATGGGCAGCCGCCCGGCGCGCAATTCTCCGGCGAGCGCGGCGCCGTCCACGCCGGCCGCGCGCAGGCGATCGAGTCCGGCGGCGGCATCGCGCTTGGCGAGGCGGCGGCCGTCCGGCCCGGCGACCAGCGGGTGGTGGCGATAGGCCGGCGCGCGGAGCCCCAGCAGCGCCTGCAGCATCACCTGCACATGGGTGGAGGCGAACAGGTCGCGCCCGCGCACCACCAGCGTGACCTGCGCCGCGGCATCGTCGATCACGGCGGCGAGATGATAGCCCGCCGGGCGGTCGCGGCCCTTCAGGATCACGTCGCCCAGCGCGGCGGGGTCGACCGCTACCGTGCCGGCCCGTTCGTCGTGCCATTGCAACGGGCCGGTGCGCGTGATCGCGGCGGCGGAATCGAGCCGCCAGCTGTGTGGCTCCGCGGCGAGACGGATGGGATCGGCGGGCACGCCGCGGCAGGTGCCCGGATAGAGCGGTCCGTCGGCGCCGTGCGGCGCGCTCAGGCTCGCCGCCACTTCGCGGGCGATATCGCCGCGCGAGCAGAAGCAGGGATAAGCGAGCCTCGCCGCGATCAGCCGGTCGAGCGCCGCCTGATACAGCGGCAGCCGCTCCGACTGGACCACCGCCGGCCCGTCCCAGGCGAGCCCCAGCCAGCGCAGGTCGTCGCGGATCGCGTCGGCATATTCCGGCAGGCAGCGCGCCCGGTCGATATCCTCGATCCGCAGCTCGAACCGCCCGCCGTCCGCCCGCGCGCGATCGTGCGCCGCGATCGCCGAGACGGCGTGCCCCAGATGCAGCCGCCCGGTGGGGCTGGCGCGAACCGCGTCACGGTGGATGAACCCTGGAGCATCTCTGTGGATAAGTCCGTGCGCCCACCTTGACGCACGCTTGCCGACAATGCTGTCATGGCGCCGTCACGCACTTGGGCTTAAGGGCGGGGCAACGGAGGCGCGGCCGGCCTGGCTCTCGCTTCCCGGGTGCGACGGGAACGGATCGGGTATCTGCGCTTCGGATGCGAAGCGGGAGGCCGTTGCCGGTTCCATGTACCACCCCGACCTGATCCGACATCCCGATGGCTGCCCGGCGCTGGTGCTGAACGCGGACTATACCCCGCTCAGCTATTATCCGCTCAGCCTGTGGCCGTGGCAGACCGCGGTCAAGGCGGTGTTCCTCGAGCGGGTCGACATCGTCGACCAGTATCAGCGCGAGGTGCACAGCCCGACCTGGTCGATGAAGCTGCCGTCGGTGATCGCGCTCCGCCAATATGTCCGCCCGTCGCAGCACCCCGCCTTCACCCGCTTCAACCTGTTCCTGCGCGACCGTTTCGCCTGCCAATATTGCGGCCAGCCGAACGACCTGACGTTCGATCACGTCATTCCGCGCGCGCAGGGCGGGCGGACGACGTGGGAGAATGTCGCTACCGCGTGCGCGCCGTGCAACCTGCGCAAGGGCGGGCGGACGCCGAAACAGGCCGGGATGGCGCTCAGCCTCGCGCCGATCCGCCCGACGAGCTGGCAGCTGCAGGAACATGGCCGCAGCTTCCCGCCCAACTATCTCCACCAGAGCTGGCGCGACTGGCTCTATTGGGACGTCGAGCTGGAGGCTTAAATCCTCCCCGTTCCGGGGAGGGGGTCCGCGCGAAGCCTGGTGGAGGGGGGCTTGAGCCAGCCCGACGGTGCGTGCCGTGCAGCCCCCTCCACCAGCC
>CAXUMU010000296.1:0-3893 GCA_964252145.1 uncultured Sphingomonadaceae bacterium
ATCGTCGCGAACTTGGCGCCGCCGCGCTCGTCGCGGTCGTCGTACAGCGTCTCGATGCCGGCCGCCGTCAGCTTCGCGTACAGATCATCCGCCGCCGCCGCACAGCGCGCATCGTCGGCGCGCATGTTGATCAGACCCACCCGGTAGGGCGCGACCTCGTCGGGCCAGACGATGCCGGCCTCGTCATGGCTCGCCTCGATGATCGCCGCGACCATCCGCGAGACGCCGATGCCGTAGCTGCCCATGTGCGGCACCACCTCGGACCCGTCCGCGCCTTGCACCTTCATCCCCATCGACGCCGAATATTTGGTGCCGAAGTAGAAGATGTGGCCGACTTCGATGCCGCGGCCCTGGCGCTGGCGTTCGGCCGGGATCTCGGCCCAGCACGCCTCGTCGTGCGTCTCGCCGGTCGCGGCGTACATGCCGCTGACCTGCGCGAACAACGCCGCCGGATCGGCCTGACCGTTCCAGTCGAACGCGTCGAACCGGGCATCGTAGAACACCTCGCTCTCGCCCGTCGGAGCCAGCACGATGAACTCGTGACTGAGGTCGCCGCCGATCGGGCCGCTCGCCGCCTTCATCGGCACCGCCTTCACGCCCAGCCGCTGGAACGTGCGCAGATAGGCCGCGAGCTGGATGTAATAGCTCGCCCGCGCCCCCGCCTCGTCCAGGTCGAACGAATAGGCGTCCTTCATCAGGAACTCGCGGCCGCGCATCACGCCGAAGCGCGGGCGGATCTCGTCGCGGAACTTCCACTGGATATGATAGAGCGTGCGCGGCAGATCGCGGTAGCTGCGCGCCGAATCGCGAAAGATCGCGGTGATCATCTCCTCATTGGTTGGCCCGTACAGCAGTTCGCGCTCGTGCCGGTCGGTGATGCGCAGCATCTCGGGGCCGTAGGCGTCGTAGCGGCCCGACTGGCGCCACAGGTCGGCGGACTGGAGCGTCGGCATCAGCAGCTCGATCGCGCCGGCGCGGTCCTGCTCCTCGCGCACGATCTGCTCGATCTTGCGCAGCACGCGGTGGCCCAGCGGCAGCCAGGCGTAGATCCCCGCCGCGGTCTGCCGAATCATGCCCGCGCGCAGCATCAGCTTATGGCTGACGATCTGCGCGTCGGCGGGTGATTCCTTGGTAACGGGCAGGAAATGCTGGGACAGGCGCATGGCGGATCGGGTCTCGGCTGGCCGGGCGGTGGCCGCGGTCAAGGTGCGCTTGCTCTAGAAAGGTCGCGTGCGCGGGGCAACCGGCGCAATGCTGTTGCGCATTCGTCACAGCATTACTGCTTTCGTTACGGCGTTGACGAACCGGCCATGACAAAGGGCGAAACTTTGCTTAGCAGCACTGCCACGGACACAGGCAACGGCCTTGGTTCGGGGAGGCTGCAGTCCCGCATCACCGGCAAGGGGGACGGGGGTGCGAGCGGGCTGGCGAAGCCAACCATCAAGGGGGTTGACGAGCATTCGTCACGCAAGGCGCCCGGGTCGGAAACGATCCGGGCGTTTTGGCGTGCGCGGTGCCGTATCGCCGTTGGTGCGTTATCGCTCCGTTTCAAGAAGGAGAGACGCAGATGGCCAGCCAGCCGCCGACCAGCCCCGACGGCCCGATCCCGACGCCGGTGGACGTACCGATCCCATCGCCCGTCGACCCCACCCCGCCCACGCCGACCGATCCGGTCGTCGGCGCAGGCGGCGATCCTTTGACCGAGGGCCCCTGACCTTCACGCGCCGCTAACCGGTACGGGGCCATGGTCGCGCCCATGTTCCCGTTCCGCACCAGCTCGATCTTCCGCAACCGCTGGATCGCGTTGCTGTGGGCGGCGGGGATCATCTGGACCGCGGTCGACTATGCCGGCAAGTCGGGCGGCGGCAACGACGCCGACGCGCCGAACGCGGCCGAGCAGGCGCAGGCGGCCGCGCTGCTGAACAGCTTCGGGCAGTAGTCGAAGGGTGCAGTGCTCCCGCGAAGGCGGGAGTCCAGCTGCGCCGTCGGACGGGACTCCCGCCTGCGCGGGCGAACGGAGCGTCCGCGACAGCGGGCCGCTCTAAACCAACCGGCTCTGCTTCACCGCCGCCTCGATGAAGCTGGCGAACAGCGGGTGCGGATCGAACGGTTTCGACTTCAGCTCGGGGTGGAACTGCACGCCGACGAACCAGGGATGGTCCGGCCGCTCGACGATCTCGGGCAGCTGGCCGTCGGGCGACATGCCGGAGAAGACCAGCCCGCCATCCTCCAGCGCCGGCCGGTAATGGACGTTGACTTCGTAGCGGTGGCGATGCCGCTCCGAGATGTCGGATGCGCCGTAGATCGCCGCGGCGTGGCTGTTGCCCGAGAGGTACGCCGGATAGGCGCCCAGCCGCATCGTGCCGCCCAGGTCGCCGCCGGCCGCGCGCAGCTGGATGCCTTCGGCCGACATCCATTCGGTGATCATGCCGACCACCGGCTCGCTGGTCGGGCCGAACTCGGTGGTGGAGGCACCGGTCAGGCCGGCGGTGTTCCGTGCACCCTCGATGCACGCCATCTGCATGCCGAGACAGATGCCGAAATAGGGCACGCGCCGCTCGCGCGCGAAGCGGACGCTCTCGATCATCCCTTCGGTGCCGCGCTCGCCGAACCCGCCGGGTACGAGGATCGCATGGCATGGCTCCAGCTGGGCGGCGACGTCCGATCCCGGCTGCTCGAACAATTCGCCCTCGATCCAGCGGATGTTGACCTTCACCCGGTTGGCGACGCCGCCGTGGACGAGCGCCTCGTACAGCGACTTATACGCATCCAGCAGCCCGGTATATTTGCCGACGACGCCGATCGTGACCTCGCCTTCGGGATTCTCGATCCGGTCGACGATGTCGGTCCAGCGGCGCAGGTCGGGCGAATCGGGCGCGTCGATGCCGAACGCGGCGAGCACGGCGCGGTCCAGCCCCTCGGCATGATATTGCAGCGGCACGCCGTAGATCGTCTTCGCATCCAGCGCCGAGATCACCGCATCCTTCGCGACGTTGCAGAACAGCGCGATCTTGGCGCGGTCGCTCTCCGGCAGCGGCCGGTCGGAACGGCACACCAGCACGTCGGGCTGGATGCCGAGGCTGGTCAGGTCGCGCACGCTATGCTGCGTCGGCTTGGTCTTCAATTCGCCCGCGGCGGCGATGTAAGGGACCAGCGTCAGGTGGACGAACACCGCATTCTGGCGGCCCAGATCGTTCCGCAGCTGGCGGATCGCCTCCATGAACGGCAGCGATTCGATGTCGCCCACGGTGCCGCCGATCTCGCACAGCACGAAATCCAGATCGTCCACGTCGGTGCGCGCGAATTCCTTGATCGCGTCGGTGACGTGCGGGATCACCTGCACGGTCGCGCCCAGATAATCGCCGCGCCGCTCCTTGGCGATGATCGTCTGGTAGATCCGGCCCGAGGTTATGTTGTCGGACTGGCGCGAGGGGACGCCGGTGAAGCGTTCGTAATGGCCGAGGTCGAGGTCGGTCTCGGCGCCGTCGTCGGTGACGTACACCTCGCCGTGCTGGTAGGGGCTCATCGTCCCCGGATCGACGTTGAGATAGGGATCGAACTTGCGCAGGCGCACGCGGTAGCCGCGCGCCTGCAGCAACGCAGCCAGGCTTGCCGCCATGAGACCCTTGCCGAGCGACGAGACCACGCCGCCGGTGATGAAAATGAACCGCGCCATGGGAGGAACGGCTTAGCCGCCGGGGGCGTGACAGGGCAAGGCGGGGCTGCCCGAAAACTGTGGATGGCTTGGATCGCCCGGCTATTCCGCCTCCCCGTCACCCCAGCGAAGGCTGGGGTCCAGACGACAGGCGTCCATGGAAACCGCACGCCGTCTGGATGCCAACCTCCGCTGGCATGACGGAGTGGGACTATTGGCCCGAACTGTTGGCGTTGGT
>CAXUMU010000297.1:0-3887 GCA_964252145.1 uncultured Sphingomonadaceae bacterium
TAGAGGCGATACTCTTTTCCGATCTCCCGCAGCCGCGCGGCCATCGACAGGAGCGGCGTGATGCCGATGCCGCCGGCGATCAGGATGTGGTGGTCGCCCGCCTCGCTCAGCCGGAAGTCGTTGGCAGGCGGCTCGGCGCGGATCACGTCGCCGACGCGCAGCACGTCGTGCATCCAGGCGGAACCGCCCCGGCCCGCCTCTTCGCGCAGCACCGCGATCTCGTACCGATCGGTATCGCCCTGGTCGTTCAGCAATGAGTAGGGACGCTCGTCGCCATTGCCCAGCTCGAGCGCGATGTGCGAGCCCGCAGTGAAGGCGGGCAGCGCGCTGCCATCGAGCGAGCGCAGTTCGAACAGCTTGATGCGCGGCGTCACCTGCTCGACGCGCGCGACGCGAAGCTCGAGCATCACGCCGCCTCCCGCGGAGGATCGTCGGACGCGACGAAGTGGGTGTCGAACGATCCGAGCTCGCCGAGCGCAACCGTGACCACATCCCCGGCGGCGATGAAGCGGCGCGGCTTGCGGCCGAAGCCGACGCCTGCCGGCGTGCCGGTCGCGATCACGTCGCCGGCCGACAGCGTCATGAAGCGTGACAGGTGAGAGATGATCGCTGCGACCGAGAACACCATGTTCGCCGTGCTGCTATTCTGCACCAGCTCGCCGTTGATGAGGCATTGCACGGACAGAGCCTGCGGATCGGCGACGCCGCTTGCGAGCGTCACCCAGGGCCCCAGAGGCGTGAAGCCATCGTGCGCCTTCTGCATGATCCAGTCGATGCCGAGAGAGGGACGGTCCTCCACCCAGTCGCGCGCGGACACGTCGTTCAACGGCAGGTATCCCGCCACCACGCCCAGCGCGTCCGCCTCCGGCACGTTCCGCGTCGTGCGGCCGATCACCACGCCCAGCTCCGCCTCCCAGTCGACCATGGCGCTCACCGCCGGCAGCGTTACCGGCCCGGCGGGCGGGGCGATCGTCGTGGTCGGCTTTAGGAAGGCGTAGGGGAAGACGGGATCGCTCGGGATGCCCATCTCCTCGATATGGTCGCGGTAATTGGTACCGATCGCGATCACGTGGCGCGGCCGTTCGACGGGGGCGAGGAAGGCGTGGGGTGCCACCTCTACGGGCACTTTGCCGCTAGGGTCGAGCGCGGCGATGCGGTCGGCATAGCTGTTCCACCGCGCGAACAGCGGGTCCAGCTCTCCATCGTCCACGCCCGGCGCGCCGGGCAGCAATCCCGCGAGCGCGTAGGCTGCGCCGCTCAGCTCGACCAGCGCGGTAGCGCGTCCATCCACTCGGGCTCGGCCGAGCCTAACCGGGCTCATGCGAGGTCGCCCAGGCGGTGCGACCGCGCCGTCGCCTGCCGATCAGACCCCCACCACCCCACCATCATGCGACCTGCTCCATTCCGCTACGCGCCGAGTCCCACGGCTTTGTGCGCGCAAACTCTTCCAAACGCAAATGTTGCAATTTCCCCATCGACGGGGCTAGGCAGGTCGGCGGCGGCGCCGATGCCGTCCAGCTGCGGACGGCCATGTACAAACTCTCTACCGCCATGCCGTTCCTGCTCGCACGGCTGGGCGTGCGGATGGGGGAACTGTTCAGCCGCCGGCTCGAAGCTTACGGCCTGACGCTGCCGATGTACCGTGTGCTGGCGGCGCTGTCGGAGAAGCCCGATCAGAAGCTGAGCGAATTGAGCGCCGCAACGGCCGTCGAGATGTCTACCATGTCGCGGCTGGTCGGCCTCATGGTCAGCCGTGGGCTGGTGTCGCGCCACCGCCCGCCCGGCAACGAGCGCACTGTGCAGATCGCCAACACGCCGCACGGCACAGAAATCGCGGCCTTGCTCCGGGTCGAGGCCGAACATTATGAGGAGGTCGCGATCAGCACGATCAAGCCGGGCGAGGTCGAGCGAATGAAGCGCACGCTCGCCAAGATCTACGACTCGCTCGACGTGCTCGAGGACGAGCTGTCGAGCAACGCCCCGCGCGCGGAGGGTCACCACTAGAAGTTGTACCCGATGGAGACACCGTAGGTTCGCGGCGGATCGTACGCCCCCAGGATCGGGAAGCCGGAGAAGCCCGCGCTGACCTGAGACGACGACACGGTCAGCTTGTTAGCGATGTTGCGCACGAACAGCGACGCCGTGACGCCGCTGCTCGGCGAGCGAAAGTTCAGAAAGGCGTTGAACTTGGTGTAGGCGCGCTGCGCCACGTTTTCGCGATTGTAGGGCGAGAAATAGATCTTGTCCGTGCCGACCGCCTCGCCGCGGAGGGTGAACGATCCCACGTCTGCGTCGACCGTATAGGCGGCCGAAACGTTAAATGTGTAATCGGGCGCCTGCTGCAGCTTGTTGCCCGACAGGTCTATGACGCCGAGCGTCGGCCGCGCCGCGTCCGCAGTTGCGAAGTTCTTGAACTTGGCGTCGAGCAGCGACACGTTTCCGGCGAGCTCCAAGCCGCGGAACGGGCGCGCCGCCAGCTCCAGCTCGACGCCCTTGACGGTCGCGGCCGCGGCGTTGATCGGCACCGCGACCGCGCCCTCGATCTTCTGCACCTGCAGATTGGTGTAATCGTAGTAGAAGGCCGCTAGGTTCGTGCGCAGCCGTCCGCCGGCGAACTCGGCCTTGATGCCGCCCTCATAGTCGGTCAGCTTCTCGGGGCTGAGCGGCGGATTGAACGCGTTGAGGCTGAACCCGCCGCTCTTGAAGCCCTTGGCATAGGTCGCGTAGAGCAGGATGTCGCGACGGACGCGATACTCCACGCCGAAGCGCGGGGTGACGCTGTCGAAGCTGACGCGATCGGCCTGGAACAGGCGATAGACGAGCGGCACGGCAGGATTGTAGGGCGTTACCGTGTCGACCACGCCGCGATGGTCGATGATCTTGGTCTCGTAGCTGTAGCGCGCACCGGCGGAGAGCGTCAGCCCTGTCGCGATCTCCCAGTCGAGCTGGCCGAAGCCGGCGTAGGCGCGCGTCCTGAGATCGCCGCGATAGTCCACCCCTTGCGCGAACGGCGGGTTGTTGCTCAGCTGCCGGAGCGGCGAAAAGGCGACGTTGCCGTAGATGCTCTCGTTGAAATAATAGCCGCCGAACAGGTATTTGAGGCTCCCAATGTTGCCTGCCAGGCGCAGTTCCTGGCTGAACTGGTGCGCTTGCTCGACGATGCGAAAATTGGTGATGTTGACGTCGGTGCCGTCCGCGTCGCTGTCGTAGTCGGTATTGACGTCGCGGTAGCCGGTGACGGAGGTGAGCGTCGCGAAGCCCAAGTCCCAGTTCGCGACCGCGCCGAAGCCATAAAAGCGGCGGAAGTTGCGCTGCGGCACCTCGCCGTAGCTATCGCGCGGATGGGGCGCAACGCGCCCGCCGAGCCGCACGCCGAACGGCACCACGTTCGGATTGCCCTGACCCAGGTAGTGGTACACGAACGCCTGATCGTTCTCGTGGAAATAATCGGCCGAGAGGACCACGTCGAAGGTGGAACTGGGCTTCCACTTCACCTTGGCGCGAAAGCCGCCGTCCTTCTCGTTATCGATGTTCTCGCCGGTGACCAGTCCCTTGCCCCAGCCGCTGTGATGATTGGTCTGGAACGCGAAGCGCGCCGACAGCGTGTCGCTGACCGGACCGGTGACCGCGCCCTCGAAATTGTAGGTGCTGTAGTTGCCGAACGTCGCACGGACATAGCCGCCGACCGTCTCCTCCGGGTCATTGGTGATGACGTTGACGGCGCCGGCGGTGGCGTTGCGGCCGTAGAGCGTGCCCTGCGGTCCGCGGACCACCTCCACGCGATTTACGTCGAAGAAGGACGAGATCGCCGCGGACGGGCGGCTGATGTACACGCCGTCCAGGTGGTATGCGACGCGGCCTTCCTGGCCGGCGACCGTCGTGTCCAG
>CAXUMU010000298.1:0-3886 GCA_964252145.1 uncultured Sphingomonadaceae bacterium
CGCTTCGCGCGGTCCCCCTCCCCGTGCCGGGGAGGATTTTAGTCCATCGCCCGCACGCGTACCTCCAGCTTGCCATCCGCCACCGTCAGTTCGTTGAACGACGGCGCGGTCGAGCGGGTGCGTTCGGACAGCGTGCCGGCGCCGATCAGGCGCGGCCCCTGCGCCGACGGCACGTCGAACGGATCATGGACGTGGCCGCTGAGCACCGCCTTTGCGCCCGCCCTGCCCAGCGCCGCAAGCGCCTCCGGCCCGCCGTGCGTGCGGCTATGGCCCGCCTGCACCGATGCCTCGATCAGGGGGTGGTGACAGGCGACGATCGGCAAGGCGCCGGCGGGGCACTCGGCCAGTCGCGCGAGCGCCCGGCGGAGGCTGCCGGGGCTGACCACGCCCCATGACCAGTTGAGCCGCCACTGGAAGCGCGCGGTCGTCTTCAGCGGCACGATCCACACGCCGGGCAGCGCGATCGGCCGATCGAGCGCGCGCTCGATCCGCTGATAGCGGGCATAGGGGCGGAAAATGCGGCGCAGCGGATTATAGTAAGGCAGATCGTGGTTGCCGGGCTCGATCGATACCGGCACGGGCAGCGTCTTCAGCCATTCGCCCGCGGCGGCGAACTCGGCCGAGCGGGCGCGCATCGTCAGATCGCCGGTGATGATCACCGCATCGGGCAGCTCGGCCTGCACCACCTGCGCGAACCAGCCGACCGCGGCCGCATCCTCCCGCCCGAAGTGGACGTCGGAGACGTGGAAGATGCGGACGGGTGCGGTGCTGGCCATGCCGGTTCAAGGCATGGTGCGGGGCGTTGTTCCACCGCGTCCCCAACACCCGTCATCCCAGCGAAAGCTGGGATCTCGTCGGCATGTTGCGCACCATCTCAACGAGATCCCAGCTTTCGCTGGGATGACGAATGATCAGATTACCGGTTCGCCCCCTGCCGCTCCAGCATCCAGCCGGGATATTCCGCCGGCAGCCGGCTCACCTCGTCCAGCCGGGCGAGTTCGTCGGCGCTCAGCTTCAGGTCGATCGCGGCGAGGTTGTCGTCCAGCTGTGCCTGGTTCTTCGCGCCGATGATCACGCTCATCACGAACGGCCGCGACAGCACCCACGCCAGCGCCACCCGCGCGACCGACACGCCGTGCGTAGCACCGATCTCGCGCATCGCCGCGACGCACGCCCAGCCGCGATCGAGGTCCACCGGCGGGAAATCGAACTGGGCGCGGCGCGATCCCGCCTCGGTCTCGCCGCCCGGACCGAACTTGCCGGAGAGCAGCCCGCCGGCGAGCGGCGACCAGGTCATCAGGCCCATCCTCTCCTCGGTCAGGTACGGCACGATCTCGCGCTCCAGGTCGCGCCCGGCGATCGAGTAATAGGCCTGGACCGTCTCGAACCGGGCATAGCCGCGCGCGTCCGCGATGCCGCCCGCCTTCGCCATCCGCCACGCCGGCCAGTTCGACACGCCGACGTAGCGCACCAGCCCGCGGCTGATCAGATCGTCCAGCGCGCGCAGCGTCTCCTCGGGCGGCGTGCGCGGATCGAAGCCGTGGATCTGGTAGAGATCGATATGGTCGAGCTGCAGCCGGTTGAGGCTCTGGCGCACCGCGTCCATGATATGGCCGCGCGAGGCGCCGGCATCGTTCGGCCCCGGCCCCGTGCTGCCCAGGAACTTGGTCGCGATCACCACGCTCTCGCGGCGCACGCCCAGATTGCGCAGCGACTGGCCCAGCAGCTGCTCCGACTGGCCGGCGGAATAGACGTCGGCGGTGTCGATGAAGTTGACCCCCGCCTCGATCGCGCGGCCGACGATGCCGTCGACGCCGTCCTGGTCCACCGCGGCGATCGCCTTCCAGATGCCGGCGCCCTCGCCGCCGCCGAAAGTCATCGCGCCGAGGCAGATTTCGGACACTTTGAGGCCGGTGCGGCCGAGCTGGTTGTAGCGCATGAGGCGAGTCTCCGTTGGATCGGGCCGCTCTCTAGCCCGTTTATGTCCTTACCGCGAAGGCATGTGCTAGGGGCGGGCGGATGGCGTCCCCTCTCCTCGCGCTTGCCGGCCTGGCGAAGTCCGTGCCCGGCCCCCGGCTGCTGTTCGAACGGCTCGATCTGAGTGTCGCCGCCGGCGAGATCGTCGCGATCATGGGCGAATCGGGCGTGGGCAAATCGACGCTGCTCAACCTGGTCGCCGGGCTCGACCTGGCCGATGCGGGCTCCGTCGCGATCGGCGGGACGATGTTGGACGCGCTGGACGAGGATGCGCGCACCCGGCTGCGGCGCGAGCGGATCGGCTTCGTCTTCCAGGCCTTTCACGTGCTGCCGCATCTCAGCCTGGTGCGGAACGTGGCGCTGCCGCTGGTGCTGCTGCGCGTGACCGCGGCCGAGGCGCGCCGCCAGGCCGCGGCGATGCTGCAGGCGGTGGGCCTTGGCGGGCGCGAGCACGATTATCCGCGCGCGCTCTCCGGCGGCGAACTGCAGCGCGTCGCGATCGCCCGCGCGCTCGTCCATCGCCCCGCCCTGATCCTGGCGGACGAGCCGACCGGCAACCTCGATCCGGAGACGGCCGGGCGCATCCTCGACCTGTTCGCATCCGCCGTGCGCGAGGCGGGTGCGGCGGCGCTGCTGGTGACGCATTCCGACGTCGCCGCCGCGATCGCCGACCGCACGCTGACGCTCACCCGCGCCGGGCTCGTCCCCCGCGCGTGAACGCGACCGCGCTCGGCTGGATGATCGGCGGCGAGTGGCGCGCGCATCCGGCGCGCGTGGCGCTGGCCGCGCTGGCGATCGCGATCGGGGTGGCGCTGGGTTTCGCGGTCCACCTGGTCAACGCCTCCGCGCTGACCGCATTCGATTCCGCGATCCATACCGTCACCGGCGACGCCGACCTGCGCATCGAGGCCGCGGGGCCGGCGGGGTTCGACGAGCTGCACTATCCGCGGCTGGCGCGGCTGGCGGGGATCGCGACGGCCAGCCCTGTGGTGGTGCTGAAAGCCAGCCTGGGCGGCGCGCCGATCGACCTGCTGGGGCTGGACGTGCTGCGCGCCGCCGCGGTGACGCCGGGGCTGCTGGGCCGCATCGCCGATCCCGCCGCATTGCCGACAAGCATCTTTGCCGACGATGCGCTGTTCCTGTCTAGCGCAGCGCTCGCGGCGGGCCACCGGCGGATCGGTGACACGATCGATCTGGTCGCGGGCGGACACACCGCGCGCTTCCGCATCCTCGGCACGCTGCCGGCGGCGCCAGCCGAGCAGGCGGTGGGCATGATCGACATCGCCGCGGCGCAGTGGCGGTTCGGCCGGTTGGGCCGGCTCGACCGGATCGACCTGAAGCTGGCCGAGGGAGCCGACCCCGTCCGCGCCCGCGCCGCGATCGGCGCGCTGCTGCCGCCCACCGCTACGCTCGCCACGCCGGCAAGCGATGCGGCGAGCAGCGATGCGCTCTCGCGCGCCTACCGCGTCAATCTCGACATGCTGGCGCTGGTGGCGCTGCTGACCGGCGCGTTCCTCGTTTATTCGGCGCAGTCGCTGTCGGTCACGCGGCGGGCGCCGCAATTCGCGCTGCTGCGCGTGCTGGGCGCGGACAAGGCGATGGCGGTGCGGCAGCTGATCGTGGAGGGATTGGCGCTCGGGCTGATCGGGGCGGTCGCGGGGCTGGCGCTTGGCTTGGCGCTGGCGGTGGTTGCGCTGCGGCTGGCGGGAGGCGATCTGGGCGGCGGCTATTTCGCGGGCACGACCGCGCGCTTGGCGTTCGCGCCGGGTGCGGCCGTGCTGTTCCTGTCGCTGGGGCTGGCGGCGGCGTTGGCCGGCAGCATCCTGCCCGCGACCGCGCTCACCCGCGCGCAGCCGGCGGTGGCGCTGCGCAACGCCGGAGATGCGAGCGATCCGCAGCGCCGCCCGCC
>CAXUMU010000299.1:0-3871 GCA_964252145.1 uncultured Sphingomonadaceae bacterium
AGACCGACGTCGTGATCTTCGACGTGCTGGGCGACGTGGTGTGCGGCGGGTTCGCCGCGCCGCTGCAGCATGCCGAGCGCGCTTTGGTGGTGGCGGCGAACGATTTCGACAGCATCTTCGCGATGAACCGCATCGTGGCCGCGATCAAGGCGAAGGCGAAGAATTACGAGGTGCGGATGGCCGGCGTGATCGCCAACCGCTCCGCCGCGACCGACGAGATCGACCGGTTCAACGCCGCTACCGGGCTCCAGCGACTCGCCCATTTCCCCGATCTGGACGCGATCCGCCGCTCGCGGCTGAAGAAGTGCACTTTGTTCGAGATGGACTCCACTCCCGAGGTGGATGCCGCCTGCCTGGAATATAAGCGCCTCGCCGCGCAGCTGTGGGCCGGCACCGATCCGCTCGAAGCGCGGCCGATGAAGGACCGCGACATCTTCGAATTCCTGGGGTTCGAGTGATGGCGACAGCCGCCCGGATCCTGCCCCCGCCCCACCCGTTCGTATCGAGCGAAGGTTCGAGCGCAGTCGAGAACCGCAGTCGAGATGCCGGTGACCGCTGTCTCGACGGGCGCATCTCGGCTTCGCTCGATGCTGCTCGACACGAACGGATGGGGGAGAGCTCAACCTACCGCTCGCGCCGTTCCGCGCTCGAAGCCTATTTCGACCGCACCGCGCTCGATGCGTGGAAGCAGCTCACGTCGGACGCGCCGGTCAGCCGCATCCGCGCCACCGTCCGCGCCGGCCGCACGCGGATGCGCGACACTTTGCTCGGCTGGCTGCCCGCCGACATGACCGGCCTGCGCCTGCTGGATGCCGGCTGCGGCACCGGCGCGCTGGCGGTGGAAGCGGCGCGGCGCGGGGCCGAGGTGGTCGCGATCGACGTCGCCGCCGGGCTGGTCGACATCGCCCGCGATCGCGCGCCGGCGGGGCTGTCGATCGACTGGCGCCTGGGCGACATGCGCGATTCGAGCCTCGGCCGGTTCGATCATGTCGTCGCGATGGACTCGCTGATCCATTACGGCCGCGGCGACATCGTCGACGTGATCGACACGCTCGCCGCGCGCACCGACGGCACGATCCTGTTCACCTTCGCACCGCAGACCAAGGCGCTCGCGCTGATGCACGCGGTCGGCAAGTTCTTTCCGCGCGGCGACCGCGCGCCCGCGATCGTGCCGGTCGCGGAGCGTCGCCTGCGCAGCGCGATTGGCGCGGCCCGCATCGGCCGCGACCGGCGCATCTCCAGCGGCTTCTACATGAGCCACGCGCTGGAGGTGATCGCATGAAGCCCGGCGCGCGGCAGTTCTGGATGAAAGTCGGGACGCGCTTCCTGCCGTTCGCCGATGCGGCGACCGCGGACCTGCCGCTCGGCCGGCTGCTGCGGCTGTCGCTGTTCCAGGTCTCGGTCGGCATGGCCGCGGTGCTGCTGACCGGCACGCTCAACCGGGTGATGATCCTCGAGCTCGGCATGTCGGCCAGCCTGGTCGCGGCGATGGTGTCGCTGCCTTTGCTGTTCGCGCCCTTGCGCGCGCTGATCGGCTTCCGTTCCGACAATCACCGCTCGCTGCTCGGCTGGAAGCGCGTGCCCTATATCTGGTTCGGCACGCTGATGCAGTTCGGCGGCCTGGCGATCCTGCCGTTCGCGCTGCTGGTGATGTCGGGCGGCGGCACCGGGCCGGCGCTGGTCGGGCATATCGGCGCGGGCGTCGGCTTCCTGCTCGTCGGCTCCGGCATGCACACCACGCAGACCGCCGGCCTGGCGCTCGCGACCGATCTCGCGCCCGAGGACAAGCGCCCGCGCGTCGTCGCCTTGCTCTACGTGATGCTGCTGGTCGGCATGATGGTGAGCGCGCTGGTGATCGGGCGGCTGCTCGCCGATTTCTCGCCGACGCGGCTGGTCGGCGTGGTGCAGGGCGCCGCCGCGCTCACCATGGTCCTGAACATCGTCGCGCTGTGGAAGCAAGAGGCGCGCAACACCGCCGCCACCCGCAATGCCGAGGTGCCGCCTCCGTTCCGGCAGGTGTGGGCCGCGTTCGTCGCGCAGCCGCGCACGCTGCGCCTGCTCGTCGCGGTCGGCATGGGCGCGGCGGCGTTCAGCATGCAGGACGTGCTGCTGGAGCCCTATGGCGGCCAGATCCTGGGCCTGTCGGTCGGATCGACCACGTCGCTCACTGCGCTCTGGGCGCTGGGCATGCTGCTGGGGTTCGGGCTCGCGGCGCGCCGGCTGGGCCAGGGTGCCGAGCCGCACCGGCTGGCGGGGTTCGGCGGGGTCGCCGGGATCGCCGCGTTCACGCTGGTGATCCTGTCGGCGCCGCTCCACGCGGTCGGGCTGCTGTGCGTCGGCGCCAGCGTGATCGGCTTCGGCGCGGGGCTCTTCTCGGTCGGCACGCTCACCGCCGCGATGGCGATCTCGATCCCGGGCCGGTCCGGGCTGGCGCTGGGCGCCTGGGGCGCGGTGCAGGCGACCTGCGCGGGCCTGGCCATCGCGATCGGCGCCTTCGCGCGCGACCTGATCTCGTCGGCCGCCGTATCCGAGCGGCTGGGCCATACGCTCGCCGGCCCCGCCACCGGCTACGGCGTGGTCTATCTGGCCGAGATCGTGCTGCTGTTCGGCACGCTGGTGGCGCTCGGCCCGCTCGTTCGCGTTCGCTTCGATGATCAACCCAGCGGCGGCCGCTTCGGCCTCGCCCAGTTTCCTGCCTGAGGGGAAGACCCATGCACCCCACGCTCACCCCGCACCTCGATGTGGCCCTGCTCGTGTTGTACGCCTTCTTCCTCTTCTTCCTGGGGCTGGTCTTCTATCTCCGCCGCGAGGATCGGCGCGAGGGCTATCCGCTGGAGGATGATCTCACCGGCCGGATCCAGAGCGATGGCGGCTTCCTGCACACCGCGCCGACCAAATCCTTCCGGCTGCCGTTCGGGCATGGCATCGTCACCGCGCCCACCGGCGGCCGCGATCCGTTCCGGCTGGCCGCGCGCAAGACCGGGCAGTTCCACGGCGCGCCGCTGGTGCCGACCGGCGATCCGCTGGTCGACGGCATCGGCCCGGCGGCGTTCGCCGATCGCGCCAAGCGCCCCGACCTGGACATGGAGGGCCATGCCCGCATCGTCCCGATCGGCCAGGCCGCGATCGCCGTCGCCGCGCGCGATCCCGATCCGCGCGGCATGACGGTGGTGGGGATGGACGGCGTGGTCGCCGGCACGGTCAGCGATCTGTGGGTGGACAAGGCCGATCGCCTGATCCGCTACCTGCAGGTGCGGCTGGAGGGAGAGGCCGGCCGCGACGTGCTGGTGCCGATGATGATGCTGAAGATCGATCGCCGGCGCGGCCGGGTGGTGGTGGACGCGGTGCGTGCGAGCCAGTTCGCCAACGCGCCGGCGATCGCCGCGACCGACCGCATCACGCTGTACGAGGAAGAGCGCGTGATCGGCTATTTCGGCGGCGGCTACCTCTACGCCACCCCCGCCCGGCAGGAGCCCTGGCTGTGATGACCGAATATGAGGCCGAGCCGATCCCCGGCCTGCCCGGCGTTCCGCCGAAGGGCGAGCGGATCCTGTGGCAGGGCTCGCCCGACCGGAGGATGTTCGCGCGGACGGCGTTCCATACCCGCGGCATCGCCGCCTATTTCGGGGTGCTGACGATTGTCGCGCTGGCGACGGCGCTGCCGAACGCGAGCGAAGGCAGGGGCGCGTTCCTGGGCGTCGCCGGCACGCTCGGCACCGGGATCATCGCGCTCGGCCTGCTCAACCTGTTCGCCTGGGCATCGGCGCGCAGCACGATCTACACGATCACCGACGCCCGCGTCGTGATGCGCTTCGGCATCGCGCTGCCCAAATGCGTCAACCAGCCGCTGTCGCTGATCGGATCGCCCGTC
>CAXUMU010000300.1:0-3774 GCA_964252145.1 uncultured Sphingomonadaceae bacterium
GGCGGGGGCATGGCAAGCGAGGACGAGGTACGCGCAGGCTTACGCTGGCAGGCGGACTATCGCCGCGCCAACGGATCGCCGGTGACGGGGCGGATCTGCGACGCGCTCGCCGCGGTGCTGGACCGCGAGACCGAGACAGGCCGGCGGACGCTGGACTGGGCGGGCGTGCCGATCGCCGACGCGCTGCCGCTGCGCCTTGCCGGCGGCGTCCATGCGCTGCACCGGAGCGGGCGGGTGCCGGCGCTTGCCGCCGCCTACGGGAAAGACGTGCCCGATCCCGCTGCGGTGGAGAAGGCCGTAGCCGAGGCCGTCGTCTCGCACGATGCGGCGCTGTCGCGCTGGCTCGACGGGCCGCCGCAGACCAACGAGCCCGGTCGATCGGCGGTGCTGATGGCCGGCATGCTCGCGATCGCCTCGATCTACCCGCAGATGACGGGGTTCGAGATCCTCGAGATCGGATCGTCCGCCGGGCTGAACCTGATGCTGGGTCGCTACGGCTTCGATCTGGGCGGCGTCCGCGTCGGGCCGGAGGATCCGCCGATCCGGTTCGCCCCCGAATGGCACGGCCCGCCGCCGCCCGACATGCCGCGCTGGATCGAGAGCGCGCGCGGCGTGGACCTGGCTCCGATCCATCTCAACGCGCCGGGCGAGGCGGAGCGGCTGCTCGCCTATGTCTGGCCGGATCAGGGCAACCGGCTGGAACGGACCGCCGCGGCGATCGCGCTGGCGCAGGCCCGTCCGCCCCAGCTGGACCGAGGCGATGCTGCCGACTGGCTGAAGGAACGGCTGAAGGAACCGCAGGTGGATGGCGAGGTCCGCCTGCTGATGCACAGCGTGGTGTGGCCCTACCTGCCGCAGAAGACGCAGCTGAAGATCGAGGCGCTGATGGCCGCCGCGCGCGGCAAGGCGAGCGCGGCGCGGCCGCTGGCCTGGCTGTCGTACGAATGGCCGCGCCAGGGGCGGGTGCAGGGGCAGACCAGCCACGAACTGCGCCTGCGCAGCTGGCCGGGGCTGGGGCAGGACCGGCTGCTCGCCTACGCCCACGCCCACGGCACATGGATCGACTGGCTCAGCAGCTCGCCGCGGGGCCGCTAGCGCCGGCGTGCGTTCCGCTCAGGCCGCCAGGCTGGGGAGCGCATCGCAGTCGTTCGGATCGCTATAGTAGGTCCGCAGCGGCAAGTTCCACTCCTTGCGGAGCGCGTTTTCGGAGATGCGCGTGTTCTTGTATGGGCCGAGGCCCACGGTGTGCGCCTCCTCCTGCAGGTACATCGCCTCGAACTGCTCGTTCAACGTGGCGCCCGCGCCCAGGCGGATGCCGCCGCTCAGATGGTGCATGGAGTGGATGAGCTCGTGCCCGAGGGCGATGTAGGCGGGCGTCGTGATCCCGACCAGCTGGGTATATATCGCTTCGGCGTCCGGATTGTAGAACGCCTCCGATCCCGATCCCTTGCCGGCGATCTCGATCTTGGTGCCGGGCAGCTTCTTGCCCGTCTTGAACGCGGTCATCGCGTCCGGCCCGGCGGACGTCTCCTCGGCGGACTTGGTGAGCGATCCATGCGCGCGTTTGATCACCACGCTGACGTTGGCGATCTTGCAGCGCTTGCTCAGATTGGAGATCAGATCCTTGCCGATCGGCCGGCTTCTCAGTTTGTTGATCGCATTCGAAGTAGCGGTGAAAAAGCTTTCACGCCCCTCGATGTAAATGCCCGGATGGCTCTGGTCCCACAATTTCCGCTCGATCATGCCAACCTCCCCTCAGACTCGGCGTGATTTAAGCCGATCGTCGCGGCCGGTGCAATGGTTTGCCGCGCGTCGGCGAGGCCGGCCGCGTGACTACGCGCCGGACCACAGGTGGCGGCTCATGCCGCCTCCTGCGGGCTCCTGGCGCGGATCGCCAGCGCATGGACGCGCTCGGCCAGCAATTCGGCCAGGGCGTGGTTCACCAGCCGCTGCCGCTCGACCCGGCTCCTGCCGGCGAACGCCTGCGCCACGATCTCGACCGTGAAGTGGCTCTCGCCGCGCGCGTCGTGGCCGGAATGGCCGCGATGCCGCTCGCTGTCGTCGATCACGGCGAGACGCTCCGGGGCCAAGGCGGATGTCAGCCGCCGCTCGATTTCTGCGGCCACGGGGCCTGTAAGTGCTTGGGTCATCCACCCTATATAGCCGGTTTGCGGGCAAAGGTGCGAGTGTTGGCGGGCGACGATTCCAGGGCACGGCGGACGGGCGACAGGTTCCACGGGCGCGTGTCCGGGGCGGCGCGCTATTGCGACCATCCCGGCTGCATCGAGCCGGGCGAATTCCGCGCGCCGCCGGTGGGCGGGCGCCGCCCGGGCTTCGACGGACCGGGCGACTGGCAGTGGCTGTGCCTGGATCACGTCCGCGCATTCAACGGCGGCTACAACTTCTTCTCCGGCATGACGCCCGAGGAGATCAGCGAGCAGCAGCGCCCCTATGCCGGCTGGGAGCGCGAGACGCGCGCCTTCTCCGCCAACGGATCGCCGCCGCCGCGCTGGGCCGACTTCATCGATCCGCTCGACGCGATCGCCGGGCGCTTCGGGCAGCGGCCGGCCGAACGCGCCGACGGCCGCGCGCTCTCCGATGCCGATCGCCGTTCGCTGAAGGTGCTGGGGCTCGGCACCGATGTGGATCGCCGGGCGCTCCGCCAGCGTTATGCCGATCTCGTCAGGCGCTATCATCCCGATCGCAACGGCGGCGACCGTTCCCACGAGAAGGCTTTGCAGGAGGTGATTTCCGCTTATACGCAGCTGAAATCCCGCCCTGCCTTCGCTTAGTCTGAGAGTTCCCGATGGCCGATCTGCCCAACGTCCAGCCCGATTCGCGCGACGCGACCGTCCTCGCCGCGCCCGACCGCATGGTCAGCGTGAGCGACGCGTTCGGGATCGACAGCGACATGGAGGTGCCGGCGTTCAGCGAGGCGGACGAGCGCGTGCCCGATCTCGACCCGGCCTATGTGTTCGATCCGGACACCACGCTCGCGATCGCGGCGGGCTTCGCGCACAACCGGCGGGTGATGGTGCAGGGCTATCACGGCACCGGCAAGTCGACGCATATCGAGCAGGTCGCCGCGCGGCTCAACTGGCCGTGCATCCGCATCAACCTGGATGCGCACATCAGCCGGATCGATCTGGTCGGCCGCGACGCGATCGTGCTGCGCGACGGCCAGCAGGTGACCGAATTCCGCGAGGGGCTGCTGCCGTGGGCGCTGCAGACGCCGACCGCCCTGGTGTTCGACGAATATGATGCCGGCCGCCCCGACGTGATGTTCGTGATCCAGCGCGTGCTGGAGACCGAGGGCAAGCTGACGCTGCTCGACCAGAACCGCGTGATCCGTCCGTCCCCGTGGTTCCGCCTGTTTGCCACCTCCAACACGGTGGGCCTCGGCGACACCACCGGCCTGTATCACGGCACGCAGCAGATCAACCAGGGCCAGATGGACCGCTGGAACGTGGTCGTCACGCTCAACTATCTGCCCGCCGCGGTGGAGGCACAGATCGTGCTCGCCAAGTCGGGCGAGTATGACAAGCCGGACGGCAAGAAGGTCGTCGACAACATGGTCAAGGTGGCGGACCTCACCCGCCAGGGCTTCATCGCCGGCGACATCTCCACCGTGATGAGCCCGCGCACCGTGATCAGCTGGGCGCAGAACGCACTGATCTTCAACGACGTCGGCTTCGCCTTCCGCCTGTCGTTCCTCAACAAGTGCGACGAGGCGGAACGCAGCCTGGTGGCGGAATATTACCAGCGCGTGTTCGG
>CAXUMU010000301.1:0-3709 GCA_964252145.1 uncultured Sphingomonadaceae bacterium
TTCTCCAGCGCCTGGTAGATCGGCACGGTGCCGATCGGCACGGGCGAGTTGCGCACGATCCACTCGCGCGTGTCGTGGATGTTGCGGCCGGTGGAGAGGTCCATCACCGTGTCCGCGCCCCAGCGGATCGACCAGACCATCTTGTCGACCTCGGCGGCGACGTCCGACGCCACCGCCGAATTGCCGATATTGGCGTTGATCTTGACCAGGAAGTTGCGGCCGATCGCCATCGGCTCGGATTCGGGGTGGTTGATGTTGTTGGGGATGATCGCGCGGCCGCGGGCGACCTCGCTGCGGACGAATTCGGGGGTGACGTGATCGGGGATCGACGCGCCGAAATCCTGCCCGTCGCGGATCAGCGCCTCCTTCGCGGCGGCGCGGCCGACATTCTCGCGGATCGCGACATATTCCATCTCGGGCGTGACGATGCCGCGGCGGGCATAGTGCATCTGGCTGACGTTCATGCCCGGCTTCGCGCGCAGCACGCGGCGGCGGACGTTGGGGAAGGGCTGGACGCCGCCGGAACGGTCCGGCCCGAGCTGGCCGTTATCCTCGGGGCGCACCTCGCGCTGGGTCACCTCCTCCACGTCGCCGCGGCCGCGAATCCAGTCGCGGCGCAGCTCGGGCAGGCCGGCCATGATGTCGATGCGGGCGTCCGGATCGGTGTAGGGGCCGGAGGTGTCGTAGACGCGCAAAGGCGCTTCAAGCGCGGAGGGCTCCAGCGCGATCTCGCGCATCGCGACACGGGCATCGCCGACGTGGATCTTGCGCGATCCGCGGATCGGGCCGGTGGTGACCTTCAGTTCGGTGCGCGCGGGCCGCTGACTTCCCGTGGAAGTCAGCTCCATCTTCGAATCAACGTCGGCCATCTGCTTACTCTCCAATTGGAGGGAGAGCGTGTGGCCGCTCCCTCCCTACGCCGGTGTCAGCCGGATCAGGTTCAGCGGGTCGTGGGCTGCGGCCCACCTCTCAGCCGTCGACGCACGGCCCCCCGGGGATGAGGTTGTGTACGCGGTTGGGAGGGGGAGGGCAACGACATGCCGTCTTTCGTCATCCCACCGAAGGCTGGGATGTCATCGACGGTCGCGTCGCAACTCCGGGACATCCCAGCCTTCGCTGGGATGACGTGGGTTGGGGCGGCGTCGCTACAGAAAATATTTCATCCGCACCGTCTCATCCACCGCCAGGTTGGTGACCGCGAAGCGCGACTGCACGAACCGCGGGGGTCCGAAGATCAGCCTCGGATTGTTCGAGAAGCCGACGCCCTCGGTCGGGATGCCGGCGACGCGGTCGAGGCGGCCGTTGGCGTTCTCGTCGTGAAACAAGGCGACCGCATAATCGCCCGACGGCAGGTCGCCGAACTGCGTCAGCGGCTGACCGGCGGGCACGGTCGCGTGGCGGCTCGCGGGATCGGACTGGCAATCGGGGAAGTGCGCGGGATCGCGCGTCAGGCAGATGCGGCCCACGCCCCTGTCGGAGCGCAGCCCCGCCAGCCCCAGCTCAAGCCGGGCGGGCGGGCTCGCCGCCGGCAGCATGCCGACCAGGATCAGCGCGGCGCCCAGGCGCCGGCCCAAAATCGCCCAGGCCCCGGTCGGTGCCGCAGATTCGGTCCCAGAAACGGAAGTATAAGCCATAGTTGCACCCGTACTCGCGGTGATGCCGCTGGTGGTGGCTGGCGGTGATCAGCCACTGCCCTGCCCGCCCCATTATCATGGTTCGCGGAAAAAGCTCCCACCCCATATGGTTGGTGACGCCCATGATCGTCATTACCGAGAGCACGACGCCAAGCGCCGCGACATGGATCGGCACGACGAAGACGAGCGCGGGGATGACGAGCGCGCCGGTCAGCGCCTCCCACGGGTGGAAGCTCATCGCCGCCCAGGCGGTGGGCGGGCGGCTGGCGTGGTGGACGGCATGGACCACGCGGAACAGCCGCGGCCGGTGCATCGCGCGGTGCGTCCAGTAGAACCACGTATCGTGCGCGGCGAGATAGACGAGGATCGAGAGCGGCCACCACCACAGCGGATAGGCCCGCGCGTCGCTGTAGATCCACGTCCACCCGCGCGCCTGCCAGCCCCATGCGACCACGCCGGCCGGCACGCCGTAGATCGCGGCGGAGGCGAGGCTCCAGCCGATCTCGCGCACGATCTGCGTGCGCTGCCCGGCATAGAGGCCGGGCTGGCGCACGCGCGTGGCCAGCGCGAAACCGCCGCTGACGATCAGGTAGCGCACGCCCACGATCGCCGTCATCGCGAGCGCGGAGAGAAGGATGGCGAGCATCATGCCCCCGCCATAGCGGGTGGATGCTTAACCGTCATTCCCTTGCCGCACCCGTCGCCCCGGACTTGTTCGGTACCTATCCCACTGAAACCACGAGCAGTACCCCGGCGCCGGCCGGGGTGCGGGATCGGGCCGCGCGGAGCTGGACCCCGGGCGGCGCCGGGGGACGGGGGCGGCAGGGCTTGGCGTCAGCGGATAATTGCCGAACAGGTCCGGGGCCACGCGTCGGCAGGCAACCGCGAAGGCACGCCGCGGTGGATGCCGGAACAAGTCCGGCATGACGGGTGGGAGTTGACGGGCGACGCGCACAGGCGCTGCATGCCGCCCGGCGTCTCGGGGGAGGGGTGGCATGCTGTTCGGTTCGGACGTGCTGGATATCGCGATCGGCATGGTGCTGATCTTCCTCATGATGAGCAT
This sequence comes from uncultured Sphingomonadaceae bacterium, assembly GCA_964252145.1. Classification (GTDB taxonomy): domain Bacteria; phylum Pseudomonadota; class Alphaproteobacteria; order Sphingomonadales; family Sphingomonadaceae; genus JAQGLK01. Next base: position 2,698 of record CAXUMU010000301.1, read on the forward strand.
CATCATGACCGCGGTGCAGGAGGCGCTGGAGGGCTGGCTCAAGACCCGCGCGACGCATCTGGAGCACGCGCTCACCGAACTCTTCCAGGGCGACACCACGGCGGTCGCGGCATTCTATGCGCACCCGCTGGTGTTCGCTTTGTACCAGGGCAATCCGATCGGGAAAGGCAAGGGGCCGACCTACATTCCGCGCGAAACCTATTCGGCGGTGCTGATGGACATGATCCACCTGGGCGATCCGGTGCTGCCGGACGGGCTGAGGCAGGCCTATGCCGGGCTGCAGCGCGCGGTGGGCGACGATGCGAAGCGCGTGCGGCGCGAGGTGGAGGGCTGGTACGACGGCGCGATGGACCGCGCGTCGGGCTGGTTCAAGCGGCGCACGCAGCGCAACCTGTTCGGGATGGGGCTGATCGCCGCGCTCGCGCTCAACATCAACGCGGTCGGCATCTCGCAATTCCTGAACGCCAACCACACCCAGCGCGAGCGGCTGCTGCGCATCGCCGAGAAGCTGCCGCCCGAGACGCTCGCCACGCCGCAGCAGCAGCGAAATTTCGAGGCGGACATCTACGATCTCGGCATGCCGGTCGGCTGGAACGCGGCCGCGCGCAAATGGACCTTCCGCGAATTCAACCCGCCGCCGGGCCGCGCGGCAGGCGGCGTGATCCTCGACGGCGTGATGCCGGCGATCGGGCTGGCGGTGGGCTATCTGATCACCGCGCTGGCGACGATGCTGGGCGCGCCCTTCTGGTTCGACGTGCTCAACCGGCTGATGGTGATCCGGTCTACCGTGAAGCCCAAGGAGAAGAGCCCGGACGAGCCCTCCGCCGACGGCGGCAAGGCGCAGCCGAAGGGCTGAGGATAATCCAGATCAGGACGAAACCGGCGCGCGGCGGTTGAACCGTCGCCGGGCCCCGCGAGTTAGCGCAGGGCATTCATAACTGCGGGATTTATCCGATGACGACGGACACCAAGAACACCGTTTCGCGCCGCGCGATCGTAGGCCGCGAGCGCG
>CAXUMU010000302.1:0-3685 GCA_964252145.1 uncultured Sphingomonadaceae bacterium
GTCCAGCAGCGTACCGTTGGCGGCGAGCTTCGCGGCATCCAGGCCCGTCGGCGCGCCGCAGCTGGAAAGCGTGATGCGGATGATCTTCAACGGATCGACGTTCGGGTCGCGCAGCTGCTGGACCAGCGGCTTCATCACGAACATGGCGACCGCGATTGCCGCCCCCGCGACCGCCGCGCCGGCCAGCAGCATATAGCTGCGCTGGTTGCGCAGCGTCTCGCGCAGGCCCCGCTCCGGCAGCGGCCGCCGCGCGCGGCGCGTCGCCGACAGCAGCGTCGATCCGGTGAGGTGCTCGCCGCGCAGGACCATCTGCAGCAGGGGATCGGCCTGCAGGCGGTGCGCGGGCGCGGCCGCACCGTCGCTGGCGATGCGCCGCGCCGCCTCGTCGGTCGATTGCCGCCCCACCGGGCGGGGACGGCCCAGCGCGGCGCAGATGAAGCGCACCAGCGTCTCGCGGACCGTCCGCACGTCGTCGTCCGTCAGCGTGGCGACCAGCGGCAGCCGCACCGCCTCGGGCATGCGGCCCTCGCGGAACCAGGCCAGCCGGCCCAGCACGAGGTGGAGGAACTCGTCGGGCTTGGGTCGGCGGTCCGCCGCGGCCAGCGCCTCGCCCAGCGCCACCGTCAGCGACCAGCGGATCACCGGATAGGCGGCGCAGGCGGCGATCCAGCGCGTCACGAAATCCGCCTCCCGCGCCGGCCGCCGCGCATCCGCCAGCTCTTCCAGCAGATAGGCGCGGATGCCGGAGAACAGCGCGGCGGGCGGCGTGGCGGCGTCGTCCGACGACGCGCGCGGCGCGTCTGCGACCGATCCGTCCTGCCGCTGCGCCACTACATTCTCCTTTTCCGCCAAGACGCTGGCTGGTAGGATGACAGACGTGCCGCCTAATAGCGGCTCCGGGGGGATCGGATGCAAGTCAACATCAATCAGGCGACCTACGTCTACAACATCGAGAAGTTCGTTGGCGACGTCGCCGACCTTCATGGGCAGGTCGATGCTTTGCCCGCGGTGGCGCCCGAAGTGCGCGAGCGCGTGAATTCGGAACTCGACAAGGCGGTGGAAGAAGCGCGCAAGTCCCCCAAGGATACGGCGGCGGCCAAGACGCACCTCGAGAGGGCGGCGGACATCCTCAAATCGACCAACGGCATCGCCACCGGCGCGGTGGCGCTCGTCGGCACGATCGGCGCCGTCGCGGCGAAGCTCGGCCTGGGCCTCTAACGGGCAGATGGCGGACCGCGAATCCGGGGAGGGGTTGCGGGTCGGGATCGGCGCGGCGGACAAGGTGATCAACGCCGAGCACAGCGTCGTGAACCTGATATCGAACGCCGTGCCCGAACCGCGCGACATCGTGCTGTTCAAGAAGAAGCTCCGCTCGATCGGGCGCAAGCGCGAGGAGCGGGCGCTGCGCGATCATCTGTTCGCGCTGAGCGACAAGCGCGAGCGGCGGCCCGCCATCGTCCTGCTGGTCGGCGAGCCGGACGACATGCCCAGGGCGTTCGCGGAACGGGTGATGCCGTCCAAGCTGGAGGAGATTCGGCTGCCCTATCATTCGCTGGATTTCGCCGACTGGCCGGAGCCCGATTTCCACCGGCTGATCGGGGAGATGATCCGCCAGCTGGTGCCGAACTGGAGCAGCATGCTCAATTCGTGGCGGCTGCGGCGACCGGAAGACAAGGCCAGCTTCCTGAAGGGCTTCATCCGCAAGCACGGCACGTCGCTCTGCTTCGCGCACGAGATCAACATCGCGGAAGGGGAATGCTCGCTGCGCGTGCTGGAGGACTGGTTCGAATATTTCGGCCGGACCTGCGAGAATCCGCCGCGCAGCAACCTGCTGGTGGCCGTGCTGTGCGTGAGCGGGCTGGGCGCGGCGAACGCGGCGGCGGACTGGCTGCGGCGGCGGCTGGACGAGACCGGCAGCGACAGCGCGCTCTACGTCGTCCGGCTGCAGCCGCTCCGGCGCGAGCAGGTCGAGGAATGGGTGACGGCCTATAACGACGACCCCAATTGCGCCGACGAGATGCCGCGCGGCGCGGTCCAGCAGCTGTTCGACCGGCAGCCGACGCTCAGCTACCGCCAGGTCCGCGACGGCCTGCTGGACATCGCGCGGACCGGATCCCGGCCCGCGCAGACGCTCTTGATGGGGGCGAACCTTGTCTACAAGTGATGCACCGGCGGCCGGATGGGCCTTGACGCTGGAGGCGCCGCCCGAGCAGGCCCGCGCCGATTGGTGGCGGCTGCTGCCGACGCCGCGCATGAGCGGGAGCGCGATGACCGATCCCGCCGCCTATATTCCCGATCAGGCGCTGATCGATGCGTTCAACGCGGCGATCGCGCTGGGGCAGCCGCTGCTGATCAGCGGCGATCCGGGATGCGGCAAGACGGACGCGGCGCATTATCTCGCCTGGCGGCTGGGGCTGTCGCGCCAGGTCGGCCGTCCGGGGCAGGAGCAGCCCGAATATGCGATGCGGTTCGACGCCAAATCGACCACCGCCGCGCGCGACCTGTTCTACACCTACGATGCGATCGGGCGGTTCTACGCCGCGCAGAACCAGGGCGACATCAAGGTCGAGAGCTATATCTCGCTGCAGGCGCTGGGCCGCGCGATCGTGATGGGATCGCGCCAGCCGGAGGCGCGCGCGCTGGAGACGGCATGCGGGCTGACGATCGCGGAGACCGATCGCCGCCGCGCGGTGGTGCTGATCGATGAAATCGACAAGGCGCCACGCGACGTGCCGAACGACCTGCTGGTCGAGATGGAAAAGCTGCAATGCCATATCCAGGAACTCAATCAGACGATCCACGCCGACAATGCCCACCGGCCGATCGTGGTGCTCACCAGCAATAGCGAGCAGGCGCTGCCCGATGCCTTCCTGCGGCGCTGCGTCGTCTATGCGATGCCGTTTCCCGGACCCAAGCGGCTAGACGACATCCTCGCCGCGCGGATCGCCCGGCTACGCGACGATGCGGGGCTGCGCGGCTGGCTACTCCGTTTCTTCCTGAACTTGCGCGAGCTCGACCTGGAACGGCAGCCGGGGACGGCGGAGCTGCTCGGGCTGGCGGAGGCGCTGGTGGCGATCGGCCTCACCGACCCGGCGGAACTGAAGCGCAGCGCGTCATGGCACGGTCTCGCCGGCACGATCCTGTTCAAGAAGAAGGACGATAGCGAGCGCACCGGCCAGCTGATCCAGCAGGCCAAGGACGCCGGCGGGTGACCGAAGCCGCCGTCTTCGCCGGGCCGCCGGAGGACAAGGCGACGCTCGGCGCGCGGCTGCGGGCGATCTGGTCGATCATGCGGGCGCAGGGCGTGCAGATCACGGTCGATCAGCTGGCCGCCGCCGAATCGCTCGCTCTGGCGCACCTGACCGGCGCGCCGCTGCCCGGCGGCGAGGCGAGCCTGCGGCGGATGATCGGCGGCGTGTTCGCCAAGAACGGCGCGGATCGCGCGGTCTTCGATACGCTCTGGTCCGGCTTCGACCAGGTGCCGCCGCCCGACTCGCTCGACGCGCCGCCGACCGGCGAGTCCGGGCGGCCGGCGCCGCCGCCGCGAACGCGGCGGTTGCGCAAAGGCGATGTGCCGTGGATCGCGATGCTCTCGGTCGCGCAGGCGGTCACGCGCGCCGCGCTGCTGTTCGTCACGCGGCTGCCGGAGGGCGTGATGCCGCCGCCGCCGCCGGTCCGCCTGGTC
>CAXUMU010000303.1:0-3676 GCA_964252145.1 uncultured Sphingomonadaceae bacterium
GGTCATGTCCGTGTCGATGAATCCCGGTGCGATGACGTTGACGGTGATCCCGCGCGAACCGACTTCCCGGCTCAAGGACTTCGAGAAACCGATGATTCCGGCCTTGGCAGCCGCATAATTTGCCTGGCCCGGGTTGCCCAGCTCCGTGGTCACGGAGGAGAACAGCACGAACAGCTCCACCGGGTCCTGCCGCGTCAGCGTGTCCAGCGCGGCGGCGCCGGCCATGATCCGGTCGAGCAGTTCCACCGGCAGCCGCACGGTGCGCGTCGGCCCGCGCGGCAGGCTGCGCTCGGGCGGCAGGACGACCGCGCCGGGGGCGAGCGCGGCGATCAGCGGCTCGTCCTCGTCGGCGGGCAGGCTCTCGCCCGATCCGATCGCCTGCGCCAGCTCGCCGATCCGATCGACCACGCGCAGCACCGCGCTCACCAGCGCCGCATCGGGCAGGCGGCGGCGCGCGCGCAGGTCGGCCAGCACGTCCTCCGCGGCATGGCTGAGCCGGGCGAGCCGCGGCAGATCGAGGAAGCCGCAGCTGCCCTTCACAGTGTGGACGAAGCGGAAGATCGCCGCGAGCCGAGCGTCGTCGCGCGGGTTCGCCTCCCACGCGACGAGCTCGCCCGCGATCGCATCGAGCATCTCGCGCGTTTCCGCGATAAATTCGCTCATCAGTTCGTCCATGCGGACGCCATGACAGCGCGGAGTAAAGGATCGGTTCGCGCCGCCGCTTGGCCAGCGCGAAAATTCAGGCGGTGAGCCGCGCTCCGAACAGGAGCACGCCGTCCTCCTCGGTGGACAGCATCACCTCGCCGCCATGCTCGGTGACCAGCTGGTGGACCAGCCAGGCAGCGGCGGCGCGCGGGGTGAGCGCGGCGGTGTCGACCTCGCCCACCAGCGCGCTGCGCAGCTCCGGGTCGAGCACGATGCGCGGCCCCTCGGCGCGGATCACGATCTCGCCGCCTTCCGCTCCCACATCCAGTCGCCCGCCGCGCACCAGCGCATCGGCGGCGATCAGCGAGAGGTTCAGCAGCACCTTGATCGCGGTCTTGGACAAGGTCGGCTCGGCCACCAGCCAGCCCAGCTGGATCCGCTTCTCGTTGCCCAGCAGCCCCTCGATCGCGGTCTTGGCCTCGCGCACGTCGACCATGTCGCCGAAGCCGCCGGCCGCGCCGAACGCCAGGCGGAAGAATTTGAGCTTGTTGGCCGAGGCGCGCGCGCTTTCCGCCAGCAGGTCCAGCACGCGCGCGCGCATCTCGGGATCCTGCTCGTCCACCAGCAGCTCGACGCCGTTGTTGAGCGCGCCGACCGGGCTGAGCAGATCGTGGCAGAGGCGCGAGCAGAGCAGGCTGGCGAAATCGACGGCGGTGATGGTCATGTCGGTCGCGCCCTCCAGGCCAAGCGCGGCGCCCTTCTGGCGATACGACCGGCGGGATGCAACCGGGTTCACAGCAATCGCAGCGCGACCTCGGCGAACGCCCCGCCCCGCCCGGCCAGCCACAGCCGCGCCGCCCCCTGCCCCACGATCAGCCACAGCCGGCCGGGCTCGGCGGCGGCCGCATCGCGCGCGGAGGGCTCGGCGGGGCCAAGAGGATGCGAGTGGTAGTGGCCGATCAGCCGGTCGCCGCCGGCGCGCTCCGCCCGGATCGCGGCGAACAGCGCCTGCGGGTCGATCTCGAAGCTGTCGGCGGGCTGGGGCGACACGTTGGCCGCCGACGCGGCGCGCAGGATCGCGCCATCGTCGCCGAACAGCAAGCCGCATACCTCGCGGTCCGGCTCGACAGCGGCCAGCGCGACGATCCGTTCCAGCAGGCTGCTTGCAATCCTCCGCTCCATCGCCACATCGGTTAGGGAATGGACGCGGGGGTGTCGATACGGCGGGCGACCGCGACGGCGGAGTTCGCCGGCTGGCGGCTGGACCGGGCGCTGGCGGCGGCGATCCCCACGCTCTCGCGCGAGCGGCTGAAGGCGCTGATATCGGCCGGCCACGTCACCGATGCGGGCGGCGTCGCGATACGCGATCCGGCGAGCAAGGTGATCGCCGGCGCCAGCTTCGACATCGCGATCCCCGCCCCGCACGCGGCGCATAATGCGGCGCAGGATATTCCGCTCGTCATCGCCTATGAGGACGAGCATCTGATCGTGATCGACAAGCCCGCCGGGCTGGTCGTCCACCCCGCCGCGGGCAATTTCGACGGGACGCTGGTCAACGCGCTGCTGCACCATTGCGGCGGCAGCCTCTCCGGCATCGGCGGCGTCGCGCGGCCGGGCATCGTCCACCGTATCGACAAGGATACCTCGGGCCTGATCGTTGCGGCGAAAACGGACCGCGCGCACGAGGGACTGGCGGCGCAGTTCGCGCGGCACAGCATCGAGCGGCGCTACCGCGCGATCGTCGGCGGCCGGCCCGATCCGTCGGCCGGCTCGGTCGACGCGCCGCTCGCGCGTTCGTCCGCCAACCGCCAGAAGATGGCGATCGTGACCAACGAGCGCGGCAAGCGGGCCGTGACGCACTATCGCCTCATTTCCGCGCTAAGGGAGGCGTCGCTGGTCGAATGCCGGCTGGAGACGGGACGTACCCATCAGGTCCGCGTGCACATGGCCTCGATCGGCCATCCCTTGCTGGGCGACCCGGTCTACGGACGGACCCGCCCGGCGCATCGTGCGTTATTGGCAGAACTCGGATTCGCCCGACAGGCGCTGCACGCCGCGCACCTGGGGTTCGTCCATCCGGTGACAAGCTGCGCTTTGGCGTTCGAAAGCAACATTCCCGCCGATATGCAGGCGCTGTTCAGCGAACTTGGCGTATAAACGTTAGCAACTGCGGGACGAAAAGATTCGACCGCCTTCCCGAAGGGAGTGACATCAACATGGCCAATGGCAGCAACCTTCCGGCGACGATCCCGGCGCTCGGCGGCGAGGCCGGCCTCAACCGCTATCTGTCGGAGATCCGCAAGTTCCCGCTCCTCCAGCCGGAGGAGGAGTATATGCTCGCCAAGCGCTTCTCCGAACATGGCGACCCCGAAGCGGCGCAGCGGCTGGTGACCAGCCATCTGCGGCTCGTGGCGAAGATCGCGATGGGCTATCGCGGCTACGGCCTGCCCACCGCCGAACTGATCTCCGAAGGCAATATCGGGCTGATGCAGGGCGTGAAGAAGTTCGAGCCCGATCGCGGCTTCCGTCTCGCGACCTACGCGATGTGGTGGATCCGCGCCTCGATCCAGGAATATATCCTGCGGTCGTGGAGCCTGGTGAAGATGGGCACCACCGCGGCGCAGAAGAAGCTGTTCTTCAACCTGCGGCGGATGAAGTCCAAGCTCGACGCGTTCGAGGACGGCGACCTGAAGCCCGAGGATCTCCGCAAGATCGCGACCGACCTGGGCGTGTCCGAGGAAGACGTCACCTCGATGAACCGGCGCATGGCGATGGGCGGCGACACCTCGCTCAACGTGCCGATGCGCGAGGACGGCGAGGGCCAGTGGCAGGATTGGCTGGTCGACAACGATCCGCTGCAGGACGAGCGCCTGGCCGAGTCCGAGGAGAAGGATGTGCGCCATGGCCTGCTGGTCGAGGCGATGGGCGCGCTGAACGACCGCGAGAAGCACATCCTGGAGGAGCGCCGGCTTGCCGAGGATCCCAAGACGCTGGAGGAGCTGAGCCAGGTCTACGGCGTCAGCCGCGAGCG
>CAXUMU010000304.1:0-3668 GCA_964252145.1 uncultured Sphingomonadaceae bacterium
TCGCCCGCGATGAGCGCCGCTGCCGACTTCACCATTGCCGACGAGGGCGGCGCGCGCACGATGCGGATGACCGGCGCGCTGACGCTGGCGCGGCTGCAGGACCTGCCCGCCCGCATCGCCGCCGAGCGGCCGCCGGCCACGGTCGACCTCTCCGGCGTCGACCGGATGGATACGGTGGGCGCGTGGATCGTGCACCGCATCGTGCGCGACAGCAACGCCAAGGTCACCGGCGCGGACGAGGATGCCTGCCACCTACTGGAGCAGGTCGCCGCCGCCGACCAGCCGGTGAAGGTCCGCCCGGACACGCGCACCCCGTTCCTGCGCGTGCTGGCGCAGATGGGCGACGCGGTGCTCACCACCAGCCGCACGATGCTGGGGCTGCTCGGCTTCTTCGGCGGCGTGCTGGTGACGCTGTGGGAGGTCGCGCGCAGCCCGCGGCGGGTGCGCATCCACGCGATCGTCCGCCAGTTCGAGGTGGTGGGGATCGAGGCGCTGGCGATCGTCGGGCTGATGAGCTTCCTGATCGGCATCGTCATCGCGCAGCAGGGCGCGATCCAGCTGCGCCAGTTCGGCGCCGAGGTGTTCACGATCAACCTGGTCGGCCGGCTCACCTTCCGCGAGCTGGGCGTGCTGATGACCGCGATCATGGTCGCCGGCCGCTCCGGTTCCGCCTTCGCCGCGCAGATCGGCTCGATGCGGCTGGCCGAGGAGGTCGACGCGATGCGCACGATCGGCGTCTCGCCGATGGAGGCGCTGGTGGTGCCGCGGGTGCTGGCCGGCGTGCTGATGATGCCGCTGCTCAGCGTGTATGCCGCCACGGTCGCGCTGGTGGGCGGCGGCCTGCTCTGCTGGATCTCGCTGGACATTCCGCCCGTCACCTTCGTCGCGCGCATCCGCGAGGTGGTGCCGCTCACCGACTTCCTGCAGACCCTGATCAAGGCGCCGGTATTTGGACTGATCATCGCGATCGCCGGCTGCTTCCAGGGCATGCAGGTGGAAGGCAATGCGGAGGCGGTCGGCCTGCGCACCACCGCCGCGGTCGTCCAGTCGATCTTCCTGGTGATCGTGCTGGATGCGTTCTTCGCCGTCTTCTTCGCATCGATCGGCTGGATATGAGCCAGGTCAGTCACGGCGACGATGTCGTCATCGCGGTCAAGGGGCTGCGCAACAGCTTCGGCGAGCAGGTCGTCCACGAGCATCTCGATCTGGAGGTGAAGCGCGGCGAGATATTGGGCGTGGTGGGCGGCTCGGGCACCGGCAAGTCGGTGCTGATGCGCTCGATCATCGGATTGCAGACGCCGGACGCGGGCGAGGTCACGGTGTTCGGCGAACCGATGGTCGGCCGCGGCGAGGACGAGGCGCGGAGCGTGCGCCGCCGCTGGGGCATCCTGTTCCAGAACGGCGCGCTCTTCTCCACGCTCACGGTGGCGGAGAACGTGCAGGTCCCCTTGCGCGAATATTTCCGCGGGCTGGACCAGACACTGCTCGACGAGATCGCCTCCTACAAGGTGACGATGACCGGGCTGCCGGCCGAGGCGGGGCCCAAATACCCCTCCGAGCTGTCGGGCGGCATGCGCAAGCGCGCCGGCCTCGCGCGCGCGCTGTCGCTGGATCCGGAGCTGCTGTTCCTCGACGAGCCGCCCGCCGGGCTCGCTCCGATCAGCGCCGCGCATTTCGACGAGCTGATCAAGAGCCTGAAGGAAACGCTGGGCCTCACCGTCTTCCTGATCACCCACGATCTCGACACGCTGTACGCAATCTGCGACCGCGTCGCGGTGATCGCCGACAGGAAGGTGATCGCGGTCGGAACGATCCCGGAATTGCTGGCGTTGGATCACAAATGGATTCAGGAATATTTCCGGGGGCCGCGCGGCCGCGCCGCGGCGGATGCCGCCGATCGCGACGAGCACGCGCCGGCTCCGGCGGAGCAGGGGGCATGACGCGCTGATGGAGAACCGATCGAACAACGTGCTCGTCGGCGGCATCGTGCTCGCGCTGCTGGTGGTGACGCTGGGCTTCATCATCTGGCTCGCCGGCTTCTCCGGCCCGAACGACCAGAAGTTCGACATCTTCTTCAAGACCTCGGTCGACGGGCTGGCCAAGGGCTCGGGCGTGACCTTCTCGGGCGTGCCGGTCGGCAAGATCGAGGAGATCGTGCTGATGCCGCAGAGCCCGGATTTCGTGCGCGTGCGCATCACCGTTAAGGAGGGCGTGCCGATCCTGCAGGGCACCACCGCCACGATCGCGGGCGTCGGCTTCACCGGCGTCAGCCAGATCAACCTGGACGGCGCGATCAAGGGCGCGCCGCCGATCACCGAGCCGGGGCCGATGGGCGTGCCGGTCATTCCCACCAAGCCCGGCGCGCTGGGCCAGCTGCTCAACTCCGCGCCGGAGCTGCTCGACCGGATCAGCACGCTGACCGAGCGGCTGGGCGAGACGCTGTCGCCGCAGAACCAGAAGTCGATCAGCGGCATTTTGGCGAACGCCGACCGGCTGAGCGCCGCGCTGGCCGACAACGGCCCCGAGCTGCGCGCCACGCTCGCCGAGACGCGCATCGCGATCCGCCAGGCGGGCGACGCCGCCGAGCAGATCGGCAAGCTGGCCGACACCACCAACGGCGTGTTCGCGCGCGATCTGGGGCCGACCATGGACAACCTCAACAAGGCGGTCGCCTCCGCGCAGCACAGCATGGCCAATCTGGATGCAGCAGTCAGCGAGGCGCGGCCGGGGATCAAGGCCTTTTCCACCCAGACCGTGCCGGAAGTCAGCGGACTGGTGCGCAACCTGAACGAGATGGCGGAGGCGCTGACCGGCGTCGCCAGCCGGCTCGACCGGGGCGGCGCCACCGCGATACTCGGCGGCGGCCGCCTGCCCGATTACAAGCCGGGGAAATAGACCATGACGCTTCGCCCCGCTTTGCTCCTCGCGCTCGCGCTGCCGCTGGCCGGCTGCCTCAGCATCGGCCCCAAGACGCCGCCCTCGCTGATGGTGCTGACCGCCGCGACGCCGCTCACGCCCGGTCCGGCGCGCACGATCGATCCGGCGCGCGCGGTGCAGGTGGGCGTGCCGACCGTGCCGCAGGCGCTCGCCTCGGCGCGCGTGCCGGTCCGCGCCAGCGACACCTCGATCGCCTATCTGAAGGATGCGCAGTGGGCCGACGCGCCCAACCGCCTGTTCCGCAACCTGCTGGCCGAGGTGATCGCGCAGCGCACCGGCCGCCCGGTGCTCGATCCGCGCCAGTTCAATATCGCCGCCGGTGTACGCGTGACCGGCAGCCTGCTCTCGTTCGGGCTGGACGCGCCCAGCAACATGGCGGTGGTGACGTTCGACGGCACCTTGATCCGCGGCGAAACCCCCGCCGCCACCCGCCGCTTCGAGGCGCGCGTGCCGGTGGCGGCGCAGGACACGGCGAGCGTGGCGCCGGCGCTCAACCAGGCGGCCAACCAGGTGGCAGGCGAAGTGGCCGACTGGATCGGCTGACCCCGCTTTGACCGTGAACCCCGACCCGCGGTAGTCATCGCGAGGAGCGCAACGACGCGGCGATCAGGTCCCTGGCGGCGCCCAACATGGCCGCACGCTGGATTGCTTCGCTGCGCTCGCAACGACGAAGAACTGGAGCGCCCGCGATCGGCCTGGATGACCCCTCCCCTTCAGGGGAGGGGCTGGGG
>CAXUMU010000305.1:0-3663 GCA_964252145.1 uncultured Sphingomonadaceae bacterium
GGTGATCAGGCTGCCCGCGAAGCGCGCAAAGCGGGATGACGTTACCTCAAATCGGTCCCGACCCGTTTGTGTCGAGCGCAGTCGAGACACGCCCGAGCCGGGTGCCGGTGCTCGACACGAACGCTTGGGTCAATCTGGAAGCATCATGCCCTATCGCGGCAGCGGGATCTCGAACACGCTGCCGCGCAGCGTCGGCTCGCGATTGTCGTAGGTGCCGGTGACGATCAGCTGGCCCGGGTGGACGGGCGAGGGCACCATGTTGGTGACGTAGGGTGTCTTGACCTTCAGCACGCCTTCCAGCTTGCCGTCGCGGCTGATCCGGATGATGCGGCCGCCGCCATATTCGGCGACGAGCAGCTCGCCGGTCGGGCTCAGCCACTGCCCGTCCGGCCCCGCCTCGCGGTAGCCCGGGCGGCTCAGCCCGGCGGCGTTGAAGTCGAAGAAGATCCGCCGGCTCGCCACCCGCCCGTCGACGAGGCGGAATTCCCAAACCCGCCGCTCCAGATGCTCGGAGACGAACAGGCGCATATTGTCGGGCGTGATCGAGATGCCGTTGGTGTAATGATACGGCCCGGAGATGCGCTGCGCGACGCCGTCCAGCCGCAGCGCGACGACGTAGCCGGTCGAGGGGGCATCGACGCTGAACTCGCCCGACGAGGAGAAATACAGCGTGCCCGCGCGATCGACCTTGCCGTCGTTAGGGCGGGTCAGCCGGTTGCCGTCCTTGTCCAGGATGAAGGTCCGCTTGGTGTGCCAGTCCGGCCCGACCAGCACGACCTCGTCGGCCAGATGGCACAGGATCCAGATGTCGCCGCCGGGCGTCGGGCGCACCGCGGTCGGCCCGCAATCCTTCTGCTGCCACACCGTATCGACCCGGCCGTGGCTGTAGCGCTGCACCCGGTCGGTCGGCATCTCCGCCCAGTAGAAGGCATCGCCGATGACCGCCGGGCCCTCGGGATAGAAGGCGTCCAGGCTGAGCGGCTTCGCCGACTGCCCCGCCCCCGCCGCCCCGCCGCCGACGGGTGCGCCCAGCAGCAGCGCCGCGCATGCCGCCAGGCGCGCCCTGCGGCCCATCCGCTTCGGCCTAGCGCCCGGCATTGGAGGCGTTCAGCACGTTGGACGGCGAATATTGATCGGTCAGGACCGCCGCCTTGGGGTCCCAGTCCGTTCCCGCCGACATGAGCTTGATCAGCGCATCCGGGCTCGTCCCGATCCGCGTGAGCGCCGGGCCGAACGACATGGCGTTGCGGCGGATTTCGGCCGCCGGCAATCGCGGCCCCAGCCGCGCCACGATCACGCGGTTCGCCGCCTTCATGTTGTAGAACGGGCCGAACACCGAGCGGTACGTCACCGACTCGTGCGGATAGAGATCGCCCGTCGAAAAGGTGTTCGCGACGATCACGCCGGTGGGCGTCATGATCGAGCGCACTTCCCGCAGATATTCCTGCGTCAGCATGTGCTCGGGGATATATTCGCCGTCGAACGCGTCCAGCATCACCATGTCGTACTTCGCCGGCAGCCGCATGCGGCGCTTCACGAACACGCGGCCGTCCTCAACGAACAGGTGCACCCGGTCGTTGGTGCGGAAGCCGAAATAGTCGCGCGCGATATCGGCGACCGACTGGTCGAGCTCGACATTGTCGATCTGCGCGGTCGGCACCATCTTCTGCAGCGTGGCGGCCATCGTGCCGCCGCCCAGCCCGATGATCAGGATCCGCTTGGGCTGCGGATTGAGGAACAGCCCGGCCATCATCATCTGCGTATAGTCGAACACGTGGACGTCGGGCCGCGAGAGATACTTGCACGATTCCCGCCCCACGCCGTGCTTGACGCGAAACATCATGCAGCGCTCGTCGCCGTCCTGCGTGACGAAGATGTTGCGGTAGAGCGACCGTTCCTGGTGCAGCACGTTGTTAAGCTGCGCGTGCGCCGGAAACGCCAGCAGCGCGCTGAGCAAGGCCAACCCCCTAAGCCGCATCGCGCACTCCAGATCTGGTCAGCCGGTCGAAGACGAGGCAGCTCGCGGCGAGCACGGCGGAAATGGCGATTGCGCTCATCAGGATGGTGTTCACGTTGAACCAGAGCACGAAATAGAAGGAGGTGAGCAACGTCCCGGCGCTGCTGCCGAGCGTCGATATGAAATAGAGGTTGCCGGCATCGCGTCCGATCGACTCCCGCTCCCCGGCGACGATGCAGATCGCATAGGGCGAGACCATCCCGCATAATATGGTCGGGATCGTGAACAATAGGAAACATGCCGAGAGCGATCCGTAGCGCGGATCGAGATCCTGCGCGAAGATGTAGTTGAGCACCCGATCGCCGAACAGGATGATCGGCACCGTCGCCACGGCCGAGGCGATCAGGATGCCGCACAGCCGCGCGAGCGAGGGCGCGTGGCGGGAAAAGGCGCCGCCTGCGAGATAACCCGCGGACAGAGCGAGCATGAACACGAAGATCACCGAGCCCCACACGTACACGCTGCTGCCAAAGAAGGGCGAGATCAGCCGCCCGCCCAGCAGCTCCACGACCATGACGTAGAAACCCGACCAGCCGGCAATGGCATAGACCCACGGCTTGCGCCACCCCATGAACAACTCCGACACAGCGTACACATGCCCCGCGCGAGGCGGCTTATGGCCAGTTTGGCCGCCCCGCGCCAGACAGTTTGTGGGAGCGGCGGGCGGCACCCGCACCCGGTTGTCAGTCGGGTTTGCGCCCGAACAGGGGCTGGACCGCGAGCATGCCGAACTGCGGGACCCAGTGGCGCACGACCTCATAGGGCCCGTTCCACGTCTGCGCGGCGCGGTAGGCGGTGGTGACATGCCGGGCATAGGCGCGGGCATATTCGGGCCGTCCGGTCGCCGCGTAGATCCGCCACAGGCCCCACGCCCGGCTGAAGTTGAGGCCGTTCTCATGCGCGGTGCGCGGCGATCCGATCGGGGCGGGGATGGCACGCGGCGGCATGAACCGCGCGATCCACGGCCGGAACTGCGCGCGGCTTAGCACCAGCGATGCGGCCCATGCCCAATTCTCGCACGTCGCCATGAATTCGGGCCGCTCGTCGCGCTCGCCGCAACGCAGATCCTTCGCATCGACGAAGGTACGGCGGATCAGCGCCCGGACGGTCGCCAGCCCCCGTTCGTCTTTCCGGAACGCGAAATACTCGTGCAGGTTGATCAGCGCCCACGACGCGCTGTCGTAGCTGCCGCTGCGCGCGACCGGGGGATTGGCGGCGTAGTAACGCAGCAGCGAGGCCGCCGCCGCATCCGCGATCGGGATCAGCAGTCCATTGCGGTAGCGGCGCCCATGCTCCACCGCCAGGCGCAGCAGCCACGCCCGGCCATAGGGCATCTCGAACGCCGGATCGGCGATGAGGTGCTGCCGTTCCCGTTCCAAAGCGGCGGGCGAAAGGATGCGCGAGACGAGCGCTTCGTAGCGCGGATCATGCGTCATCGCGCCATAGGCGACCAGCGCCCAGGTGCCGTGCACCGCCGAGTGCCAGTCGATGCAGCCGTGGAAGGCGGGGGCGGCGGTGTCGCCGCGCTGCACGCACGCCGCCACCGGCTTCGACAAAGCGAGCGCGATCTGCGCTTTCGCGCGTTCCAGCGGGACCAGCGCGGGCGGCGGCGCCGCCGCGCGGGCGGCGGGCGCGTGCAGCAGGAT
>CAXUMU010000306.1:0-836 GCA_964252145.1 uncultured Sphingomonadaceae bacterium
CGATGTTGCCGGCGTGGATGAACCCGTCTGAATAGACGCCGATCGCGACGCGCTTCAGGATGGTGAAGGTCGCGCTGCCGGGACGGAAATGGCGGAGCGAATGATCGAACCGTTCGCGCGTGGAGCGCGGCCGTTTGCTGCGTTCCTCGGGCGATTCGGGCGATATGTCCTGCACGGGCCGCTATACGTCCAGCGCCGCCCTCGGGTTGCGCGCCCCCGCGCCGGGCCAGCTGGCGACGAACTCGCGCAACGCGGCGTCCTCGCCGGGGATATCGATCATCAGCCGGATCAGCTGGTCGCCGCGCCCGCCGCCCTTCTTGTGGAAGCCACGCCCCTTCAGCCGCAGCAGCCGGCCCGAGCTCGATCCCGGCGGCACCTTCAGCATCACCGCGCCCTCCACCGTCGGCACCTTGACCGACGCGCCGTTGACCGCCTCCTCCAACGCGACCGGGAGGTCGAGCCGCACGTCGTCGCCGTCGCGGGTGAAGAAGCGGTGAGGCGCGATCTCGATCGTGACGGTGGCGTCGCCATTGCCGCCGGGCCCGGCCTCGCCTTGGCCCGCCAGCCGCATCTGCGTGCCGCTCTCCACCCCGGCGGGGATCTTCAGGTCGATCGTCTTGCCGCTGCCGAGCGTGACGCGCTGCTTGGCGAGCGCGGCGGCCTCCTCGAACGGCACCGACAGGCGGTAGGTGACGTCGGCGCCCCGGGGAGCCGGCCCGCGCCGGCCACCGAAACCGCCGAAGCCGCCGCCCATGCCGCCGCGCGCGCGCCCGCCCACCAGGAGAACGCGATCGACGCTCTCGCCCAGAGCCCCGTCGTCAACGCAGCGCACGCAG
>CAXUMU010000306.1:846-3613 GCA_964252145.1 uncultured Sphingomonadaceae bacterium
GCCGCCGCCGAACAGCCCCTCGAAGATTTCGCCGAACTCGCCGCTGTCGCCGCCCAACTCGAAGTTCACGCCGCCCTGGCCGGGGCGGAAGCCGGCCGCGCCGCCGGGGCCGGCGCCATAGCCGAACGCCGCCTTGGGATTGCCGTTGTCGTCGATCTCGCCGCGATCATATTGCGCGCGCTTGTCCTTGTCGGACAGCAGGTCGTAGGCGGCGGTCACCTCGCTGAAGCGCGCGGTCGCGGCGGGATTGTCCTTGTTGCGGTCGGGATGCAGCTCCTTGGCGAGCTTGCGGTATGCCTTCTTGATCTCGGCCTCGCTCGCGCCGCGCGCCACGCCCAGTCGTTGGTAGAGGTCTGCCATGGTCTCCGTTTCGCCCAAGCCGGTCGGTTGGCCAACTGTTGCCGATGTGCAACAGTAGATGTGTGTTGCGCCCGCTTACCACAAGGGCGGCGCGAAATCCTATTCCACCGGGGCGACGTCCACCGACACGTCGATCTTCTTGCTGCGGCGGCCGAGGAAGATGCCGTCGATCGGCGAGATGTCCGCATAGTCGCGGCCCACAGCGGTGACGATGTGATCGCCCGCCATCGCGCAGGCGTTGGTCGGATCGAAGCCCAGCCAGCCCCGGCTCTCGCCGCACCAGAGCATCACCCAGGCGTGCGTCGCATCCGCCCCCACCAGCCGCGGCCTGCCGGGCGGCGGATAGGTGCGCAGATAGCCGCTGACATAGGCGGCCGGGATGCCGGCGGCGCGCGCGCCCGCGATCATGATGTGCGCGAAATCCTGGCAGACGCCGTGGCGCTTCGCGAACGCTTCGGCCGGCGTGGTATCGAGTTCGGTCGCGTCGCCGTCATATCTGAAGTCGCGGGTGATGCGGCGGGTGAGCGCATAGGCCGCCTCGACGATGCCGCGCGTCGGCAGCAATTCCTCCGCGCACCATGTGGCGATGTCCGGATCGAGCGGCACCATCGGCGAGGCGAACAGGAAATTGGGCGGTCCGGCCGGCGACAGATCGCGCGATTCGAGCGCGGCGGCGGCGACCTCGGCGACGCTCGGATCGTCCGTTAGCACATCCGGCGCGAGCCGATCGACGGTGACGCGGAAACGGCTCTCGACCACCAGGTCGCGCGACGGCTCGTCGATCACGACGCGGGTGACGTTGACCGGATAGCCGCCGCCGCGCGTGGCGCTCACCGAGGCGCGGGGGCGGACGATCAGCGCATGGCCCTCGACCCGTTGCCCGTCCCACGAGACCGGCACGAGCCGCAGGTTGCAGCGCGCGAACCGCACGGCGCTCGGATAGCGGAAGCTGGTACGATGGGTGACGTCGTAGATCATGCCGGGCCCAACTTGCAAAACCAGACCCCGTTCGGGCTGAGTTTGTCGAAGCCCCCGCGCAGGCACTTCGACAGGCTCAGTGCAAACGGCGGATCCATCTCCGGAAAATATGGACCGCCCATCATGCCAGCGTCATCCCCGCCGCCCGGATCGTCTCGTTGCCCTGCAGGAAGAAGCGCCGGCTGATCGCGTCCGACAGCGCGTAGAGCCGGTTCTCGATCGGCGCGACCGCCTCCGCCCCCAGCTTCTCGGCGCGTGCCATCGCGACCAGCGCATCGATCTCGGTCGCGATCTCCTGCTGCTCCTCGGCCATGCCGTCGTCGCGCAAGCTGGGCAGCGCGGCGAGATGCTCGCGGATCACTCCGACCTGATAGACCAGGCTGCGCGGGTTATAGGGATCCAGCGCGATCAGGTCGCGCACCGGCGCCAGCGCCAATCCGGTCAGGTAGCGCGCGCGGTAGCTGATCTGGCTGTCGTTCAGGTCGAGCAAGGTGGTCAGGTCGTCGGCGAGCGCGGCGTTGGCGGCGAACACGCGCAGCTGCCGACAGACCTGCAGCGCGCGTTCGATCCGCCGGCCCAGATCGTGGAAGCGCCAGCCGGCGGTGCGGCCCATATTCTCCGCCGCCAGCCCGGCGAGCGCGGAGAAACGCTCCTGCAGGATGGTCGCGCGGTTCAGCGCGGCGGCGACGTCCGGGCCGACGTGGCGTTCGCGCGGCGCATCGATCAGCCGCCACACCTCGGCGGACAGGCGATCGCGCGTGCCCTCGCCGATATCGTGCACGCTGCGCATCAGCTGGCGCACGCTCGCACCGGCGTCGCCGTCCAGCGCGTCGTGCGCGAGCGTCTGGAGGTCGGGGCGGCGGCCGGCTTCCTCTTCGTCCTCGTCGACATCCACCGCGCCGGAGGCGATCAGCATGTCCGCCATCCGCGTCATCGTAGCGGGCGATCGCGCCGCGCCGCCGTCGGCATCGATGGTACCGCCCAGCGCGACCCGCACCAGCCGCAGCGTGGCGTCGCCGCGCTCGAGATAGCGGCCGAGCCAGAACAGATTGTCGGCGGCGCGGCTGGGCAGCGTGCCCGGGTTGCGCCGGATCGGCACCGCGCTGGGCAACAGCGAGGTCGACGCGTCGGGCCTGTCGCCCAGCACGCACACGTCGGCCGAGAAGGCGCCCTCGCCCATCACCGCCGCGCGCACGTCGGCATCGTCGCCCAGCCGGGCGAAGCCGCCGGGCATCACCGTCCACCGGCCGGTCGCATCGCGCGCGGCGAACACGCGCAGCGTGAACGGGCGCGGCAGCAGCGTCCCGCCCGACAGGCCGGGCGTGGTCGAGAGGCGCACCACTTCGCGCCCGACATAATCCATCGGCCGGCGGCGCGGGTCGGCCATCAGCGCGTCGCGCGCGCGGCCGGCGAGGCCGCCGCCCAGCAC
>CAXUMU010000307.1:0-2724 GCA_964252145.1 uncultured Sphingomonadaceae bacterium
GCAGCCTCGCCATGTCGGAGGCGGGGGCGGGATCGGACGTCGTCTCGATGAAGCTGCGCGCCGACAAGGCGGACGGCGGCTACATCCTCAACGGCACGAAGTTCTGGATCACCAACGCACACCATGCCGACACGCTGGTGGTCTACGCCAAGACCAATCCGGACGCGGGATCTCGGGGCATCACCGCGTTCCTGATCGAGGCCGGCATGCCCGGCTTCTCGGTCGGCCAGAAGATCGACAAGATGGGTATGCGCGGATCGCCCACCGGCGAGCTGGTGTTCGACGACTGTTTCGTGGCCGACGGCCAGGTGATGGGCGCGGTGGACGGCGGCGTGAAGGTGCTGATGTCCGGGCTCGATTATGAGCGGGTCGTGCTTTCCGGCATCCAGCTGGGGATCATGCAGGCGTGCCTCGACGTGGTCACGCCCTATGTCCGCGATCGGCGGCAGTTCGGCCAGGCGATCGGATCGTTCCAGCTGATGCAGGCCAAGATCGCCGACATGTATGTCGCGCTGAATTCGGCGCGGGCCTATTCCTATGCGGTCGCGCGCGCCTGCGATGCCGGGCAGACGACGCGGTTCGACGCGGCGGGCGCGATCCTGCTCGCGTCCGAGAATGCGGTGAAGGTGGCGAACGAGGCGGTGCAGGCGCTGGGCGGGGCGGGCTATACCAAGGACTGGCCGGTCGAACGCTACCTGCGCGACGCCAAGCTGCTCGACATCGGCGCGGGCACCAACGAGGTCCGCCGCATGCTGATCGGTCGCGAGCTGATCGGCCACGACGCGCCGCGCGCGCAGTGACGGTCCTGCCGACGCTGGTCGACCCGCAGTCGGACGGCTTCCGCGCCAATGCCGCGCACAACCGCGCGCTGGCCGATGAGCTGCGCGCGCGAGTCGCCGCCGCGGCGCTGGGCGGCGGCGAGCGGCACCGCGAGCGCCATGTCGCCCGCGGCAGCAGCTTGCCGCGCGACCGGGTGGCGCGGCTGCTCGATCCGCTGTCGCCGTTGCTGGAGATCGGCGCGTTGGCGGCGAACGGCATGTACGACGACGGCGCGCCGGGCGCCGGCGTTATCGGGGGCATCGGCCGGGTACGCGGGCGCGAGTGCATGATCCTCGCCAACGACGCGACGGTGAAAGGCGGCGCCTATTTCCCGATGACGGTGAAGAAGCATCTGCGCGCGCAGGAGATCGCGCAGCAGAACCGGCTGCCGTGCATCTACCTCGTCGACAGCGGCGGCGCGAACCTGCCGCACCAGGCCGAGGTGTTCCCCGACCGCGATCATTTCGGCCGGATCTTCTTCAACCAGGCGCAGATGTCGGCCGAGGGCATCGCGCAGATCGCCTGCGTGATGGGCAGCTGCACCGCGGGCGGCGCCTATGTGCCGGCGATGGCCGACGAGAGCGTGATCGTGCGCGGGCAGGGGACGATCTTCCTGGCCGGGCCGCCGCTGGTGAAGGCGGCGACCGGCGAGGTGATCTCGGCCGAGGAACTGGGCGGGGCCGACACGCACGGCCGCAAGTCCGGCGTGGTGGATCACGTCGCCGAGAATGACGAGCAGGCGCTGCTGATCGTCCGCGACATCGTCGCGACGCTGGGGGACGCGCGCGGTGCGGACGTCGCCCGCGCCGACCCGCGGCCGCCGCGCTACGACCCGGCCGAGCTGTACGGTATCGTGCCCGACGACGTGCGCGCGCCGTACGACGTGCGCGAGGTGATCGCGCGGATCGTCGACGCGTCCGAGCTGCACGAGTTCAAGGCGCTCTACGGCACGACGCTGGTGTGCGGCTTCGCGCATATCTGGGGCATGCCGGTCGCGATCCTGGCCAACAACGGCGTGCTGTTCTCGGAGAGCGCGCAGAAAGGCGCGCACTTCATCGAGCTGGCCTGCCAGCGGCGCGTGCCTCTGCTGTTCCTGCAGAACATCTCAGGCTTCATGGTCGGCGGCAAATATGAGGCGGAGGGAATCGCCAAGCATGGCGCCAAGCTGGTGACGGCGGTGGCGACGGCGCAGGTGCCCAAGATCACGGTGCTGATCGGCGGCAGCTTCGGCGCGGGCAATTACGGCATGTGCGGGAGGGCCTATTCGCCCCGTTTCCTGTTCACTTGGCCGAACAGCCGGATCAGCGTGATGGGCGGCGAGCAGGCGGCGAGCGTGCTGGCGACCGTCCACCGCAATGCGGAGACGTGGACGGCGGAGGAGGCGGAAGCGTTCAAGGCGCCGATCCGCGCTAGGTTCGAGGCGGAAGGCAGCCCCTATCACGCGACCGCGCGGCTATGGGACGACGGCATCATCGATCCGGCCCAGACCCGCGATGTGCTGGGGCTTGCGTTTGCGGCGACGCTGAACGCGCCGGTTCCGGAGCGGGCCGCATTCGGGGTGTTCCGGATGTGAGGGAGGTGCCTGTATTCGATCCTCCCCGGAACGGGGAGGGGGACCGCGCGCAGCGCGGTGGAGGGGGCGTCGAGCAGATGCTGCGTCCGGAGGTCGTGCACGCCCGCAAGCTGCGCCGCGCGATGTCGCTGCCGGAAGTCATGTTGTGGGAGCGACTTCGCGGCAAAAGTCTTGGCGCGCGCTTCCGCCGCCAGCACCCGATCGGATCCTATGTCGTGGATTTCTTCTGCGCCGATGCGAGGCTGGTCATCGAGATCGACGGCGGGGCGCATGGATTGGGGTCACGTCCGGAGAAAGATGCGGCGCGCGATTGTTTCCTGTCCGATAACGCA
>CAXUMU010000307.1:2734-3605 GCA_964252145.1 uncultured Sphingomonadaceae bacterium
GAAAATGGACTGCGCATCATTCGAGTTGCCGCAGCCGACGTGCTTAAGGATGCTGACAACGCCGCTGCCGCGATCGCAGCGCTTGTTGCGCCCCCCCTCCACCAGCCTGCGGCTGGTCCCCCTCCCCGTGCCGGGGAGGATCTCTGATGATCCGCTCCCTCCTCGTCGCCAATCGCGGCGAGATCGCGCGGCGGATCATCCGGACCGCGCGCAGGCTCGGCATTCGTACGATCGCGGTGCATTCCGATGTCGATGCGGGCATGCCGTTCGTGCGCGAGGCGGACGGGGGCGTCTGCATCGGGCCGGCGCCCGCGCGCGAAAGTTATCTGGTGCAGGCGAAGATCCTCGCCGCCGCCGCGGAGACGGGCGCGGCGGCGATCCATCCGGGCTACGGCTTCCTCTCCGAAAATGCCGAGTTCGCCGAGGCGGTGGTTGCGGCGGGGCTGGTGTGGGTCGGCGCGCCGGCGTCGGCGATCCGGGCGATGGGGCTGAAGGATGCGGCCAAGGCGCGGATGATCGCCGCGGGCGTGCCGGTGACGCCGGGCTATATGGGCGAGGATCAGACGCCCGCGCGGCTGCAGGCCGAGGCGGATGCGATCGGCTATCCCGTCCTGATCAAGGCGGTCGCCGGCGGCGGCGGCAAGGGCATGCGTCAGGTCGAACGCGCCGATGCGTTCGCCGATGCGCTGGACAGCTGCCGGCGCGAGGCGGCCGCCTCGTTCGGCGACGACCGCGTGCTGATCGAGAAATACATCCTGTCGCCCCGCCATATCGAGGTGCAGGTCTTCGGCGACACCCACGGCCGGGTGGTCCACCTGTTCGAGCGCGACTGCTCGCTCCAGCGCCGCCACCAGAAGGTGATCGAGGAAGC
>CAXUMU010000308.1:0-3586 GCA_964252145.1 uncultured Sphingomonadaceae bacterium
CCCTCCCCTGAAGGGGAGGGGCTACCTAGGCTTCATCCCCAGCCGCGCCGCCACGTCCGCCACCGGCGTGCCCGCCTGGATGATCAGCCATTCGCCCGGCCGCGCCGCATCGATCACCGTCACCGCATGCTTCGGGCAGATCTTGAGGCACGGCACCTCGACCACGCCGGCATGCGCCTTGCGCCCCTTGCCGCCGCTGGCCCATTTGCGCACCGCCTTGGCGAGCGGGGTGTTGCCCTTCGCACCGAACCCGCCGCCCAGCTTGCGCGTGCACTTGCCGCACACCAGCACGACCGTCCGCCATTCCGACCGGGCCGACCGCTTCACGCCTGGCGGCGCTCCTCGGCCTGGCGCAGCACCTCATAGGCGGCCTGAATCCCCTGAAAGCGCACGGCGGCGGCCGGGTCGTTCGGGTTGACGTCGGGATGGTTGGCCTTGGCCAGCCGCCGCCACGCCGCCTTCACCGCATCGAAATCGGCATCCTGCTCCAGATCCAGCACGCCGAGCGCGCGCATCTCGTCGCGCGAGCGGCTGCCGTCGCCCGGTCCGCCCCAGCTATAATGCGAGGATTCTGCATAGCCCGACGCGGCGCCGCGCTCGTCCGCCTCGCGCTGCGCGGCATCCTCGGCGCTCAGGCCCTCGAAGTAGTTCCAGTTGCGATTATATTCGCCGGCATGCGTCTCGCAAAAATACCAGCGCTCCGAGCTGTTGGGCGACTTGGGCGCGGGGCGGTCGCCCGGCTGATCGCAGCCGTGGCGGTCGCACATCCGCACCGTCGTCGCGGCGCGCTCGCTGCCATAGCCGCGCCAGCGAGGAAAGCCCCAGTCGTTCGTGCGGGAGGTGCGCGCCATCCGCGGTGCCTTAGCGGCATCCGCGGCGGCGCGCCATGATCGGAATCAGCCCGCATAGGGGCCGGACAGCGCCATCCCGCCGATCATCGCGGCGACCACCGCCCCGACGATCGCCGACATCACGAAGATGCCCAGCACGATCCAGATGATGATCGTGACCGCGGTGTAGCCGGGCGCCTTGGCCTCGGGCACGCCCATCGTCGCCTGCGCGCCGAGGTAGAGCAGGTAGGCGCCGTAGGCGAAGCCGGCGAGCGACAGCAGCAGCCCCAGCCCGGGAATGAACGCGAAGAATCCGGCAACCCATTGCGGCGTGGCGGAATAGGTGACGAGCTTGAACGCCTGGATCAGGTTCTTGCGGCCGTCGAAGCCCGGCGCCAGCGCATCGGCGATCAGCGCCATCACGTACAGCAGCCCCAGGCCGACGGCGTAGCCGACGATCGCCGGCACCAGGATGAAGGCGAACCCGGCCAGATGGCCCAGCAGCAGCGATCCGATCAGCATGCCGATCACCGGCAGCAGCGCGACGATGACGGCGTAGCTGGTGTAGATGCCGCCGATGGTGGCCGGCTCGGCGGCGATCACCGGCCACTCGGTCTTCGGTGTCAGCAGGATGTTCTTGACTCGATCGACGACGCTCATGCTTGCCCCCCTGTGATCCCGGAGCAACGGTCGCGCATCGCCGCCGCGCTGTAAAGTCGCGGCGCCGCGGTCCAAGTAAAAATGCCAGAGGGTCTGTAAGCCGGGTTCTGTCCGCCGGCGGATGCCGGCTGGGCGACCATTCCTCTAGGACCGCGATTGCCCGCGGCCTCAAGCAACCAACCCGGGCGACTGGGCGGAGTGAACCCATGCGCCGCCCCTATTCGGTCTTGCTCCCGGTGGGGTTTGCCGTGCCGCTGCCGTTACCGGCCGCGCGGTGCGCTCTTGCCGCACCGTTTCGCCCTTACCCGGACCCCGGAACAAGTCCGGGGCCGCCGGGCGGTATGCTTTCTGTGGCACTTTCCCTGGGGTCGCCCCCGCCGGGCGTTACCCGGCACCGTCACTCCTTGGAGCCCGGACTTTCCTCCCGCCCCGGACCGGGTCCGGGGCCGGCGGTCGCCCGACCCTCTGGCACGGCGGCAGCGTTAGGCGCAGGCGGCGCTTCGCTCAACCCCCGCCGAGCCGCCGTTCCGCGCCCTTGTCGCCGCCGGTCAACAGCGACAGCAGGATCGCGCGGCACTCGCCGTCGATCACGCCGTCGATCGTCTCGGGGCGGAAGCGGCGCTGGAACGCGCGCGTGGCGGCCGCCCCGTCCAGCACTTCGTAGCCGAACCGCTCCAGCGCCAGCAGGAACCCGCCGTCGGTCCAGTGCGGATCGGTCAGGTGCTTGCGCGGACGCGGCAGCGCGAGCCGGACCTTGGCCAGCCGTTCCCAATCGAACAGTTCGCCCGGATCCACCTTGCGTTCGGGCGCGATATCGGAATGGCCGACGATGTTGCCGCGGGTGATGCCGTGACGGCCGACGATATCGGCCATCAGCGGGATCAGCGCGCCCATCTGCGCCTCCGGAAACGGGCGGTAGCCCCATTCGTGGCCGGGATTGACGAGCTCGATCCCGACGCTCGCCGAATTGACGTCGTCGATTCCGCGCCAGTGCGACTTGCCGGCGTGCCAGGCGCGCTTGTCCTCGTCGACCAGCCGCAGCACCTGTCCGTCCTCCGCGACGAGATAGTGGCTGGAGACCTTGGCCTCGGCGTCGGTCAGCCGGGCGATCGCTGCGGCGGCGTCGTGCATGCCGGTATAGTGCAGCACGATGATGCTGACCGGAGCCGAGCGATCGTCGAAATTGGGCGAGGGGCAATCGATCATGTCGCTCATGGCGCTCCCCGCGGACGGCTCGTGCTGCGCGGCGAGAGGATGAGGGTGCCGGTCATTGCCACCCACTCCGCCCAACATCGCGCGCGGCGTCAAGGGCGTTCCGACGACCGCCGCGCTATCCGCCCGGTGCCCATCCCGCCGGCGCCAGCGTGAAGCCGGCGAAGTCGAAGCCGGGAACGACGAAGCAGCTGGTCAGCGCCCAGCCGCGCGGGGCGTGCGCCGCCTGCCAATGATGCGGCGGCACGATCGCCTGCGGTGCCTCGCCGCGCAGCACGTCGCCGCCCAGCGTGGTCGTGGTCACCGGCCCCGTATCTCCGGGCGCGATCGACAGCGCGAGCGGGGCGCCGGCGTGCCACGCCCAGATCTCGGCCGCGTCCACCTTGTGCCAGTGCGAGCGCTGTCCCTGCTCCAGCAGGAACAGGATCGCGGTGCCGCCGGAGCGGCCACTTGCATCGGCTTCGCCGCGCCACGTCTCGCGGTACCAGCCGCCCTCGGGATGCGGCGCCAGGCCGAGCCGGTCGATCAGCATGCGCGCATCGGAAGTCGCCGGGGCCATGACGCGTGGGCTGCCGATAAAGGGCATGCGACGCAATGGCTTTCCGGTGCGACGCACGATCATGCCGGCAACGCAACTTTCCCGCCGCCTCGCTCATTGATGCGTCGACCGCCGCTTCAGAGCGATCACACGGAGCACGACACGATGAGCTTTTTCGACAAGATCAAGACCGCCATCTTCGGCGATCACGGCCCGCTCGGCGGCCAGTTCAGCGGCGGGCACAGCGCCGCCGCGCCCGCGCCCGCGCCGCATGCGCCCGCCAATCCCGCCGCCGGCGCACCGCCGCCCGGGGGCAGGTCCCGATCACCGCAAGGCCGTAGATCGG
>CAXUMU010000309.1:0-3569 GCA_964252145.1 uncultured Sphingomonadaceae bacterium
CGGTGTACGTAGTCATCCATGAAGTCGCGGAAGAGAACTGGGGCATCTTCGGGAGACAAGCTGATTTAGTCGCATTGCGGGCGAGTCGCCCGGACGCACCGTCAATGTAATGCCTGATGGCAGATAGCCCGACTGAGATGGGCACAAGCGCGCAGCGCCATTCAAGCGCAACGACGCCATGCTGGAGACGCTGCCGATCAGGGTCGTGGTGTTCCCCGGCACCGGCGTCACCGACAACCTCGCCGACAAGGCCCGGAAGCTCGGCATCCGGCTGCTCGACTTCCGCAAGGGCGGTGGCACGTGAGCGCCGCTTCCGCCCATGACACGGATGCGGCCCTCAACTACCACTATACGGCCGGAAGGATAACTTGCGTAAAGCTGCTAAGTCGCTGACCCAATTAAGCGGTGTCGATGGCCGAGACACGCGAGGCGATACATTCACACAAGCTTCTCCGCAGCTGATAGACTGGCTCCAGCTTGTATCCGTCGAGATCGAAAACGAAGGCTGCATAGTATTTAGGACCATAGTGCGCGCGCGGGCCCGGTGGACCGGCATCTCGACCGCCAAGGCGTAGCGCAGTCTCGTAGAAGGCGATCGCCCGTCCAAGATAAGCGACCCCAAACGACAGATGTCCCAGCATTGTTGCAGCCGCCCGTCGTCAAAGTTGTCACGGCAACCTCGCAAGACGCATCTATCATGGCCGATGCAGTGTTCGACGCAGGCGCACGGCTGCTCGATCCCGCAATGATGAGAGCCCTTTCCTCTCGCTGCAATCACCAGCACACTCGCAGCGCTGATCTTGGTCCAAGCCGGAGCCTTGTTCGATCGAGCCGCAAGGGCTCGCCGCAGGGAGAACATAGACCGCGTGAATGATCGCCATAAGGTTTTTGGATTGGCGAAGGTGCGGCCGAGGGCGCGATGGATGCTATCGAGGAGGTACCAATGTCGAACTTGTTCGAGTCCGGGGCTTTCACCCGTCGGGAACTCGTCGCAGCGGGCGGCGCGACGCTCGCGCTATCCTCCTGCTCACCGTCCGCTATGGGTGCGAAGAGCGCAAAGCCCGCTCCCGACTTCGTTGAGGGGCACTATCGCCAGCAGCTCCGCGAGCTGACGCTCGACCATCTGGACGTGGTCGGCTCCGTGCCCTCGACGATCTCGGGGGTCTATATGCGCAACGGCCACAATCCCAAGCCCGAGCTGGTCCCGCCATATTGGTTCGCCGGCAATGGCATGCTGCATGGGATAAGGATCAGCGGCGGGCGCGCGCTGTGGTATCGAAACCGTTGGGTCAAGACCCCCGCTCTGGTGGGCAAGCCGCTGGTGCGCAAGGACGGCTCGTTCGACCTTACGGCGAGCGCCGCGGCGACCAGCGTCTACGCTCACGCCGGCCGCATCTACGCGCTGCAGGAGGTGAACCTGCCCTTCCTGGTCACGCCCGACCTGGAGACGCGCGGGCCTTTCGATTTCGGCGGACGGCTAAAGGCGCCGATGACGGCCCACCCCAAGATCGACCAGGCGACGGGGGAGATGCTGTTCATCAGCTACGGGCCCAAACCGCCGTTCCTCAGCTACTTCCGCGTGTCGCCCGAGGGCGTGCTGACCCACCAGGAGCCGGTGGCCGGCTCCGGTCCTTCGATCATGCACGACTTCGCGATCACGCCGAACTACGTGATCTTCTTCGACCCGAGCGTCGTCTTCGATCCTCAGAGTAAGGTGCCGTTCCCTTACCGCTGGAATGATAATTACCAGGCGAAGATCGGCGTCATGCCGCGCGATCGGAGCAAGGGGCCGGTCCGATGGTTCCCGGCGGACCCGTTCTTTTACTTCCACATCGCGAACGCGTGGGAGAATCCCGACGGCACCATCAACCTCGAGAGCACCCTATACGACAAGGCGGGGTGGGATCGCTTCGGCAAATGGCTGATGAGCCTGCCCGGCCACCCACCCTGGCTCGTTCAGGGGGACAAATTCGCTCGTTGGACGGTAGACCCCGCCCGCGGGACGGTGACGCGCGAGGTGCGCACGGACATCTCCAACGATTTTCCGACCATCAACCAGAAGCTACTCGGCCGGCGCAACCGCTACACCTATGCGGAGGCGTTCCCGGGCGGCGGGCTGGCGCACAACGCGCTCCTCAAGATCGACGGCCAGAGCGGCGAGGTCGCGGTGCGCGAATATCCTGAAGGTCAGCAGCCGGAGGAGCCGTGGTTCGTTCCCGATCCGCGCGGGACGGCCGAGGATCACGGCTGGCTGTTCAGCTACGTCAGCGATGTCCGCAGTGGCCGGAGCCGCCTGGAAATCATCGACGCGACATCGTTCAAAGGCAGGCCGCAGGCCGTCGTCTCGCTTCCGAGCTGGATCCCGGCGGGGGTGCATGGCTCGTGGGTGGACGACAAGGTCGCGGGTGTCGCGTGACGCCGAACGGGATCGACCTCGCCGCGCCTGTCGTCGTGACCGTCCGCCGGCTGATCGCGGCTCCGCGGGAGGCGGTCTGGCACCGCCACATCGATATCGCGGGCTGGCCGGTTTGGCAGGAGGATGTGCAGGAAGCCACGTTGGCGGCACCTTTCGCACCGGGCGCGGTATTCACTTGGAAGACCCGCGGCGTTGACGGGCCGATCCGCTCCACCGTCCATGCGGTGGAGCCGTTGGCCCGCACGCTTTGGGGCGGCCCCGCTGGCGGCGTCGTGGGCCTGCACGAGTGGCGCTTTTCCGACGAAGCCGGCGCGACGCGGGTCGAAACGGCGGAGAGCTGGTCCGGGGCGGCGGTCGAAGCGGATGTGTCCGGTTCGCGCTCCGCCCTCGAAGAGTCGCTCGAACGCTGGCTGCGTTTTCTGGAGAGGGCGGTCATCTGACCCTCTGGCGGGGGCTGCGCCGCGTCCTCGCCGGCTGCCTGCTGCCGACCACCGCCGCCGTCGCGCAGCAGAGGCCGAACGACGAGCCTCTTACGGAACCCGGCGTCCACTACGACCTCGCGCTGCGAGAGCGCGTCGAGGTGATCGATGGTTCGTCTCAGCCAGGCGACGACGATCGCGCGACGGCCTACCATCGCGCGCTGGCGGGCGTGGGCGCGCGGTCGGGCGCGGTCGGAGGCTACGTCCAGCTCGGCGCGCACCTGCGCTCGGGCGGCGGCCCTCCGTCGCCGCTGGTCCGTGACGTCCTCGACGTCCAGCAAGGTTATGTCGAACTGCTCGCCGATGATCGTACGCGATTTCTCGTCGGCCGTGCGGAAATGACCTTTGAACTCGTCGGCGCCCGCGACGCGCCGAATGTCCGGCGATCGTGGGACGGAGGCAGGGCGACACTGTCGCGCAGAGGATGGACGGCGGACCTGTTCGACGTTCGCGAGGTGCGGCCCCGCCCGGATGCGTTCGACGACACGGCGGCGGGAGGCGACCGCTTGAGCGGCCTCCATGTCATGGGTCCGAAGCGTGGTGACGGTCCGCCGATCCTCAGCGCGTTCTTCTACAGTGCCACCAAGCGACGCTTCGCTACGCTCGCGGGCACGGCGCGCTCGTCCACGCGCACGCTGGGCGGCGTGTTGGCCGGAACGCTGCGCGGGTTCGAC
>CAXUMU010000310.1:0-3561 GCA_964252145.1 uncultured Sphingomonadaceae bacterium
CGCCTGCGCCACGCGCGCCCGGGCGGCGAGTGCCTGCGCCTTCGACGCTTCCACCCGCCGGATCGCGACGAGCACCTGTGCCGCGGCGCTGCCGATCTGGCGGCGCGCGGCGGCGGCCTGGCCGGCGGTCCGCTCGGCGGCGGCGCGCGCCTGATCGATCTGCGTCGCGGCGGCGGCGGCCGCATCGATGCGGCGGAGCGCGAGATAGCGGTCGAGATCCAGCGCGGCCTTGCGCGCGTCGGCGGCGGGGCCGACGGCGTTGGCGCGCGCCTGCGCACGATCGGCACGCGCCGCGGCGACCTGCGCCTCGGCCTGCTTCGCGTTGGCGATCGCCTCCAGCACACCGGCCTGCGCCTGCTCCAGCTGCGCCTGCGGATTGTCCGGCTCGACCACCGCGAGCAGCTGGCCGGTGCGGACATGGCGGTTGTCGGCGTCCGCCACCGAGACGAGCTTGCCGGACACTTCCGGCGCGATGCGCACGATGTGCGCATCCACGAACGCATCGTCGGTGCTCACAAATTGGCGCGCGTGCAGCCACCACAGCAGCCCGCCGACCAAGACCAGCGCGAGCACGATCCCGCCGACGATCCAGAATAATGGCCTGCGGTAGAGCGGCGGACCGGAATCCTCTTCGTCCTTCTTCTCGGCTCCGGACCCGTCGTCCTCGGCGTCGTCGTTGCCGGAAGCGTCATCGCCCTTGCCGGATTTGGCGTCCTTGGTCTTCTCGTCCGGCTTGGCGTCGTCCCGCTTCTCGTCGTCGCGCTGCTTTTCGTCATCCGCCATACGTGGACCGATCCTGATCTGGCGCCGCCGGCGTCGCCCGCTGAACCTACTGTCCGCTCTTATGTTGCGGCGCAATGGGCGATCGCTCGCATCAGTCGCCCGACCTGTTGCCGAAGAGTGACAGCGTTGGTCAGATCACCCCGCACAAGGCACGCTTGGTGGATTGATCCGTTGTGGCCGCGTGCCGGACGGGGAGGACAAGCGCGCGCGACTGGCGCCGGACGAGCGCGACCGCCGCTTCCTTCGCCGGGTCGCGTTCCTCGCGCTCGCGTTGGCGCTGGTCGCTTTCCTCTACAAGATCACCGATCTGCTGCTGCTGGCGTTCGGATCGGTGATGGGCGCGGTGCTGCTGTCGGCCATCGCGGACTGGATCGCGGCGCGCAGCGGCATGCGTCGCGCGGCGGCGCTGGGCATCGCGATCGTCCTGCTGCTCGCGGCGCTGGCGCTGATCGGCTGGCTGTTCGGCAGCGAGATCGGCCGGCAATATGCCGATCTCGGCCGCCGCCTTCCCGGCGAGTGGGCGGCGGTGCGCGCGGTGCTGGAGCGCGGCGCGCTCGGCCGGGCGTTCCTGGAAGGCGGCACGACGATCATTCACGGCGGCCGCGCGGCGACGCTGGCGGCGGGCGCGAGCCTGGGGGCGGGGCAGATCGTCGTCAATTTCCTGATCGTGCTGGTGGGCGCGCTGTTCCTTTCCGCCCAGCCGCGGCTCTACCGCGACGGCGCGGTGCTGCTCGCGCCGCCGCCCTATCGCGGCGTGGTGGGCGACGCGCTGGACGATTGCGGGCGAACGCTCCGGCTGTGGCTGCTGACGCAGGTCGTGCTGATGACGACGATGGGCACGCTGGTCGGCATCGGCCTGTGGATCACCGGCGTGCCCTCCGCCGCCGCGCTCGGACTGTTGGCGGGACTGTCCGAATTCATCCCCTATGTCGGGCCGACGCTGGCGATGGTGCCGGCGCTCGTGATCGCGCTGGCCGGCGGCGGCGGATCGGTGTGGGGCGTGATCGCGACCTATGTGCTGGTCCGCATGTTCCAGTCCAACTTCATCACGCCGCTGGTGCAGCGCCGCGTCGTCTCGGTGCCCCCGGCGATGACGCTGTTCGTGATCCTGGCGTTCGGCTTCGCGTTCGGCACCTACGGGCTGTTCTTCTCCGCGCCGCTGCTCGTGGTAGCCTACACGCTGGTCGGCCGGCTCTATCTGCGCGAGACGCTGGGCGACGACATCTGCCTTCCGGGCGAGGACGTCAGTCCTCCGCAATGAGGCTGTGGCGCCGGGTGTCGCGCATCAGCAGGTAGGCGACCAGCGACACCGCGATCATCGCCGTCACGTAGAGGTAGAAGCCGCGCTCGATCCCGTGCGCCTTGAACCACAAGGCGACATATTCCGCGGTGCCGCCGAACATCGCATTGGCGATCGCGTAGGGAAGGGCGACGCCCAGCGCGCGGATGTGCGCCGGGAACATCTCGGCCTTCACCACCGCGTTAATCGCGGTGTAGCCGGTCACGATCACCAGCGCGCCCAGCACCAGCAGGAAAGCCGTGATCGGGTTGCGCACCGTCTCCAGCGTGGTGAAGATCGGCCAGGTGAGGCACATGCCGGTCACGCCGAACGCCACCATCAGCGGCTTGCGCCCGATCCGGTCGGACAGCGCGCCCGCCGCCGGCTGCAGCAGCATGTAGACGAACAGCGCCGCCGCGCTGATCGCCGTGGCCGCCTCGCGCCCGAAGCCCGAGGTGTTGACCAGGAACTTCTGCATGTAGGTGGAGTAGGCGTAGAAGGCGAGCGTGCCACCCGCGGTGAGCGCCATCACCGTGAACGCCGCGCGCGGGTGCAGCCGGAACAGCGCCCAGGCGCTGGAGCGCGGCTCGCCCTGGCCTTGCGCGTTGCGGAAGCTCTGCGTCTCGGCCAGCCCGCGGCGGATGTAGAATACCGCGATCGCCAGCAGCCCGCCGACGGCGAAAGGTATGCGCCAGCCCCACCGCTCCAGCTCGGCGGCCGGCATCGCCGCCTGCAGCACCAGCAGCACGCACAGCGCGACCAGCTGGCCGGAGATCAGCGTCACGTACTGGAAGCTGGAGAAGAAACCGCGCCGGTTCCTGCCGGCCATCTCGGACAAATAGGTGGCGGACGCGCCATATTCGCCGCCCACCGACAACCCCTGCACCAGCCGCGCCAGCACCAGGATCACCGGCGCCGCGGTCCCGATCTGCGCGTAGCCCGGCGTCAGCGCGATCGCGAGGCTGCCCAGGCACATCAGCGTCACCGACAGCGTCAGCCCCGCCTTGCGCCCCCGCCGGTCGGCATAGACGCCCATCAACCACGCCCCCACCGGCCGCATCACGAAGCCGACGGCGAACACCGCTGCGCTGTTCAGCTGCTCCAGCGTCTGGTCGCCCGAGGGGAAGAAGGCCTTGGCGAAATAGAGGCTGAAAGCGGAATAGGCGTACCAGTCATACCATTCGACCAGGTTGCCGGCCGAGCCGCCGAGGATCGATCGCAGGCGATGAGGCTGGCGGTCCGGCTGCACGCGCATCTCCGGTGGCTGGGATCGCGCGTGTCTGGGGGCGGAATCGATGCTTGTCCACCGGCGTGCTTGACGAACGGCGCCATCGCGGCCGAACACGGCGCATGGACATGCTGAAACGCGCCGTCGCCGGTCTCGCCCTTCTCGCCGGCTTCGCCGCGCCGGCGGCGGCCTCGCCTCCGCCCAAGCCCAGGCTGGTGGTCGCGATCTCGATCGACCAATTCTCGGCCAACCTGTTCGAGCGCTATCGCGG
>CAXUMU010000311.1:0-377 GCA_964252145.1 uncultured Sphingomonadaceae bacterium
GCGCCGCCTCGGTCAGCTCCTCCAGATGCGCGGCCTCGGCGGCGAGCGCGTGCGCGCCGGCCTGCCCGACGCGGGTCGCCTGCTCGTGCAGCTCGGGCGCGTTGAAGCGGACGACGCCCGCCAACGTCTGGCGGTGGGTGAAGCCGGAATCGGCGCGCATCAGCGGATCGGCGAAGCGCGCGGCGACCTCGACATGATAGCCCAGCACGCCGTTGTGGCGGATGCGCAGGCTCGGG
Organism: uncultured Sphingomonadaceae bacterium; assembly: GCA_964252145.1. Classification (GTDB taxonomy): domain Bacteria; phylum Pseudomonadota; class Alphaproteobacteria; order Sphingomonadales; family Sphingomonadaceae; genus JAQGLK01. The sequence continues at coordinate 237 of CAXUMU010000311.1, forward strand.
ATGCCGGTGCGCGTGCGGAATGCCGCCTCCAGCGCGGCGATGGCGCGGCGCCCTGCGCCGCCCGTCGCGCGCAGGTCATCGAGTGCCGCGTCATAGCCTTCCGCGATATAGCCGCCGTCGGCCGCGTCGATCGGCGGCGCG
>CAXUMU010000311.1:387-1049 GCA_964252145.1 uncultured Sphingomonadaceae bacterium
CGGGTGAGGTGCTCGACCAGCGCGCCGTGGCCGGCGAGCAGCGGCAGCAGCGTCTCCAGCAGCGCCGGCCGATCCTCGATCCGCGACAGCCGGCCGTGCAATTCGCGTGCGCCGGCCAATCCGTCGCGCAGCTGCCCCAGATCGCGCGGGCCGCCCCGCCGCGCCGCCAGCCGCCCCAATGCGCGGCCGATATCGGGCAAGCGCCGAAGCGCGGCGCGCACTGCCTCGCGGGCGCCACCGTCCCGCTCGAACCACGCGACCAGATCGAGCCGGGCATCCACCGCCGCCCGATCCGTCAGCGGCGCGCCCAGATCGGCGGCGAGCAGCCGCGCGCCCGCGCCGGTCACCGTCCGGTCGGTCGCGTCGAGCAGGCTGCCCTTGCGCGCGCCCGATGCCAGCGTCAGCTCCAGGCTCTCGCGCGTGGCCGCGTCAATCATCATGTGCGCCGCCGGCAGCCGGCGCTCGGGCGGTTGCAGGAACGGGAGCGTCCCCTGCCCCGCCTGATCGAGATAGGCGATCAGCCCGCCCGCCGCCGCCAGCCCCGCGCGGCTGATCGCGCCGAAACCGTCGAGCGTCGCGACCCCGTGCAGCCGCTTCAACCGATCCTCGCCGCGCGCGCTGTCGAAGTCGCCCGCCAGCACCAGCACCGCGTTGTTCGGCAT
>CAXUMU010000311.1:1059-3543 GCA_964252145.1 uncultured Sphingomonadaceae bacterium
CAGCTCGGCCGCGCCCAGCCGGGCGAGCTCCGCCTCCAGCCCGGCGGGCGCCACCTCGGCCAGCTCGAACCGGCCGGTCGAGATGTCGGTCGCCGCCAGCCCGATCGCGCCGCCCACGCGGGCCAGCGCGACCAGCCAGTTCGGCGCGCGCGCATCCAGCAGCGCCTCCTCGGTCAGCGTGCCGGCGGTGACGACGCGCACGATCGCGCGCGCGACGATGCTCTTGCCCCCGCGCGCCTTGGCCGCGGCCGGCGCCTCGATCTGCTCGGCGATGGCGACGCGGTGGCCGGCGCGGATCAGCCGGGCGAGATAGGCGTCGGCGGCATGTACGGGCACGCCGCACATCGGCACCGGCTGCCCGCCATGCTCGCCGCGCGCGGTGAGCGCGATGTCCAGCGTCTGCGCCGCCGCCTTCGCATCGTCGAAGAACAGCTCGAAGAAGTCGCCCATGCGGTAGAACAGCAGGCAATCGCCGGCCTGCGCCTTCAGCGCATGATATTGCGCCATCATCGGGGTGGATGCATTCGCCATTCGGCCCCGATTAACCGGATTGTGGCGCGCCTCAAACTTGCTTCGCGTCGCGATGTCGCTACGCTGTGCAGCGATGGCTCAGGCGACCGATTTCAGCCGGATAACGCTAAACCCGATGGTGATGGGCGGCCGTCCGTGCGTACGCGGCATGCGCGTCACCGTGGCCATGATCGTCGGCACGATCGGCAATGGTGGATCGATCGAGCAGTTGTTGGCGGACTATCCGTATCTGGAGCGCGAGGACATTCTGCAGTCGCTTCGCTACGCAGCGTGGCGCTCCGACGAGCGCGAGATCGACCTTGCCGCGGCATGAACCTGCTCCTCGACATGAATCTTTCGCCTCGCTGCGTCGCGTGGCTCAGCGCACGCAATGTCAAAGCGCAACATTGGTCCCAAGTGGGCGATCCGCGTGCTCCGGACTGGACGATCATGGATCACGCGCACCGAGCCGGCCTGTTGCTGCTCACGCAAGATCTTGATTTCGGGGCGATGCTTGCAGCCAGCGGACGTCGCGGCCAAAGTGTCGTCCAGCTTCGCACATCCGATGTCAGCCCCGAACTCTGCGGGCCGCCCGTGGTTGCGGCACTCGTAGCTCTGGCGGCCGAGCTGGACCAAGGTACGCTGGTGACGATCGATGTACGGCGAACGAGGGTGAACATTCTGCCGTTGGGATCTTCCACGTGAAGACTGGTCCTTCCGCGCCATACCGACTGCCTCTATGCGTTGAAAAGACAACTGGCTTGTAGAGGACCGGCATGAGCGAAGGCAGCAACGTCCAGTTTTCCGAGCGCGAGGCGCTGCTGTTCCATTCGCAGGGACGGCCCGGCAAGATCGAGATCGTCGCCTCCAAGCCGATGGCGACGCAGCGCGACCTGAGCCTGGCCTATTCGCCTGGCGTAGCGGTGCCGGTGCGCGCGATCGCGAAGGACCCCGCCTGCGCCTACGACTATACCGCCAAGGGCAATCTGGTCGCGGTGATCTCGAACGGCACCGCGATCCTGGGCCTCGGCAATCTCGGCGCGCTCGCCTCGAAGCCGGTGATGGAAGGCAAGGCGGTGCTGTTCAAGCGCTTCGCCGACGTCGATTCGATCGACATCGAGCTCAACACCGAGGATGTCGACCGCTTCATCGACGCGGTCGAGCTGATGGAGCCCAGCTTCGGCGGCATCAACCTGGAGGATATCGCCGCCCCCGCCTGCTTCGTGATCGAGCAGACGCTGCGCGAGCGCATGAAGATCCCGATCATGCACGACGACCAGCACGGCACGGCAATCATCACCGTCGCAGGGCTGATCAACGCGGTGTTCCTCACCGGGCGGCGGATGGAGGACGTGAAGGTGGTCGTGAACGGCGCCGGCGCCGCCGCGATCGCCTGCACCGAGCTGATCAAGGCGGTGGGCGTGCCGAACGGCAACGTGATCATGTGCGACCGCAAGGGCGTGATCTACCGCGGCCGCACCGACGGCATGGACCAGTGGAAGTCCGCGCATGCGGTGGAGACCGACCGGCGCACGCTGACCGAAGCGCTGGTGGGGGCGGACATCTTCCTGGGGCTCTCGGCGGCCGGCGCGCTCCGGCCCGAGATGGTCAAGGACATGGCGGCACGCCCGATCATCTTCGCGATGGCCAATCCCGATCCCGAGATCACCCCGCCCGAGGCGAAGGCCGCGCGGCCCGACGCGATCGTCGCCACCGGCCGTTCGGACTATCCGAACCAGGTCAACAACGTGCTGGGCTTCCCGTTCATCTTCCGCGGCGCGCTGGACGTGCGCGCGACCACGATCAACGACGAGATGAAGATCGCCGCCGCGCGCGCGCTGGCGCAGCTCGCGCGCCAGCAGGTGCCGGAGGAGGTCGCCGCGGCTTACGGCGGGCGCGTCCACAGCTTCGGCCCGGATTACATCATCCCCGCGCCGTTCGACCCGCGGCTGATGGAGATCGTGCCCGCCGCGG
>CAXUMU010000312.1:0-3525 GCA_964252145.1 uncultured Sphingomonadaceae bacterium
GTCTTGATCGATCCGCCGTCGCTGCCGCTCACGATCGCGCGGACGTGGCCGTTGCCGACGATGTCCGCCTTCACGATCCGCACCGGGCCGGCGGCGACGCGCGGCGCCGGCCAGCCCGCGCCGTAGGGGCCGCCCGCCTCCAGCGCCTCGACCAGCGCGCAGGTGATGCCGCCGGGGGCCAGCACCGCGTCCAGCAGCAGCGCACGGTCCTCGCGCGCGCGGGCGACCGCCTGCGCCAGCCGATCCTCCAGGAAGTCGGCCAGCGCGTCGATCCCGCCGGGCGCGACGGTCAGCCCGGCCGCCATGGCGTGGCCGCCGCCGGCCCGGAGCAGCCCGCCGTCCTTGGCCGCCAGCACCGCCGCGCCGAGGTAGACGCCCGCGATCGACCGGCCCGATCCCTTGCCGGTGCCGCCCTCGTCCAGCGCGATCACGATCGCGGGGCGGCCGAACTTCTCCTTGAGCCGCCCGGCCACGATGCCGATCACGCCGGGGTGCCAGCCCGCTCCGGCCACGACGGCGACCGCGCGGTTGCCCTGGCGCGCGGCCAGTGCCTCGGCCTCTTCGCACACCGCCAGCTCGATCCCGCGCCGCTCTTCGTTCAGCCGGTCGAGCTCGATCGCGATGCCGCGCGCTTCCTCCGGATCCGCGGTCGTCAGCAGGCGCACGCCCAGATCGGACTTGCCGACCCGGCCGCCGGCATTGATCCGTGGCCCCAGCGCGAAGCCCAGCTCGTGGCACGTGGGCGCATGATCGAACCGCGCCACCTCGATCAGCGCGGCGAGGCCGACGTTGCGGCGGCCCGCCATCACCTTCAGCCCCTGCGCCACGAAGGCGCGGTTCAGCCCGCGCAGCTGCGCGACGTCAGCGACGGTGCCCAGCGCGACCAGGTCGAGCAGCTCGATCAGCTTCGGCTCCGCCCGATCCGCGAACCAGCCCCGATTGCGCAGCACGCGCAACAGCGCCGCGCCCAGCAGGAACGCGACCCCCACGGCGGCAAGGTGCCCGTGCGCGGTGCCGTCACCCTCGTCCAGCCGGTTGGGGTTGACCATCGCATGCGCCACGGGGAGCGCGGCGGCGCATTGGTGATGATCCACCACGATCACGTCGACGCCGGCGTCCCGCGCCATTGCCAGCGCCTCGAACGCCTGCGCGCCGCAATCGACCGTCACGATCAGCGTCGCCCCGCCTTCGGCGATCTTCACCAGCGCCGCGCCGGACGGGCCATAGCCCTCCATCAGCCGGTCGGGGATATAGGCCTGCGGATCGCTGCCGAGACCCCGCAGCAGCCGCACCAGCAGCGCGGCCGAGGTCGCACCGTCGACGTCATAGTCGCCGAAGATCGTGATCGCCTCGCCCGCCGTCACCGCGTCGGCCAGCCGTTCGGCGGCGCGGTCCATGTCGCGGAAGATCGACGGGTCCGGCATGAAGCCGCGGATGGTGGGCGTGCGGTGCGCCGGCAGCGCCTCGCGCGGGCAGCCGCGCGCCAGCAGCAGGCCGGTCACCAGATCGTCGGGCTGAAACCCCGCGTCGCGTCCGTCCGTGCCGATCCCGCGCCAGCGCCACGGCTGGTCCAGGATCGAGCGGGCGATCCCGCTAATCGCGGAAGGAGACATGGATCATCAGCGGACGATGCGATGCTCGCCGCGCACCCAGCGGATCGTGCCGGAGCTGGCGCGCATCACCACCGTCTCGGTGGTCATGATGCCGTCCTTGCGGCGCTTGACGCCCTTCAGCAGCGATCCGTCGGTCACGCCGGTCGCGGCGAAGATCACGTCGCCCTTGGCGAGCTCCTCCAGCCGGTAGATCCGGTCGAGGTCGGCGATACCCCATTTGCGCGCACGGGCGCGCTCGTCGTCGTTGCGGAACAGCAGCCGCCCCTGGAACTGGCCGCCGACGCAGCGCAGCGCCGCCGCCGCCAGCACGCCCGCGGGCGCGCCGCCGGAGCCCATATAGATGGCGATCGGCGTCTCGGGGTTGGGCACCGCGATCACGCCGGCGACGTCGCCGTCCGGGATCAGCATGATGCCGCAGCCCAGCGCGCGCAGCTCGGCGATCAGCTTCTCGTGGCGCGGCCGGTCCAGCACGCAGGCGATGATCTCGTCCGCGCGCACGCCCTTGGCCGTGGCCAGCGCCAGCACGTTCTCGGTCGGCGACTTGTCCAGGCCGACCAGCCCGTCGGCATAGCCGGGGCCGATCGCCAGCTTATCCATATAGACGTCGGGCGCGTTGAGCAGGCCGCCTTCCTCCGCGATCGCCAGCACGGCGAGCGAGTTCGGCCCGGCCTGCGCGGTGATCGTGGTGCCCTCCAGCGGATCGAGCGCGATATCGATGCGCGGGCCGGTGCCGATCGCGGAGCCCACCTTCTCGCCGATATACAGCATCGGCGCCTCGTCGCGCTCGCCCTCGCCGATCACCACGGTGCCGTCCATCGGCAGCTCGTTCAGCGCGATCCGCATCGCCTCGACCGCGGCGGCATCGGCGGCCTTCTCGTCGCCGCGGCCGACCAGCTTGGATGCGGCGATCGCCGCCGCCTCGGTGACGCGCACCATCTCCAGCACCAGCACGCGGTCCAGCGTCGAGCTTGCCTTGACCATGTCCGTCACGTCCCCTTCCGAAGCTGCCGCTCCGATAGGGGGGCGGGGCCGGGATGTCGAGGCGCGCTCAGACGTCCAGGATGTGCATCAGCATCGGCCGGCCGACGATGCTCTGCGACCCCGCCAGCCGCTCCAGCGCGTCGGCCACGCAGCGCTCGGGCGCCTCGTGCGTCACCATCACCAGCAGCACGCTTCCGTCCGGCGCGGCGCCGCGCTGGATCAGGCTCTCGATCGAAACGCCGGCGTCGCGCATCGCGGCGGCAATCTCGGCCAGCACGCCCGGCCGGTCGGCGACGGTGAAGCGCAGATAGGCGCGGCCGCGCCGCTCGCCCGCCTTGGCCGGGGCCGGCTGGGCGAGGCTGGCGACCGGCATCGCGAAGGCCGGGCCATATTCGCCGCGCGCGATGTCGATCAGGTCGGCGACGACGGCGCTCGCGGTCGGCCCCTCGCCGGCGCCGCGGCCTTCCATCACCAGCCGGCCGAGGAAATTGCCCTCCGCGACCACGGCGTTCAGCGATCCGGCAAGGTGCGCCAGCGGGTGGCCGAGCGGCACGAGGCAGGGGTGGACGCGCTGGAACAGCCCTTTCGATCCCGCCTCGGCCAGGCCGACCAGCCGGATACGGAAACCCAGCGCGTGCGCCTCGGCGATGTCGGCGGCGATGACGTGGCGGATGCCGGCCACCGCGACCGACTGGAAATCCAGCCGCGTGCCGAAGGCCAGGCTGGCGAGGATCGACAGCTTGTGCGCGGTATCGATGCCGTCGATGTCGAAGCTGGGATCGGCCTCGGCATAGCCCAGCGCCTGCGCCTCGGCGAGCACGTCGGCAAAGCTGCGCCCCGTCGCCTCGATCGTGGTCAGGATGTAATTGCAGGTGCCGTTCAGCACGCCGTAGACGCGCGCGATCTCGTTGGCGGCGGCGCCCTCGCGCAG
>CAXUMU010000313.1:0-3467 GCA_964252145.1 uncultured Sphingomonadaceae bacterium
CCGCCGGGGAGAGGGGGCTGGCTACCCCGCCCTTCCCCGCATACTGGTCCGTCGCCCGAATCAGCCGGTCCAATATGCCCGGCTCGGAAAAGGCATGCCCCGCCCCCTCGACCAGGTGGAAATCCGCCTCGGGCCATGCCCGGTGCAGCGCCCAGGCGTAACGCGCCGGGCACGGCATGTCGTAGCGGCCGTGGACGATCGTGCCGGGGATGCCGCTTAGCGCCCCGCGTCGCGCAGCAGCTGCCCTTCCTCCAGCCAGCCGCCGTGCGAGAAGAAGTGGTTCTCGATCCGCGCGAAGGCGAGCGCGAAATGGTCGTCGTCGTGCGCGGTCGCCAGCGCGGGATCGGGCAGCAGCGTGATCGTCTGCCCTTCCCACAGGCTCCACGCCTTGGCGGCGGCGATCCGGGCTACGGGATCGTCGCCGGTCAGCAGCTTGGCGTAGGCCGCGACCATGTCGCCGCGCTCGCCCTCCGGAATCGGCGCGACGAACGCCTCCCACTTGTCCGGAAACATCTGCGAGACGCCGAACTGGTAGTACCAGTCCAGCTCCGCGCGGGTGAGCAGATAGATGCCGCGCACCACCAGCTCGCTCACGCGATCGGGATGCGTCTCGGCATAGGCCAGCGCGAGCGTCGAGCCCCACGAGCCGCCGAACACCAGCCAGCGGTCGACGCCCACCAGCGCGCGCAGCCGCTCGATATCGGCGATCAGATGCCAGGTCGTGTTCGCCTCCAGCCCGGCATGCGGCGTCGATCGGCCGCAGCCGCGCTGATCGAACAGCAGCACGTCATAGCGCTCGGGGTCGAACAGCCGTCGGTGCAGCGGCGAGATGCCGCCGCCCGGACCGCCGTGGAGGAACACGGCGGGTTTCGCGCCGGGCGTGCCGCAGCGTTCGTAATGGACACGGTGGCCATCGCCCACGTCGAGCATGCCCGACGCATAGGGCTCGATCGGCGGATACAGCGTGCGCAGCGTCATTCGCTGGTGGCGATCACATTGTCGTCGGAATTGCGGTCGATTCGGACGTTGTAGGGATCGACGCCCGCGAACGACGGCCGCTGCGCGCTGACCAGCGTCACGGTCTGCGTGCCGCTGCGGATCGGCAGACGCTTCAGCAGCAGCACGTTCTTCGCCGCGAACGCACCGCGACCCGGCATCGCGGTGAACAGGCCGAGCTCCGCCTGCTCGGCCAGCGGCGCCTCGCGTTCCTTGCCCTTGCCGTCGGCATAGAGCTTGTGCGCCTCGATCGTCAGATTGGTCCGGAAGCGGCCGTCGGGCAGCTTCCGCACCTGCGCGGTCCTGGTCTTGATGTCGTAGAGCGTGATCCGGTCGAACAGGTCGGTGATCAGCGCATTCTCGGCCGGGCTCGCGCCCTTCCGGAACTCGGCGATCAGGTCCAGCGAGCGCGGGAACGGCGCGCCCTTGAACTTGTAGCGATCGGCGTAACGGTGCAGCGCCGCATCCACCCGCGCCTCGCCCAGTTCGTCGCGCAGCCGGTACATCGCGAGCGAGCCCTTGCGGTAGTGGATATATTGCTGGTTCTCGACCCGGTCGAGCGGCAGCTCCTCGATCGGGTCGCCGCCGCGGCTCTTCAGGTAACGGTCGAGCTCATACTTCAGGAAGCGGCGGATCTGGTCGCGCCCGTAGAGATGCTCCATCGTCATCAGCGCGGAATATTGGGCGAGCGTCTCGATCCCGAACGTCGCGCCCTGAATGTCGGCGGTGACGACCTGATGGCCCCACCATTGATGCCCCAGCTCGTGCGCGGCGACATAGGTGACGTAGTCGATCTTCTCGGGATCGCTGAGATCGGCGATGAAGCCGATGCCTTCGGAATAGGGCATCGTGCCGGCGAACGCCTGCGCGAACTTGTCGTAATCCGGGAACTCGATGATCCGCGCCTGCCTGAACTGGTACGGCCCGAACGCCGGCTGGTAGAGATCCAGCCCGTGCGCGAACGCGGCGAGCATGCGATCGACGTTCCGGCCGTGCTGCGCATCGTAATAGACGGCGAGATCGATGCCTCCATGGTTCACATGCTTCTCGGCATAGCGCGCCGACTGGATCGAGTAGAAGTTCAGGATCGGCGCGGCCGTGACGAAGCGCGCGGTGCGGCGGCCGGCGCTGGTGCTGTCGGACACCTTGTCGCCGGGCGCGATCGGCGTCTGGTCGGCATCGGTGGTGACGGTGATGTCGGTCTTCACCCAGTCGGCGCGCAGCGCGTTGAACCGCGTGGCGGCGAGATCCTCCAGCTTGGCCGGGCGCAGCTCGGCGGGGAGGCCATATTTGCGGCGCTTTACCCGGTCCTGCAGCAGTTCCTGGCGGTTCATGCCCAGCATCGGCGCGAACTCGCCATTATTGACGAAGGTGCCGTTGGCGACGACGCGCACGTCGTTGCCGCTGTTGCGGAAACCGCGCTGGCTGCGCTCGGACCGGAACGTCAGCGTCGTCGTCGCGCCCGGCGCGAGCGGTGTCGCGAGATGGTAGATGCGGTACTGGAAGCGCGGATAGTCCTTCGCCAGCGTCGCGCCGGGCAGGTCGACCGAGACGAGCTTGGTGTTGCGGTCGGCCAGCCGGACATGGATGTCGCTGAGCGGCGCGGGCGTCGCGTTGACCAGCGCGAGCATGCCGCGCGCGGCGAGGCCGGGCTGCCGCGGCCGCACGTCGATCGCGACGCGCGCCGCGGTGATCGAGGGTTGCGGCACATTTTCGTACGGCAGCAGCGTTTTTTCGTAGTCGGCGAGGAAGGCATCGTCGGCGACGGGCGTGCGATACTCGTTCCAGACGTGGATGTTGGTGTAGATGTAGATCCCGCTTGCGACGAACACCGCCAGCGCCGCCGCCCCCACCAGTCCCGCAGAGCCGGCCAGCCGGCGCGGCAGCCGCCGCAAGCGCGGCCGCAGCCGCGTCTCGGTGCCGCGCCGCCACAGCGCATGCGCCAGTACCAGCAGCAGCACCGCCAAGGCCGACCAGTAGAGCCTCAGCCACCACGCGCCGACCCAGAACGAGCCCATGTCGTTCATGTCCGACAGCGGCACCTGCGGCCCCTGCCCGTAATTGTAGAGCACGTCGCCGAAGCCGAGATTGCGGAACGTCACGTGGGTGATGACGTAGAGCACCATCAGCCCCCAGCCGATGAACTTGTGCGGGCTGAGCGCCTGGATGAACACCGCGAGCACGGCGGTCAGCGTGAAATCCACCGTCTCGGGCAGCACGTACCACAGCAGATATTTGCCCAGCTCGAAATCGGTATAGCCGTGGATCAGCTGCATGATGACCGCGCCGACCACGCTGACCAGCAGCGTCGAGAACAGCACCAGCACCACCGCCAGCGCCTTCGGCACGACATAGGCCCAGTCGGGGATCGCGCTCGCGTCGATGATCTCGTGCGTCTTGCGGTCGCGCTCGCGCCAGACCAGTTCGCCGGCATAATAGATCGCGATCACGATCGGCACGATGCCGAACGA
>CAXUMU010000314.1:0-3466 GCA_964252145.1 uncultured Sphingomonadaceae bacterium
GACGCCTGCTCGCGGATGACGTCGCCGAGCAGGCGTCCGAGGAAGCGCACGTCCTCGCGCTCGGAGGCGGGGTCGGCGGGCGGGAGCAGCGGGGCGTCGGCCATCGGAGCCTATTCTGATAAGGAGCCGTCTCTAATCCCGCTCATCCCGAGCGAAGTCGAGGGAGGCAAGGCGAAAATGCAGCGTGTCCCTCGACGTAGTTCATCCTGAGCGGGCGCTTTCGATGCGCCCGTGGCTGGCTGGGCCGCGACGACTGATTCGTGCCTGTCGACCGTGACGTTGGCGCGGGGTGGTCGAACCCCTCCCACAGGACATGCGCTTCAGCTAAGTAAGAAGCCTTCAGAGTATCGTCTCGTACAGTTCTCTGCGGTCCTCGTTGGGAGATCGTCGTCTTGCAAAAGTTGCTGGACTTAGACCCATTCTGGTCTTTGCCCATTACGATAACCTCGGGTTTGGGGCTGATCGCGCTCTGCGTGATGATTGCTTACCTTGTTGCGCGCGTTTGGTTGAAGGGCAGACAGCGAAACGTTTCGGCTGCCATCCGCTCCCAAAACAAAGAGGCCCTGGCGACGCTGATCGGCGTCAAGGCTCTTGATCTCGCTGGGCTTAATCAGGAGCAGCTATATTACTATGCCCGCGAAAAGCTCAGATTGGAGTTTCGCGCCAAAATCACCGTGTATCTGATACTCGCGGCTATAGTATCGATGATCATCGTTTTATCTCTTGCACCCAATTTGTTTCGTGCCGAGAAGCCAGCCGAGCTCGACACGAGCGAAGCTCTTCAAAACTTGGCCTTCGACACATTTTCGGGAAAGTGGACACTCGATGGGGAGTGCGATTTTGCAATGAGCTTTTCCGTGAGTGGAAATTCGATCAAGGTTAAGAACCCCGAACCTGACGAAGCAGAGGTTGCGAAGTTCTGGATAGTCGGAGCCTATAAAAATGGAATTAAAGCCGATGATAATGGCGTGTCCGTTAGGCTTTGGACCGAGGATGGCAGATTGATCTACGAGAGAGAAGGACTGTCGCAGAGTTTTGTCCGATGCAAATGAGGGGCGTGACTCTTCTTGCCGCTTTTGCGACTTGCCTGGTAACGTCTATTGCGCACGCGCGAGACGAAGCTGTGATCTGCGGTATACCGGCCGCGAGATGGAATAGAGCTGCTGCCGAAAAGAATCCGGTTAAAATCGCGACCATTCTGGCGAAGACGCCGATGATCTGTCGCGATCTGCGCCGTAATATACAAGACAGATTAGATGAGATTGAGGGCACTTCTCATTCAGGATCTTCAGCCATCATTTCGGCAGAAAAGCCCAAGGAGATCATTCAATCATCCCGCACCCCACTGACTACAGCCCGTGGCAAGGATAGAAGTATCACACCATATCAATCGCCTGGCGGCATTGTGAGGCACCGTCCAGGTGAGGCAGCGCGGGCAAGTGCATCCGAAATGCCCCCGGTTCTAGTGCCTTCGCATCCGATCATTTTTGAGGGCGAAACGTTCAGAATAAGATTGTCTTATCTTTGGATAAAGAAGGATGGATTCACTATTCAAATAAATGGAACCTTCATACCGAAAGTGCCGAATCTCAGGCTTTACAAGTCGCCTAACAGGGGGGCATCGAAACTATCCATCGACAACGTCACCTGTTTAGAAAACGCTGAACTAACAGTCGGAACCTACTACGATAGCCCGCCAAACGACGCGGATCTTAATAGACTTCCGGCCCTGACGATTGGACAGGCTATGCGGATTTCAGCATCAGGACGGTGCGAAACTCGACCCAAGGTGGGCGACGTGGCTCGCATTGAGCTAGAGATTCCATTTTTTGACGGCGAGACTACCACGATTCTATCTGTCGAAGTCCCGCCGGTTCGGATTAGCAACTACCTGGATCAGTGACATCCTGTCCTAGTTGGGCCGTAATCAAGCGCGGAAGGGACGGGCCCCCAGCGTTGCCTGGCTTTCTACGCATCCAGCTCGATGTCCCAATACAGATAATCCCGCCACGTCGCGTGCAGGTGGTGCGGCGGGAACGCGCGGCCGTTGACCTGCAGCTCGTGCGTCGACGGCTGGCCGGGGGCGGACAGCGGCATCATGTGCGCCTCCGCCGGCGTTCGCCCGCCCTTCCTCAGGTTGCACGGCGCGCAGGCGGTGGTGACGTTCTCCCACGTCGTCCGCCCGCCATAGGCGCGCGGCACGACGTGATCGAAGGTCAGGTCGTCGCGGCAGCCGCAATATTGGCAGCTGAACTTGTCGCGCAGGAACAGGTTGAAGCGCGTGAACGCCGGGTGGCTGGCCGGCCGGACGTATTTGCGCAGCGCGATCACCGAGGGCAGCTTCAGCGCGAAGCTCGGGGAGCGGATCTCGCGGTCGTATTCGGCGACGATGTCGACCCGCTCGAGGAACGCCGCCTTGATCGCGGTCTGCCACGGCCACAGCGACAGCGGATAATAGGACAGCGGCGTGTAGTCGGCGTTCAGCACCAGGGCCGGGCAGCTTTCCGGCGGCGTCAGGATGCTCGGATGATACACGCGTTCTGGTCTCCGCCCTCAGGAGACGTCGGCAACCTCAAGCGCACCCCGTCGCACCCAGGGCGGCCGAAGCGTCCGGCCGTCCAATCCGCTCGACATACCAGAGTTCGTATGTCGGGCGCATTACATCACCGGATATGGAGGTCGGTCAAGCGTCTGTCGGTGCAAACAAGCCGGGATGACGCGCCGCGCCCGCGTTTCTATGCTGGCGGCGATGCCGCGACTCCCCGCCGTCCTGCCCTTGGCGCTCGCGGCGGCATGACCGTCACGCGCTTCGCCCCCAGCCCGACCGGCCGACTCCACCTCGGCCACGCCTTCTCCGCCCTGCTGTCGCGCGATTTCGCCCGCGCCCGCGGCGGCCGCTTCCTGCTCCGCATTGAGGACATCGACCCCGGCCGCTGCCGCGCCGGCTTCATCGCGGACATCGAGGACGACCTGCGCTGGCTCGGCCTGGGCTGGGACGGCCCCGTCCGCCGCCAGTCGGAGCACCTCGCCGACTACGCCGCCGCGCTCGACCGCCTCAAGGCCATGGGCCTCGCCTACCCCTGCTTCTGCACCCGCAAGGACATCGCGGACAGCGCCACCGCGCCGCACGGCTCCGACGGCGTCGTCTACCCCGGCACCTGCCGCCGCCTCGCCGGACCCGACCTGTCGCGCCCTCACGCCTGGCGGCTCGACACCGCAAGAGCCGTCATGCGCACCGGCCGGCTCGTCTGGATCGACCACGGCCGCGCCATCGCCGCCGACCCGCTGGCCTCCGGCGACATCGTCCTCGCCCGCAAGGATGCGGCGGTGAGCTACCACCTCGCCGTCACCGTCGACGACGCGCTCCAGGGCGTCACCGACGTCGTGCGCGGCGCGGACCTAATCGCCGCCACCCACATCCACCGCCTGCTCCAGGCGCTGCTCGGCCTGCCGACGCCCGCCTACC
>CAXUMU010000315.1:0-3437 GCA_964252145.1 uncultured Sphingomonadaceae bacterium
CCAGCTCTGGAAGTTCACCACGATCAGCAGGTAGATCAGCAGGATCGCGCCGATCAATCCGAAGCCCAGGCCGGAGAAGGCGGTGTTCATCGTCGCGCTCTGGCCGCGCAGCGTGACCGTCGCGCCCTTCGGCAGCTCGCTCGTGAGCGAGGCCAGCACCGATTGAACGTCGCCGGTGACCGCGCCCAGGTCGTGCCCGGCGGGCGTCGCATAGACGTCGATCGCGGGCGCAATGTTATAGTGGCTGACGACCGCCGGCGCGTTCGAGCGCGAGAAGCTGGCGATGCCGCCCAGCACCTGGGCTGGCCCGCCGGCGGTGCCCGACACCGGGATGTTGGACAGATCGCCGACCGAGGCGAGCTGATATTCCGGCGTCTGGCCGACCACCGGGTACGAGACGCCGTTCTCGGGATTGAGGAAGAACACCGGCGCGGTCTGCGACGTGCCGGCGAGCGCGGTCGCGACGCTGTTGGTCACGTCGCGCTCGGTCAGGTTGTACTGCGCGATGCGCGAGCGGTCGGCGGCGATGTTGAGCTGCGGATAATGCGCCGATTGCTGGATCCGCGCGTCGGCCAGGCCGGGGATGGTGCGGATGCGGCGCAGGACCTTGGCGGCATAGGCGGCGTTGGCGACCGCATCCTTGCCCGACACCTGGACGTCGATCGGCGCCGGCGCGCCGAAGTTCAGGATCTGGCTGGTGATGTCCGCCGGCAGGAAGGCGAAAGTCGCCTGCGGGAAGGCGCGCGGCAGCGCGCGGCGCAGCGTCTCGACATGATCCGGCGTCGCGGCATGGCCCTCCTTCAGCGTGATGAGGATGTCGCCGTCCTGCGGACCGATCGTGCCCGAATTGTTGTAGACCGCGTTGATCGAGCTGACCGGCAAGCCGATATTGTCGGCGATCGAGGCGACCTCGCCCGGCGGCAGCGCCGCCCTGATCTTCGCCTCGACCCGCTCGAACAGGGCCGCCGTATTCTCGATCCGCGAGCCGACCGGCGCGCGCACGTGCAGCGCGATCTGCCCGGCATCCACCGCGGGGAAGAAATTGCGCCCCAGGAACGGCACCAGCAGGAACGACAGCAATACGACGCCGATGAAGCCGATCAGGAACGGCTTGCGATTGCCCAGCGCGCGCCCGAGCAGGTCGCCATAGCCGGTGCGCACCCGCTCGAACCGCGTCTCGAAACCGCGCTGGAGGCGCGCCAGCGGGTTGCGCGAGGCGGGCGCCCCCGCGTGGTGATCCGCATCGTGCGGGCGGAGCAGGTACATCGCCATCGTCGGCACCAGCGTGCGCGAGAGGACGAACGAGGCGATCATCGCGAACACCACCGCCAGCGCCATCGGCACGAACAGGAAGCCCGCGACGCCGGGCAGGAAGAACATCGGCACGAACACGATGCAGATGCACAGCAGCGACACGAACGCCGGCGTCACGATCTGCGCGGCGCCATCCAGGATCGCCGGAATGACGCCCTTGCCCTGCTCCAGGTGCCAGTTGATGTTCTCGATCGTCACCGTCGCATCGT
Organism: uncultured Sphingomonadaceae bacterium; assembly: GCA_964252145.1. Lineage (GTDB taxonomy): Bacteria > Pseudomonadota > Alphaproteobacteria > Sphingomonadales > Sphingomonadaceae > JAQGLK01. The sequence continues at coordinate 1,524 of CAXUMU010000315.1, forward strand.
CGACGAGGATGCCGATGGCCAGCGCCAGCCCGCCCAGCGTCATCACGTTCAGCGTCTGGCCGAACGCGGCGAGCGCGGCGACCGCCGCCAGCACCGCCAGCGGAATCGAAATCGCGATGATCACGGTGGAGCGCCACGATCCCAGGAACAAGAGGATCATCAGCGAGGTGAGCATCGCCGCGATCGCGCCTTCCTTGATCACGCCCGACACCGCCGCCTTCACGAACAGCGACTGATCGCCCACCGCCAGCACGCGCAGCGACGGCGGAAGCGTCTGCTGCAGCGCGGGCAATTTGTCCTTCACCCCCTGCACGATCGCGAGCGTGGAGGTGGCGCCGTTCTTCAAGATCGTCATCAGCACCGAGCGGCGGCCATCGACATGCACCACGTTGGTCTGCGGTCCGCTGCCGTCGCGGACGTGCGCCACGTCGCGCATGTAGATCGTGGCGCCGTTGACCTGGCGCACCGGGAGGTCGTTGAGCGCCGCGACCGACGACGGCGCGTTGTTCAGCTTCACGCTATACTGGTACGGGCCGATCTTGGCGAAGCCGGCCGGGTTGATCTGGTTCTGCGCGGCGATCGCGTTGCCGATGTCGGTAGCGGACAGGCCGTTGGCCTGCAGCGCCTGCGGATCGATGTCGATCTGGATCTGCCGCTGCCGCCCGCCCGACGGATAGGGCACCGCCGCGCCGGCGACGGTGCTGAACGCCGGGCGCAGCTGATTCTGGCCGATGTCGAACATCTGCTGCTCGCTCAGCCCCTTGCCCGACAGCGCCAGCTGGATGATCGGCACGGTCGACGCGCTGTAGTTCAGGATCAGCGGCGGCGTCGCGCCCGGCGGCATCTGCTTCAGCACGGTCTGCGAGATCGAGGTGACCTGCGCGGTGGCGACGCGGATGTCGGCGCCGGGCTGGAAGAAGATCTTGACGATGCCGATGCCGGGCAGCGACTGGCTCTCGATATGCTCGATATCGTTCACCGTGGTCGAGAGCACGCGCTCGTAGGGGGTCACGATCCGACCCGACATCTCGTCCGGCGGCAGGCCCGAATATTGCCAGGCGACGGCGATCACCGGGATGCGGATCTCGGGAAAGATGTCCACCGGCGTACGCAGGGCGGCGAGCACGCCGACGATCAGGATCAGCATCGCCATGACGATGAACGTCAGCGGCCGCTGCAGTGCGATCCTGACGATACCGAGCATCGGGAGCCCTCCTGCCGCGCGGCCGCGCCCGCCGTCGAAACGATGCGATGCGCAGATAGTGCCGCGGCCAGCTCCCACCGCGGCGGTGATGCTGCTCTGCACAAACCCGGCCGGGCTGTCCAATGTCGATTTGGCGGCGTATGATCCTGTTCGGGCAAGAGGCGATCAACGCCGCCTGGCGCGCGACGGCCTATCGTTGGACCATGTGCTTGACCCGTTTCTGTCGAGCGTAGGCGAGACACGATCGCAGCGGGTGCCGGTGTCTCGACTTCGCTCGACACGAACGGGCCGGTTCAAGGCTTGAGACTAGCGCAGGTCCGGCGGCACCGCCTCCGCCTTCAGCCGCGCGACCGCCTCGTCCAGCGGCAGCACGCTCTGCCCGCCGTCGGCACCCAGCGTGCGCAGCGCCACCGTGCCCTCTTCCGCCTCGCGCTTGCCCAGCACGAGCAGGTGGGGGACCTTGGCCAGGCTGTGCTCGCGCACCTTGTAGTTGATCTTCTCGTTGCGCAGATCGGTCTCGACGCGCAGCCCCGCCGCCGCCAGCTTCGCCGCGACCTCCCTGGCATAGTCGTCCGTGTCGGATACGATCGTCGCGACCACCGCCTGCACCGGCGCCAGCCATAGCGGGAAGCGGCCGGCATGATGCTCGATCAATATGCCCAGGAAGCGCTCGAACGTGCCCAGGATCGCGCGGTGCAGCATCACCGGGC
>CAXUMU010000316.1:0-3407 GCA_964252145.1 uncultured Sphingomonadaceae bacterium
TTGGCAAGGCTGAGGTCGATCTCCAGCGCCGGCGCATGGCCGCACCATTCGGACAACCGCTGACCCAGGATTAGCGCGTCGTCACCCAGCCGCAGCAGCCAATCGAACAGTGCCGGATCATGATTGGGTTTGGCTGGAGCGTCGAACGAACCGCCACTGCGGCTTCGCTCGGCGAGCGCAACGTCGTCTGGCTGGATTGTCGGCAACGACGGCATCAGATGTGCTTCAGGACATCGGGGATGTCGTAGAAGGTCGGGTGGCGGTAAACCTTGTCCTCGGCCGGCGCGAATAGCGGGCCGGCCTGGTCGGGATCGGACGCAGTGATCGCCGCCGAGGGCGCCACCCACAGGCTGACGCCTTCCATCCGGCGTGTGTAGGTGTCGCGAGCATGTTTCACCGCGAGCGTCGCATCGGGCGCGTGAACCGATCCAACGTGGCGGTGCGATAGCCCACCGCGCGAACGAACGAACACTTCCCACAGCGGCCAGTCGCCGCTGGTCACGCCGCAAGCCTTGTCGTCTGCTTGGCGGCATAAGCATCAGCCGCCTCGCGCACCCAGGCGCCTTGCTCCCACGCATCGCGCCGGGCCTTCAGGCGCTCCTTTGCAACCGGCCCGTCGCCGCGGACGACTGCGTAGAACTCGTCCCAGTCGATCGCGCCGAAGTCGTAGCCGCCCTTGTCCGCGTTCCACAGCAGGTCGGGATCGGGCACGGTCAGGCCGAGATGCTCGGCCTGGGGCATGCTGATATCGACGAACTTCTGGCGCAGCTCGTCATTCGAGTCGCGCTTGATCCGCCAGCGCATCGACTGCGCGGTGTTGGGCGAATTATCATCGGGCGGGCCGAACATCATCAACGATGGCCACCACCAGCGGTCGAGCGCGTCCTGCGCCATAGCCTTCTGCTCAGGCGTGCCCGCCGACAGCGTCATCATGATCTCATAGCCCTGGCGCTGGTGGAAGCTTTCCTCTTTGCAGACCCGCACCATCGCTCGGGCGTAAGGGCCGTAGCTGGTCCGCTGCAGGGGCACCTGGTTCATGATCGCAGCGCCGTCGACCAGCCAGCCGATCGCACCGATGTCAGCCCAGGTCAGCGTGGGATAGTTGAAAATCGTGCTATACTTGGCGCGGCCCGCCAGCAGCGCCTCGGTCATCTCGGCGCGCGAAGCGCCCAGCGTTTCCGCCGCGCAATAGAGATAGAGGCCATGCCCGCCTTCGTCCTGCACCTTGGCCAGCAGCACTGCCTTGCGCCGCAGCGACGGCGCGCGCGTGATCCAATTACCTTCGGGGAGCATGCCGACGATTTCACTGTGCGCATGCTGCGAAATCTGACGAATCAGCGTCTTGCGATACGCCTCTGGCATCCAGTCCTTAGCTTCGATGAACTCGTCCGCGGCGATGCGTTTTTCGAAACCGGCAACCAGCGCAGATTCGTCGTCGCCATTCGCTGTAGACAACCCGGCGTCGGTTTTGAGTTCATTTGTATACATTCGTTAAGCTCCGGCCCTCCGAACATGTACGATAGACCGACCGGACGGTCAATTAATCTTGTATGCCGGGCGCGGGTCTGACAGTGAAGCTTTCCACAGCGGCCCAATCGGCCAAGCCGGAGAACGCGGCCATGTCCTATGAAACGATTTTGTTCGACGTCGAGGCGGGTGTCGCGCGGCTGACGCTGAACCGGCCGGATCGGCTAAACAGCTTCACTGCTGCGATGCATGGTGAGGTAGCGTGCGCGCTCGCCTACGTTGCGAACGACCCAGCTATTCGCGCCGTGCTCCTCACCGGCGCCGGACGCGGCTTCTGCGCAGGGCAAGATCTTGCCGATCGCGCGGTTACGCCCGGCGAAGCGCCGGTAGACCTCGGCGATACGGTCGATCGCTACTACGCGCCGCTGGTCCGTCGCCTCGCGACACTCCCAAAACCCATCGTGTGCGCGGTCAACGGCGTCGCCGCCGGCGCGGGCGCGAACATCGCGCTGGCCTGCGACATCGTCATCGCCGCGCGGTCGGCCAAGTTCATCCAGTCCTTCGCCAATATTGGGCTGATCCCCGATTCGGGCGGCACCTGGGTACTGCCCCGGCTGGTCGGCCAGGCGCGCGCGCTCGGGCTCGCGCTGACCGGAGAACCGCTGCCGGCCGGAAAAGCCGAAAGCTGGGGGCTGATCTGGAAGTGCGTGGACGACGACGCGCTGGCGGGCGAAGCCGAGGCGCTGGTGACGCGCTTCGCCGAGGGGCCGACGTGTGGGTTAGCCGAGACAAAGCGACTGATTCGCGCATCCTGGGAGCAATCGCTTGAGGCCGAGCTGGACATCGAGCGCGACGCAATGCGCGCGCTGGGCACCAGCGCCGACTATCAGGAAGGCGTCGCCGCCTTCGCCGCCAAACGCCCGGCCGTGTTTATCGGCCGCTGAGGAGCCTTCATGACCCTGATTCTGAAGAATTACGCCACCGACGCCTGGCGCGAGGCGACCGGCGGGCTCACCGAGATCAAGTCCGCCATCAGTGGAAAGACCGTCGCGCGCACCGGCAGCGCCGGCCTCGACTTCAAGGCGATGCTGGATCACGCGCGCGGCGTCGGCGGCCCGGCGTTGCGCGCGATGACAATTCATGCCCGCGCGCAAACGCTGAAGAGGCTGGCGCAGGCGATCATGGAGCGCAAGGAGGAGCTTTACACGCTATCGTGGGAGACGGGCGCGACGCGGCAGGACGGCTGGATCGACATAGAAGGGGGCGCCGGCACGCTGTTCACCACCGCATCCAAAGGCCGCAAGGAACTGCCCGACGACGTCATTCTGATCGACGGCGATTTCGAGCCGATCGGCAAGCGCGGCACCTTCGCCGGCCAGCATGTCTATACCTCGCTGCAGGGCGCGGCGGTGCACATCAACGCGTTCAACTTCCCGGTGTGGGGAATGCTGGAAAAGCTGGGTCCGACGTTGCTGGCGGGCATGCCGGCGATCGTAAAACCGGCGACGGCGACGGCGCAGGTGGCCGAGGCGGCGGTGCGGATCATGATCGAAAGCGGCGCGTTGCCGCCCGGCGCGATGCAGCTGATCGTGGGGTCGACGGGCGACCTGTTCGATCACCTCACCTGCCAGGATGTCATATCCTTCACCGGCTCCGCGCAGACCGCAGTCACGCTGCAGACACATCCGGTGATCGCGCGTGAATCGGTGCGCTTCATCGCCGAGCGCGACAGCCTCAACGCCTCCATCCTCGGCCCGGATGCGTCCACCGACACGCCTGAATTCACCTTGTTCATCAAAGAGGTGGCGCACGAAATGACGGTGAAGGCGGGGCAGAAATGCACCGCGATCCGCCGCGCGTTTGTCCCCGCCAAGCTGATCGACGCGGCCGAGGCGGCGCTAGCCGCGGAGCTGAGCAAAGTCGTGGTCGGCGATCCACGG
>CAXUMU010000317.1:0-3030 GCA_964252145.1 uncultured Sphingomonadaceae bacterium
GTGCCCGCGCGCGCAGCGGCAGCACCGCGATCGCCGCCGGATCGGAGCCGGGCGAGTCGCCCAGCCGCCGCGAGGGGTGGAGCGCGTCGCGCGGGCACAGCTCGCCCGCATGCACCGCGCGCTGCGTCAGCAGCCAGGCGATGACGTGCATCAGCCGCGTCGTCACCTTGAGCGACTCGCACGAGAAGCCGATGCGGGCGATCGGCGGCAGCGCATCGCGCTCGTCGGTGCCGCGCCCGTCGAAATAGCCGCGCACCTCGTCCGCCAGCACCATCGCCTCGACATAGAGCGAGTCGACGAGCCGCGGCGCGAGCCGGCTTTGCGTTACCATGGTCCCCATCCGCGGGGACGATGCCACAGACCCGGGAGGGCGAGAACAGCCAAACAGGGTGAACGCCGGGATGCGCGCGGCTGTCCCGTAGCGAGCCAGTCGAGGCTTGAAGCGCGACGCGGCTTTCCTATCTCAAGGGCCGGCCGATGCCGTCGCCAACCGGGGCGGCAGGGGCCGGGTCCGGCGGCACGCCGCGGGCCTTTTTCGCCAACGCCTAGAAAGGGTTGAACAGCCATGCGTAGTCTTGATTTCGCTCCCCTGCTGCGGTCCTCGATCGGTTTCGAGAACCTCAACCGCCTCGTCGATTTCGCCAGCCGCGGCGAGGGCGAGGCCTATCCCCCCTATAATATCGAGAAGCTATCCGACGGCGCCTATCGCATCGCGATGGCGGTCGCCGGCTTCACCCGCGACGAGCTCGACTTGGTGATCCAGGAGAACATGCTGGTCGTCGTCGGCCGGGCCGGCGAAGCCGAGGAAGGCGCGCAGCGCGAGTTCCTCCACCGCGGCATCGCGAAGCGTGCGTTCGAACGCCGCTTCCAGCTGGCCGACACCATCAAGGTGACGGGTGCGTCGTACGAGAACGGCCTGCTCAACATCGATCTCGTGCGCGAGATCCCCGAGCACAAGAAGCCGCGCCGCATCGCGATCGACGGCAGCAACGCCCAGACGACGATCCCTGGGACCGGGGCCGACGCGCGCGCCGCCGCCTCATCGGGGGCTACCGCCTGCCGAGGGGGGCGGCGCGGCGACGCGCCGGCCCTTTTCGTTTCAGGCGATGATGTCGGGGATCAGCTGGTCCTCCAGCATCGCGATCTCGTCCTTGTAGCGCAGCTTGCGTTTCTTCAGCCGGGCGAGCTGCAGCTGGTCCGATCCGCCCACCGCGCGCAGCGCGTCGATCGCGCTGTCCAGATCGCGGTGCTCCTCGCGCAGCAGGCCCAGACGCCGGGTGATTTCCTCGCTCTGCATCGAACCCCTTCCACGCGCCCGCCCCAGGGTAGAGGGGCGGCCCGCGACCCTCAAGCGCTTCCGGCGGAGGCTCAACGGTTGATCGTGAACGCGGCGACAACCGGTCTCATTGACCGCGAATGAAAGGAGACAAGTCGGCCCGTCCGTGTTTTATTGATCGACCCACACCGGGCAAGCCAAGGAGACATACGGATGGAGAATGGACATTCCACCGCATTGACCGCCAAGCACGCGGGCATCGAGGCGAAGATCGCCGACGAGTTCCGCCGCCCGGCCCCGGACATGACGCTGGTCGCGCGCCTGAAGAAGCAGAAGCTGAAGCTGAAGGAAGCGCTCGGCCGGCTCTGACGCCGCGGCAGGGAGCCTGATCGTCGGGTCAGGCTCCGGTTGGCCGCCCTCCACCCCCTACCCTTATTTGATCTTCAGCCCCGGGCGCCGTTCGGCCTGCCCGACCGGCTTTATCAGCATCGTCTCGGAGGCGTGCGTGCCGACCGGTCTGCGCGCGACTCGGGGATCGATCCGGCTGAGAAAGGCCACCCCGATCTGCTGCTCGCGTGCCCAGGCGATCCGCCCGGGCACGACACCCACGTTGCGCAGGCTGACCTCGACGTCCTCGCCCTGCTCCACCTTCACCGGGCAATCCGCCATCAGCCCGCCCGCCGACAGGTTGCGCACGCGCAGCGGCACCGCCTCCCCGTCCGCCGCCAGCCGCATCGATGCGTGCAGAAACATGCTGTCGCGCATGTCGCCCCGCGCATGCGCGGTACCGGCCTGGTTAAACGGATCGGATGCGAATTCGTCGTCCACGGCGTTTCCCCGGAGTGCAACCCATTGCGCGCAGTCGTCCGCGATAGAAGCAGCGAATTCTGGCGATCCGGTTAACCGCGCCGCGGTTCGTCGCAAACTACTCCTCGCGGGAAATCTTTTCCTGCCGCTCGTGGCGTTCCTGCGCCTCCACGGTCATCGTGGCGATCGGTCGCGCCTCCAGCCGGGCGAGCGAGATCGGCTCGCCGGTAACCTCGCAATAGCCATATTCGCCTTCGTCGATCCGGCGCAGCGCCGCCTCGATCTTGGAGATCAGCTTGCGCTGGCGATCGCGGGTGCGCAGTTCGATCGACCAGTCGGTCTCGGTGGTGGCGCGGTCGGTCACGTCGGGCTCGCGGATCGAATCCGTCTGCAGCTGCGCCAGCGTGCCTTTCGCCTCGCGGAGGATCGATTCCTTCCAGTCGAGCAGCTTGCGGCGATAGTAGGAAAGCTGGCGCTCGTTCATGAACGCCTCGTCGGGAGCGGGCCGGTAGCTGGGATCGAGCCCGACGAAGCCATCGTTGGCAGAGTTGCCGTCCGCCTCGGAAGCCGATTTCAGCGCAGTCGCCATGCCACTCTCCGCTCACAGCGCCGCGGACCAGCAGGCCATGCCGACCCGCAAACACGCGCAGCGCCCCCGAGCGGGCCTATAACCACGCGCCTCAACACACACAAGCACCGGGAATTGATGCAAAAGCCGCAGCATTGCGGATCGGCCACAGCGGCGAGCGGAGCCAGGGCGTCGCGGCCCCAAATCGATTCGCCGCGAGCGTCCGGCAATTGCAGTCACGGATGCCAGTAAGCTCGCTTGTTAACCATGTCTCTGAACGGCCGTGCCGGGTCTGCCTCTATTTGGCACATTAACCCAAGTCGTTGTACGTGCGCCGCTAAGTTTACCTAGATAGTGCGGCCAAAGATGGTTAACGCGC
>CAXUMU010000317.1:3040-3381 GCA_964252145.1 uncultured Sphingomonadaceae bacterium
ATATTCTGCATTCCCTTCGATCAAGGTTCGGGGCCGGTATCGCAGCGTCAGCGGCGTTGCCAGGCCGCACCGGATCCTAGAAGGAAGAGTGCTCCGCTATGTCGGTACGGATGGCCTTGGCGAAACTCTGCGCATGCGCGTGCGGCGGTGCGATCATCGGCGGGGGCGCCGTGCATATTGCTGAAAAGCCCAATGTCTTCCGCACGCACAAGACCGCTTATCATCGGCCCGCGCCGAAGGTGGTGAAGCGCGTGCGCCGCACGGTGACCACCACCTGCGCGCCCGGATCGACCACCGTGGTGACCACGGCACCGGCGGGCGTGCAATATCCGGGCATCCCC
>CAXUMU010000318.1:0-3365 GCA_964252145.1 uncultured Sphingomonadaceae bacterium
GCCGAGTGGTTGAGCGCGGCGGCGAGCGCCTGCGCCTCCCCGGCGACGTCCATCAAGCGTGTCTGGAGCACGGCGCCAAGCGCGCCGCCTAGTCCAATCGCCACCACGAGGATGGAGATCGACCAGAGGGCGTGGGATGCGAGCGGGTACAGCAAGGCCGCGGCGATACTCCAGGCGAGCAGGCCGGCGGCAGTCGCCATCAGCCTGCCATCGGCGAACCTGGGCACCGCGAGATTGCCCACCGTCATGCCAACACCGAACAGCGCCAGGACCAAGGGTACGGCGGACGCGGGCGCGTGGGTGACGGCGGCAAGCGTGGGCACGAGATAAGTGTAGATCGCGAACATGCCGCCGAAGCCGATCGCGCCGATGCCGAGCGTCAGCCACACCTGCCAGCGACGCAGCGCGGCGAGTTCAGCAAGGAAGGGCGCGTCGGGCCGGCGGCCATCGGCTGGGATCAGCGCCCGGATCGACGCCGCCGTCGCGAGCGCCAGCGCGGAGACCGCGACGAAGGTAAAACGCCAACCGAAGCGTGTGGCGAGCAGGTTGGCGATTGGAACGCCGACGACCGTGGCCACGGTCAGCCCGGACATCACGCGCCCCACGGCCACAGCCCGCCGGCTGTCGTCGACCAGGCCTGCGGCGACGAGCGCGGCCAAGCCGAAATAGGCGCCGTGCGGCAGTCCGCTCAGGAACCGCGCGGCGAGCAGCCAGCCGAACGACGGAGCGGCCGCACTCAGCAGGTTGGCAACGGCGAACCAGCCCATCAGCAGCAGGAGCATCGTCCGTCGGCTGGCGCGGGCGCCGGCCACGGCGAGGACCGGCGCGCCGACCACGACGCCGAGCGCATAGGCGCTGACGGCGTGGCCGGCGGTCGGGATCGTCACGCCTAGGTCGCCGGAGACGAGCGGCAGCACGCTCATTGTCGCGAACTCCGTCGTTCCGATTGCGAAGCCGCCGAGCGCAAGCGCGATGTGCGCCACGACGATTCGTTGGGATGCGGAGGCGGGAGCGGAGGTCACGGACCGGAACTCAGTAGGCGACCGAGAAGCGGGCGCGGTGGTGGGCGGGCCGCTCCGCCTCGTCGAGCATGGCCACCGCATAGTCCGCCAGCGAGATGCGGCTCTCGCCGGCGTCGTTGGTCATGAAGCGGTCGCCGCCAACCCGATAGCGGCCGGTGCGTTCGCCGGGATGAAGGTTTGCCGCCGGGCTGACGAACACCCAATCGAGCTCCCGTTCGCCGCGCAGCTGGTCGAGGAAGGCGGCCGTGCGCAGCGCCCCCTCCTTCCACTCGGCCGGGAAGTCGGGCTGGTCGACCAGTCGCTGCCCCGGCGCGACCTCCAGCGTGCCGGCGCCGCCGACTACCAGCAGGCGGGCGACGCCCGCGCGCTTCACGCCGTCGATGATCGCCTGCGTGCCAGTGCCGCCCGGGTCGGCGCCCGGATTAAAGGCGCTGATCACCAGTTCGTGGTCGCTTACTGCTTCAGCGAGCGCGTCGGAGTCGGTCGCATCCGCATGTGCTGTGCGAAGGCTCGCGGCAGGCGGAAGTGCGCTCCCATCGCGGACGATCGCGGACACCTCGTGACCTCTGTCGAGAGCTTCCTTCAATATGCCGGAACCGACAAAGCCGGTTGCGCCGATCAGGGCGATTTTCATGAGTACGACTCCTCTGCTTGGCGGAAGGTGCGCCGGGGTTCGGCTGCGATACCCGCAAGGTCGGCGACGGCCGCCGCAAACGCCTCCGGGCGCCCGTAGAAGCGCTCATGGGGCACTCGGATCAGCTCGGGCCCACGCTCAAGCACGAAGCTCGGGAAACCGCGGAGGTCGAGACGGGCCATGAGGGCGCGCGTGTTCGCGATGTGTTCGGCGGCGGCGACTTGCCTGACCGCCTCGCCGAAGGCCTGGCCGTCCAGACCTATCGACGCGGCGATCTCGTGGAGGACATCGGCCTCCACGACATGCCGGCCATCGACATAGTGGGCGCGCTGGATGGCGTGGAGCATCCCTACCTCGGCGCCAGGTTGCACTCGTCCAGCCGCGAGCACGGCCGCGATCGTCGGCTCCGACCAGAAAACGGTCGTCGGATCGTCCAGCAGGCCACGCAGATACGGGTCGCGGAAGGTCTGGCCGGTGGTGGACGCGATCCGAGCGTCGCTCTCGCGAATATACGCGGCCTTATCGGGCAGGAGGCTGGTCGCCGGTTCCCAGAGACCGCCGCCGTGCAGCGCCAGGGCTTGCCCGGTGGCTGCGACCGCATCGACCATCGGCGCGGCGGCGTAGCACCATCCGCACAGCGGATCATAGACGTAGTGGAGGGTGGTGGTTCCAGGCATCGGCATCCTTTCCGCGCGTGCCCTGACCGAACTTCCGGTAGGAAGTCGGAGGGGCTGGGCTCGTCAGGTCCAAGCTATTCACTTCACGATCACACGATTAGAGCTGCATTCGGGCTTAATCTTTGTAGCAGGGCTTCAAGATGGATGACCTCCGACAGTACGCCGTGTTTGCCGCAACGGCCTCTGCCGGCTCGATGAGCGCGGCGGCCAAGCGCTTGGGTATGACGCCGTCCGCCGTCAGCCAGTCCATTCGATCCCTGGAGGCCCGCGCCGGCGTGGTGCTGCTCCATCGTTCCACCCGCCGGCTTTCCCTGACGGAGACCGGCGAGCGTTGCTTGCCGCATTGTTTGCGCATGGTCGAGGCGGCGGCAGCGGCAGCGGCCTCGCTTGAGCAGGCGCGGGACGCGCCCGTCGGCGAGCTTCGCATCGCCGCGCCCATCGGTTTCGCGGCCCACCTGTCTTCCGCGCTTGCGCCAATCCTCGCCGAGTGGCCGGCCCTGAAGCTGCGACTGGTTGTTGATGACCGCTTGGTCGATCTCGTCGAAGCGAGGGTCGACATCGCCGTTCGCGTTGGAAGCCTACCCGACACGAGTTGGATAGGGCGGAAACTCTGTGACTTTGACCGAATCCTATGCGCCACTCCGGCGTACCTTGAGCGGCAGGGCGCTCCCACAAGCCCCGCCGATCTCCCGAGGCATAGTTGGCTGACGATGGCTGTCGGCCCACCGAGCGCCGAGGTGGCGTTCAGCGAGAGCATCCCCAATGGCGAAACGCTGATGCTGGACCTGATCGGCGCTGACGATGCGCGCGACCTGCAGCAGGTGCCGGTGCGCATCACCACGACGACTCAGGTCGCGCTTCTGCAATTGTGTGAGGAAGGGCTCGGACTGGCACCGCTGTTCTACCCCGATGCAAGGCCCGCGCTCGAGCGAGGGGCCCTGGTCCGCGTTCTGCCGAACTGGCGCCTGCCATCGGCACCGATCACGCTGGTCACGCCCAAGCCGGAGGGCGACGCAGCCAAGATCAGAGTCG
>CAXUMU010000319.1:0-3364 GCA_964252145.1 uncultured Sphingomonadaceae bacterium
CGCCGCGTTCGATGCCGGATCCGACGGTGAAGCGCCGGCAACTTGATTCTCTGCCGCCGTTGCAAAGACCCATATTCGGTCGTTCGCACTTCATTCGCCGCTCCCCAAAACTGGACGCCCGTTCATGTCGCGCAGGTGTACGCCTCAACTGTCTCAACGTGCGTGATGGATGGGCGACTTCTGTCAAAGCTGCTCATTTGGTACGTATATCGGCGTCTGCGTGACTCACGACGTCAGCGCTAGCTTATCCGTCACGGGCTTCCGGCAGTCCCTCGAGGGGATAGTCCAACTCCAGCGTCTCGGCGTCGATGCGCGGGATGGAGACCTTCTCGTAGTCGAACAGCTCTCTCCCGTTCAGATGAAGCTTGCCCAGTGCTCGGTTGGGCCAATACACGCCGAACTCGACCGTCCGGTAGAATGGGTAGACCTTGAGCAGCTGGGGCGCGCCGCCAATCTTGCCGCCCAGAGCTGCACGGCGGTCCGTGAACGTAGGGTCGGCGAGCATTCTAGACAGCGCCGTGAACGGCTCCATGTCGAAACGATCCGCATGAGCGATATCCATCACGGCCGCCAGGGAGGAGAAGTATTGCGGCCGGAGGTCCCCGATCATGGCAAACTGGCTGGTCCGGTACAGTGCGGCACCCTTGGCTCGCGGGAATCGCGGGTAGGATGCCACGTAGTTGCGAGGGCCGCCGTCATACTTGATTTGGCTGATCACCGGCCGCGACAGTCGCCATGACCAACATCCAACCAGGAAGGACGTCTCGAGAAGCTCCGCCCGCAAGTCGACTGGATCGATGTAGGACAGCAGGAACCGGTTCGCAAGGCTCGCAAACCTTCGCGGCAGTTCCGCTCCGTCTAACGCTCGGTCGAGGTTCTTCTTAAAGTGACGCACGTAAGATAGGAATTGATTGATAATCGGGAAGGCGATCAGCGTGCTTCCGCAGAAGCCGACAACCGCGTCTTCCCGCGGGAGCGCAAAAACTTTTTGGCAGACATCGATGTTGCCACCGCCGGACAATCTGCTGTCCGAGCAAAACAGCAGTTCCGACTGCCCGGCGAGCTTGCGCTCCCATGCGATGGTAATCGTCATCGAGACTGCAGGTAGCTCAATGCCGGTCTCCCGTCGAACGGCGCCGCTTCCATTACGAGACCCAGCCAGCCATCCAACTTTGCTGAGCGGCTCACCGACACCAAACCTTCGTTCATGTGACCGAGCGGCATCAAGTGAATCACCCGCATCGCGCAGACGCTCGCGGGTGATCGGGTCGATCGCTCTCAACGCCCATCCGATCGCGGGGAGATGGCCGCAGACTTTGGTGCTGTACATGTGCATCAAGGCGGTGAATCCGATGGAGATATAGAAAGCGGTCCCTCCGAGAAAATGATAGTGTCTCTTGCGGCCGGGGGTGGCTGGCGGATCTGCATTTTTGGGGGAATGTCATGGCTGCGAGATCAACAAGAGGCGTGCTTTGCGCGTTCGTGGCTCTGCTCGGTGTCAGTGCACCAGCCTATGCGGATGACGATGTCGCAAAGACGGGCATAGCTGCGGGCCTCGGGATCGCAGCCGCGAGTGGCAAGACGACGATGGGCGACGGCGCCGGCACCATCGAGGCATCGTTGCTCGACAGCGATGCCATGCTGAAGGCAGGCGCAGCCATCAGGCAGCTCGCGGAGGCGGCTCGCGCCGCAAACGACAACCGCTCGGTGCTAGTTCTGGCCAAAGCGGACACAATCGACTTTTCAATGGCGCTGTGGGTCGTCGAGCGCCTCCAGTCCCTGAAGACGAGAGCTTACGCGTTGCCGGCCGGCCAGTGCCGCAAGGCGCCGTTGGTCGTCGAGCAGACCACGACGCGTGGAGGAAGCCGTTTTCTGAAGGCGGAGACCGAATCCAGCGAGACCAAGAAGTTCGGGTTCGCGCGTACCGACATCGTTGCGGCGCTCGCGAGTGATGTCAGCGTCGGTGCGATCAAGCTTACCGCCGATGATCGCACGCTTATGAACGCCATCCTAATGGGCTCTGCAAAAGACACGGCCTGGCATGATCTTGCAACGACCGCCCCGACATACACAGTGGCGAGCAACGCCGGGCTGATTATCCTCAACGAGCAACTCGCCGTCGATCCCGCGAGCAATCCCGCGTTCCTTCTCCTGGCCGACCTCCAACGTTGGACGGATGCCAACCGCCAGTGCGACAGCGATGGCTACAAGGCGATGATTGATACTGTCGACAAGTTCGTCGCGGGGATTACCTCCACCGAGAAGGGCACACCAGCGATCGTTTCCGCCGCACAGCTGGCGTCGACCGGCTTCGACAAGCTGCCCCTTATCCTCCGCGTCGGGATTGATGATCGCGGCGGCACGTCCGTCACGCGATCGAACATCTGGTATACAATTGGTCTTCCCGGTGCCGCCGTAATCACGAGTGGGCTCAAGGTCAGCTTTCAGATCAGCGACCCGAAGGTTGGGCACAACCTCATGACGGGTGAAATCCGCTGCGCCACCCGACCCACCAGCTACCGAGAGGTGCGGAACATGCTCGTGACGCGCGAGGCGACTGGGGCCAATTCGATTGGAGACCGTCAGAAGAAGCTCGTCACGTGTGCGTACCGAGCCAGCTGACGGCAGCGCCGCGTCGGTTCCAGAGTCGATCTTCCGAAGCGTTTTCGACAATGCGTGGTCGAACCTGTTCCTACCCGGTCTCACGCGAGCTATGAGGGAGCAGCGCGCCGGCGCCCAGCCGAGCAGCTTGGGTAGCGCTCATGCCAAGATAGAGCACTGTGCGCTACCTTTGGAGTGGATGTCGAAAACGCCTCGGGCTTTCAGAGCGAAACGGAAAGCTGAGTGGGGCCGCCACGACCCAAAGGCGGACGTTCGCGGGGTGTGTCCGCCCACCGAACTCCGTCCATCCGTTCATGTTCGTGGATACCGCGCGCCAGCGACCATCAACAGTGTACGAGAGCAGTGCCGCGTCGCGAACAATCGCCACGGGGAGTTTCCTATAGGGCGTGCCTCGTCGCCATTTGCCGTGATGTTTGACCCTACGGTCCGCTCGCCGATTAGTTGCCGAACGACACCTGGCCGCAAGCGCGGGTATGGTAGGTGGGTCAGCATCGGACGGAGTTCGGGCATTGAGTGGTCTAGGGGACGGGATCTCGTTGAAGGCGCGGGGCAAGAAGCCGCTCAGCTGCTTGAACCGCACCCTTCGCGACCAGTTTAGGGATGTGCCGAGGGCCTTCCTAATCCGACGGCTATCTGACCTTATCATCGAGAAGGCCCCGTCAGCCTCCGACAAGTTGGTGGCTGCCCTTGGACTGCCCGCAATGACTGGTCCGGTTGTGTAGTTAGTTGATGCGCGCCTCCG
>CAXUMU010000320.1:0-3343 GCA_964252145.1 uncultured Sphingomonadaceae bacterium
TCGTCGAAGCCACGCATCAGCTCATCGATCGGGGTCACGCCGTCGTCGAAATGAGAGAAAAGTATGTCGATCCGGTCGGTGCCGAGCCGACGCAGGCTGCCCTCCACCTCCGCCTGGAGCGCCTTGCGATGGCTGCCTGCGTTGGCGACGGCCGGCTCGCGTACGGGGGTACGCCCGAATTTGGAAGAGATCACCACCGCGTTCCGAGCCGCACCGGAAAGCGTAGCGCCAACCATCTCCTCCGCCTTTCCGCCAAGGTAGGCACTCGACGTGTCGATCAGGTTGCCGCCTGCGTCGATGAAGGCTGCGATCGTCGCCTTGGCGACGTTGCTATCGACCTCTCCGCCGGATGTGGCGCCAAGGCGACCTGTACCCAAAGCGACCTCAGAAACCCGAAGTCCAGTTCGCTCACCCAACAACCTGTATCGCATCTTGGTGTCCGGAGCTGCCGCAGCCCTCCGCCTTGTCATGCTTTATGGTCAAACTGAAGAGCTTACTTTGAAAGTAGGAGCTTACTCCCGTGTAAGTTACTTACAGAATTTTGTTCATCGGCTCGCATATTTGATTATCGATTCGTAACGCCACTTGACGACATAATAGGCTATGAACTTCCTGCCAGAGGCCTTTACCGGCGTCGAACTCTCACCTGGTTGACCAATACGGCGTGGCGTCAGCTCGCCACTACCTCGCGCGGCGCAGGCGATGAAGTTACGCAGCGATTCCGATCGGGGGTGGTCGCCATGATCAGGAAGCGGCGGCTTTCGCTTCCAATGAGAGTGCACGGAACCGCAGGCCGTCTACGAGAAGCGCCACTCGACGCCGCGCGTGCCCGGCATCGCCTTCGTTCGCCGGAGCGCACAGGTGAGCGATGCGGGCACGAAGCTCGCTGACAGCCTGGGCACGACGTTCGTCGACCATACATCTCCTGAGGGTCGCAGGACGCCTATGTTCATGGTATGTTCAAAGGGCGGTATTGAGTCAATCGGTCGCGTGGTGACGAACTCGGCTGCGGTTGGGAAGGCGTGTTCGCGAACGCGCTTGCGACGTCATGGACGTTGTCCCATATTCTGACCTGTAAGCGGTCGAAGATTGAGACGTGGCGAAAGTTGAAGCGAAGGCGGGGAAGCGCGGCTCGCGCTCGCGCGCGGGTGATCGGACACGGTCGTCGGCGAGCGTCGCCGCGACTCCCATCTCGGCCGCTGGGACAAGCTACGTGATGCGGTTCATGAGCCAAGCCGGTATCGTCGATGTGGACCAAGTGGCCGATGCGTTCCGCATGTCCAAGGGCCAGCTCGCGTTGACAGCGGGTCTCGCGCTCGCATCGGTCACCAAGACGGATCGGCGGGTCGCCCCCAAGGCGCAGACCCGCATCACCGAGATGCTGGAGATCATCAGCCGCGTCCGGGACTGGGCGGGCGGAGAGGCCCAGGCGATGGCCTGGTATCGATCGCAGCCGCTTCCCGCGCTCGATGGGCGGACGTCCGAGGCGCTCGTCAAAGCCGGCCAGGCGCATGCTGTGCGAGACTATCTCGACCATGTGGCGCTCGGCGGATTTGCGTGAGGTTTGCGGGACGCTGCTACCGCGGACATGATCCGGGCTGGTCGTTCTCGCCTCTCTCGGGTGACGGGGCGGCGCGGACCGGCGGTCGATTCAACCGCAAGGGCGAGCCGACGCTTTACCTATCGCGGGACGTGATGACCTCATTCGGTGAATGCACGCAAGGTTTCGCCAACCGGCTGCAGCCGCTGACCATGTGCGAGTACGACGTCGATTGCGACGGGGTAGCCGACCTGCATGACGACGCAGGGCGAGCCGCGTACGGCGTTGAGCGTGCCGACCTCGCGTGCGGCTGGCTGACGTTCCAGCTGGCGGGAAAGCAAGCCCCGTCCTGGCTCGTTGTCGACCGGCTCAAGGCTACCGGTCACAGCGGCATCCTCGTCCCCAGTTTCGTGCCGGGCGCGACCGACGCCAACATCAACCTGGTGCTTTGGCGCTGGGGTCCGGACCTGCCGCACAAAGTCGACGTCTACGATCCGAGCGGTCGCCTGCCGAAGAACCAGCTTTCTTGGCCCGGGCTGGGCGGTCCTTGACACTTGTCCATCAGATGAGCGCAGGACTCATTCCGCCGGTGGCCTGGCTTACGCGGTCATCGGCAACATCGACGCCGTTGTGTCGGTGCTGGTGATCGTCGGGCTGCTGCTTGCGCGCGTCTTCGGCTGGCTCTGGATGGACCCGCTCGCGGGGAGCGTCGGGGCGTGCGTGATCGCCAACTGGTCCTACGGCCTGGTGCGCGACACGGGCGCGATCCTCCTCGACATAACGGCCGATCGGAAATTGGCGGAGCGGATGCGGGCGCTGGTCGAGGGCGAGGGCGACCGGCTGGCCGACCTGCACCTGTGGCGGCTCGGCCCCGGCCACCTCGGCGCGATCGTCGCCGTAATGACGGGAAGCGAGCGGGACGCCAGCTACTACCGCGAACGTTCGGCCGGTCTTCCCTCGATCTCTCATCTCACGGTCGAGATCGTGCGATAGGATACGAGCATGCCAGCGCCGTTGCGTCCGCTCCTAGTCTTCGTCGCGCTAGCGTCGCTACTCGCCGGATGCGGTGACCCCCATGGCCAGACCGGCTCGGACCGCGGCGAGGAGCCACCGGAAGACCGGGCCGCCCCGCGCTGATCGCCTACCTCGGGGCGAGCTCGCCGTAGAAGAAGCTGGCGGTCACCCCGCCGTCCATCAGGAAGTCGCTGCCGGTGATGAAGGCTCCCTCCGGCGTCATCAAAAGCGCGCCGACGGTCCCCACCTCGTCGGGCGTGCCGGCGCGCCCGGCCGGGCACAGGTCGATCATGCGCCGGTAGCCTTCGCCGCGCGGCCCGGTCAGTTCGTCGTTGGCGAGCGGCGTGATGATGATGCCGGGGCTGATGGTGTTCACGCGCGCGCCGCGCCGGCCCCAGCGCACCGCCTCGGCCTTCACCCGGAGCGAATTGCCGCGTTTGGACAGCTGGTAGGCGTTGAGCGGGTCGGTGACGTCCGCCAGCAGCGGCAGGGCCAGCAACTCCTCCGTCGGCGTCGTCGCGAGCTGCCGGTCCTCCTCCGCTGTCAGCGCCGGCAGGCGATGGCCGGATTGCGAGGCGATCACCACGCCCGCCCCGCCGGCGGCGATCACGTCGCCGAACAGCTCCAGCACCAGGGCGGTCCCGTAGAGATCGACGTGCAGGATCGTGGCGGGCGGGGCCTGCGAGGGCGAGACGCCGGCGGCGTGGATCACCCCCGTCACCTCGCCGAGGCCGGTCGCGGTCGCGACCAGCGCGGCCACGGAGTCGCGCTTGGACACGTCGACCGTCG
>CAXUMU010000321.1:0-688 GCA_964252145.1 uncultured Sphingomonadaceae bacterium
GCTCCACGTCCGCCGCCGGCTCGGCCGCGCCGATCACCTCGGCGTCGAGCTGGTGAAACTGGCGGAAGCGCCCCTTCTGCGGCCGCTCGTAGCGGAACACGGCCCCGTGCGTCGCCACCTTCAGCGGCGCGTGCTGCTGCCAGCCGTTGGTCAGATAGGCTCTGGCGATGCCGGCGGTG
This sequence comes from uncultured Sphingomonadaceae bacterium, assembly GCA_964252145.1. Lineage (GTDB taxonomy): Bacteria > Pseudomonadota > Alphaproteobacteria > Sphingomonadales > Sphingomonadaceae > JAQGLK01. The sequence goes on from CAXUMU010000321.1 coordinate 180, forward strand.
AATTCGGGCCGGAGCGTCAGCGAATCGCCGCCGCGATCCTCGAACGTGTACATCTCCTTGGAGACCACGTCCGTCGTCTCGCCCAGCGACCGCGCGAACACGGCGGTCGCCTCGAACACCGGCATCTCGATCCGGGTGAAGCCGTACAGCCGGCGCACGCGATCGAACGCCTCCACCACCCGGCCGAAGCGCGCCGCTGCTTCGCCGAACAGGTCCTGGGTGCCGCGGATGGCCTGGGGAACGGTGGGCTTGCTCATGGAGCGCGGCTCCTAGCGCATTCCGATCCCGCTTTGAAACCTGCCGGCTGAGAAAAGGCTTGGCGGGAACGTCGTCGAAATATATTGCGCCGCAACATGAACATCGAGCTCATCCCCGTCGGCGACGATCCGCCCCACAGCCTGAACGTCATCATCGAGGTGCCCGTCGGCGGCGAGCCGGTGAAGTACGAGTTCGACAAAAAGTCGGGCGCGCTGTTCGTCGATCGCATCCTCCACACGCCGATGCGTTAC
>CAXUMU010000321.1:698-3302 GCA_964252145.1 uncultured Sphingomonadaceae bacterium
TGCACCAGACGCTGGCCGTGTCGCGGCGGCTGCCGCACACGCTGGCGCCCGACGGCGATCCGCTGGACGCGCTGGTGGTGGCGCGCTCGCCTTTCATCCCCGGCTGCGTGGTGCGCGTGCGCCCGATCGCGGTGCTGAAGCTGGAAGACGAGGCGGGCGGCGACGAGAAATTGCTGACCGTGCCGATCGACGGCACCTTCCCTTATTATTCCAACGTCAACGAGAGCAGCGACCTGCCCGAGATCGTGATGCAGCAGATCGAGCATTTCTTCACCCATTACAAGGATCTGGAGCCCAAGAAGTGGGTCCGGATCGGCAGCTGGGGCGGCGCCGACGAGGCGCGCCAGATCATCCTCGACGCGATCGAGGCGGCGAAGGTCGCCAAGGCGAGGCAGGGAACGGACGAGGGCGTCAGCCAGAGTCTGTAGGGCTCCACTTCAGTCTCAATCGTCATTCCCGCGAAAGCGGGAATCCATGGATACGGTACCTCACCAATCCGAGGGCCAACCGCCGTCCATCGATCCCCGCTTTCCCGGGAATGACGATGAATTGAAAGGACGGATACTTCCCTCGCGCCGCAGGTTGACCCTCCTCCCCGCGCGCGAGGTTCCCGCATGCACCACCGCCCCATCCTCGCGCTCCTGCTCGCGACCGCCGCGCCCGCCTTCGCGCAAACGCCGCCCGTCAACAGCGCGCCCGACGCGACGCCGATCCTCGACACGATCCCGCCCGCGCGCGACGTCGCCTATCCCGGCACGATCGCGCTCGCGGTGGACGCGTCCGACGTCGATCGCGCAATCTTCCGGGTGAAGGAGACGCTGCCGGTCTCCGCCGCCGGGCCGCTCACCCTGCTCTTCCCCAAATGGCTGCCGGGCGATCACCAGCCGAGCGGCGAGATCGAGAAGCTGGTCGGCCTGCGCATCACCGCCCGCGGCAAGCCGGTCGCCTGGACGCGCGACCGGGTGGACGTCTACGCCTTCCACCTCGACGTGCCGGAGGGCGCGCAGGCGCTGGAGATCGCGTTCCAGTTCGTCTCCGCGACCGATCCCGCGCAAGGCCGCGTCGTCGCCACGCCGGACATGCTGAACGTGCAGTGGAACTCGGTCGCGCTATACCCCGCCGGCTTCTTCGTGCGGCGGATCCTGGTCGATCCCTCGCTCAAGATCCCGCAGGGCTGGAAGGCCGCCACCGCGCTGGAGCCGCTCGGCACCGAGGGCACGACGATCCGCTACAAGCCGGTCGCGTTCGATACGCTCGTCGATTCGCCCGTGTTCGCCGGCCGCAACGTCCGCACCGAGGAACTGGCTCCCGGCGTGCGGCTCAACATCGTCGCCGACCGCGCCGACCAGCTCGCCGCCACGCCCGCGCAATTGGCGCCGCACCGCGCGCTGGTGGATCAGGCGGTCAAGCTGTTCGGCGCGCAGCATTACGATCATTACGATTTCCTGCTCGCGCTCTCGACGCGGCAGGGCCGGATCGGGCTGGAGCATCACCGCAGCTCGGAGAACGGGGTTAAGCCCGGCTATTTCATCGACTGGGACGCCAACATGCCCGGCCGCGACCTGCTGGCGCACGAATATACCCACAGCTGGAACGGCAAATATCGCCGCCCTTACGATCTGTGGACGCCCGACTACCGCACGCCGATGCAGGACGATCTGCTGTGGGTATATGAGGGGCAGACGCAGTTCTGGGGCGTGGTGCTCGCCGCGCGTTCGGGGCTGTACACCAAGGACGACGCGCTGGGCGCGCTCGCCGCGACTGCCGCCGCCTATGACAGCCGCGTCGGGCGGACGTGGCGGCCGCTGGTCGATACCACCAACGATCCGGTGATGGCCGATCGGCCGGCGCTGGCGTGGCGCAGCTGGCAGCGATCGGAGGATTATTATGACGAAGGGCTGCTGATCTGGCTGGATGCCGACAGCCTGATCCGCGAACGCTCTCGCGGCGCGCGCTCGCTCGACGATTTCGCCCGCGCCTTCTTCGGCGTGAACGACCGCGACTGGGGCGAGCTGACCTACCGCTTCGACGATGTCGTCGCCGCGCTGAACGCGGTCGAGCCCTATGACTGGGCGACGTTCCTGCGCGCGCGGCTGGACCAGACCAGCCTGCACGCGCCGCTGGATGGGTTCGCGCGCGGCGGCTACCGCCTCGTCTTCACCGACACGCCGACGCCGTGGTTCAAGGCGAACGCGACCAAGCGCGAGCTGGTCGACCTGACCTATTCGCTCGGGCTGGTCGTCAGCACCGCATCGGGCCAGGCGGGCGAGGTCACCGCCGTGCAGTGGGACGGACCGGCGTTCGCCGCGGGCGTCACCGCCGGCAGCAGGATCGTCGCGATCGACAACCGCGCTTATGACGAGGACGACCTTACCGCCGCCATCACCACCGCCAAGGGCGGCACCGCCCCGATCCGCCTGCTGCTGCGCCAAGGCGACGCGTATCGCACGGTGGAGATCCATTGGAACGGCGGCTTGCGCTACCCGAGGCTGGAGCGGGCCGGCGAGGGCCCGAGCAGCCTGGACGCGCTGCTGGCGGCAAAGCCCTAACTAGAGTGCGATGACATTTCGTTGAACCATCCCCCGACCCGTTTGTGTCGAGCGT
>CAXUMU010000322.1:0-3291 GCA_964252145.1 uncultured Sphingomonadaceae bacterium
CGACGGGGAGAGGGCCAAACGCAAAACGCCGCCCGGGTCTCCCGGAGCGGCGTCCTAGTCGGTGCGACCCGATTTATCGTATATCAGACGTCGTTGATCAGGCCCTTGACCTTGCCCTTGGCGGTTTCGAGGTCGCCCTTGGCTTCCTGCGCATCGCCCTCGGCCTTGATGTCGGGGCGATCGAGCGCCTCGCCGACGCCGCGCTTCGCCTTGCCGATCGTCTCGTCGAGGGCACCCTTGGCCTTGTCTGCGAACTCGCCCATCGGAACACTCCTTACGGTCGCGGCCGTGGCGGGGATCGCCAGTGGCCGTAAATTCCGGAAGTGAAACGAGAAGGCGACAGGATTAGTTCCAATTACAAATCTAGATCAGGCCGGCCAACGGGCTGGACGGGTCGGCGTAGCGGCGTTTGGCCATCCGCCCGGCGCGGTAGGCGAGCCGCCCGGCTTCCACCGCCGATCGCATCGCGCGCGCCATCAGGATCGGGGCCTTCGCCTCGGCGATCGCGGTGTTCATCAGCACGCCGTCGCAGCCGAGCTCCATCGCCGCCGCGGCGTCGGACGCGGTGCCGACGCCCGCATCCACCAGCACCGGCACGCCCGCGCCTTCCACGATCAGGCGGATCATGACGGCATTCTGGATGCCCAGCCCCGATCCGATCGGCGCGCCCAGCGGCATGATCGCGACCGCGCCGGCATTCTCCAGCCGCTTCGCCGCGATCGGATCGTCGGCGCAATAGACCATCGGCTGGAAGCCTTCCTTGGCCAGCAGCTCGGTCGCGCGGAGCGTCTCGACCATGTCGGGATAGAGCGTCTTCGCCTCGCCCAGCACCTCCAGCTTGACCAGCGTCCACCCCCCCGCCTCGCGCGCCAGCCGCAGCGTGCGGATCGCCTCGTCGCCGGTGAAGCAGCCCGCGGTATTGGGCAGGTAGGTGATGCGCTTGGGGTCGATGAAGTCGGTCAGCATCGGCGCATTGCGATCGGCGATGTTCACCCGCCGCACCGCGACGGTGACGATCTCCGCGCCCGACGCCTCGACCGCGGCGGCGTTCTCGGCGAAGCTCTTATACTTGCCGGTGCCGACGATCAGGCGCGAGCGGAACTGCTTGCCCGCCACGCTCCAGCCATCTTCGGCGACGGGCGCTCCATGGTCGCCGCCGCCGACGAAATGGACGATCTCCAGCTCGTCGCCGTCCTCGACCTTCACGTTCGCCAGCGTCGAGCGCGGCACCACCTCGAGGTTGCACTCCACCGCCACCTTCTGCGCATCCAGCCCCAGTTCGGTCGCGAGCTCGGCGATGGTGATGCCGTTAGTGATGCGCCGGTGCTCGCCGTTGACGCGGATGCTGATCGTGCCGTCGCTGCTCATTGATCTACCGATCCGTTCGTCCCGAGCGAAGTCGCGGGACTGGGCTGGAGAAACGTGTCTCGACTTCGCTCGACACAAACGGGTACGGGCGGGATATAAGTTCGAACGCGCCCGAACGGAACCCGCAAGTGACCGATACGCCGACCGTCTTCGTGCTGAACGGCCCGAACCTGAACCTGCTCGGCATCCGCGAGCCCGAGGTCTACGGCCACGACACGCTGGACGACATCGCCGGACGGCTGGAGGACCAGGCGCTGGCGCTGGGCCTGGCGATCGACATGCGCCAGTCCAATCACGAGGGCCACCTGATCGACTGGCTGCACGAAGCCGGCGCGACCGGGGCGAAGGCGGTGATCCTCAATCCCGGCGCGTTCACCCACACCTCGATCGCGCTGTACGATGCGATCAAGGCGATCACGGTGCCGGTGATCGAGGTGCATCTCTCGAACCCGCACGCGCGCGAGGCGTTTCGCCACCGGAGCTATGTCGGGCAGGCGGCGAAGGGCACGATCGCGGGGTTCGGCTGGCGCTCCTACGCGCTCGCGCTGGACGCCGCCGCCAAGCTCTGACAGTAGCGGCGCCCAACAGAATAGGGGACGTGTATGGCTGACCAGCCCAACGGCGGCATGCAGGTCGATCCCGAGCTCGTGCGCCAGCTTGCCGAGCTATTGGATGCGACGCAGCTGACCGAGATCGAAGTGCAGGACGGCGCGCGCCGCATCCGCGTGGTGCGCAACCTGGCCGCGCCGGCGCCGGCGGCGGTCGCGATGCAGCCCGCCCCGGTGGCGGCGGCACCCGCACCCGCCCCGGTCGCCCACGCCCCGGTCGCCGCGCCCGATCCGGCCGCCGCCGCGCCCGGCGAGCATCCCGGCACGATCCGCTCGCCGATGGTCGGTACCGCCTTCCTCTCGGGCGAGCCCGGCGCCAAGCCGTTCGTCTCCGCCGGCGACAAGGTTGCCGCGGGCGACACGCTGCTGATCGTCGAGGCGATGAAGGTGATGAACCCGATCGTCTCGCCGCGCGCCGGCACCGTGCGCACCGTGCATGTCGCCAACGGCCAGCCGGTGGAGTTCGACCAGCCGCTCCTGATCGTCGAGTAGACACGATGGCGATCGCCAAAGTCCTCATCGCCAATCGCGGCGAGATCGCGCTTCGCATCCACCGCGCCTGCCACGAGATGGGCATCAAGACGGTGGCGGTGCATTCCACCGCCGACACCGATGCGATGCACGTCCGGCTGGCCGACGAGGCGGTGTGCATCGGCCCGCCGCCCGCGGCCGAGAGCTACCTCAACATCCCGAACATCATCTCGGCCGCAGAGATTTCGGGCGCGGACGCGATCCACCCCGGCTACGGCTTCCTGAGCGAGAATGCGCGCTTCGCCGAGATCGTGGAGCTGCACAACATCATCTGGATCGGCCCCAAGCCCGAGCATATCCGGACGATGGGCGACAAGATCGAGGCGAAGCGCACCGCCGCCGAACTCGGCCTGCCGCTGGTGCCCGGATCGGACGGCCCGATCACCGACATCGCCGAGGCGAAGCGCATCGCGGCGCGGATCGGTTATCCCGTGCTGATCAAGGCGGCCTCCGGCGGCGGCGGGCGCGGCATGAAGGTGGTGCCCGACGAGAACCAGCTGGAAACGCTGATGCAGCAGGCCGGATCCGAGGCGAAGGCGGCGTTCGGCGACGCGACCGTCTATATGGAGAAATATCTCGGCGACCCGCGCCACATCGAGTTCCAGATCTTCGGCGACGGCAACGGCGCGGCGATCCACCTGGGCGAGCGCGACTGCTCGCTGCAGCGCCGCCACCAGAAGGTGCTGGAGGAGGCGCCCTCCCCGGTCATCTCGTCCGAACAGCGCACGCACATGGGCGGGATCGTGGCGAAGGCAATGGCCGACATGGGCTATCGCGGCGCGGG
>CAXUMU010000323.1:0-3285 GCA_964252145.1 uncultured Sphingomonadaceae bacterium
GCCAGCTCGCGCTCGGCGACGAGGTTGACCGGGCCGATCCGCTCGCGATCGACCTTGCCGGCTACGTCGGCGTCGTCGTCTCGCCTGGCGTGCCGCTCAACCGCCACCCGATCGCGACGAAGGCGCGCGACGCCGGCGTGCCGGTTATCGGCGACATCGAGCTGTTCGCCCAAGCCCGCGCCTCGCTGCCGCCGCACAGGGTGGTCGGCATCACCGGCACCAACGGCAAGTCGACCACCACCGCCTTGATCCACCACACCCTGATAACCGCGGGTGTCCCCGCCACGCTGGGCGGCAATATCGGCCTGCCGATCCTGGGGCAGGATCCGCTGCCCGCAGGCGGCGTCTACGTGCTGGAACTGTCGAGCTACCAGATCGACCTGACGCAGAGCCTCGACTGCGACGTGGCGGTGCTGCTCAACATCACGCCCGACCATCTCGACCGCTATGACGGCTTCGCCGGCTACGCCGCCTCCAAGGCGCGGCTGTTCGCGATGATGCGCGGCGGCACGGCGGTGATCGGGATGGGCGACGAGGCGAGCCGGGCCATCGCGAACGGCCTGTTCGAGCCGCGGCTGCGCGAGATGAACTGCGTGTGGGAACTCGTGCGGATCTCGCCCGACGAGCCGCTCGACCAGTCCGCTTGGCCCGCGCTGCAGGGTCCGCACAACGCGCAGAACGCCGCCGCGGCGATCGCCGCCGCCCGCGCGCTGGACGTGGACGACGCGGCGATCGAGCAGGGCCTGCGCACCTATCCCGGCCTGCCGCACCGGATGGAGCGCGTCGCCGAAAAGCACGGCGTGCTCTACGTCAACGACAGCAAGGCGACCAACGCCGCCTCCACCGCGCCGGCGCTCGGTGCCTATCCGCGCATCCACTGGATCCTGGGCGGGCGGCCCAAGACCGACGAGCTGGACGAGTGCGCGCCCTATTTCGGCCATGTCGTTGCGGGCTACGCGATCGGCGAAGCGGGGCCGCTGTTCGCGCGTATCCTGCGCGCCGCCGGCAAGCCGGTGACGGAGAGCGGCACGCTGGAGCGCGCGATCGCCGATGCGGCGGCGGCGGCAAAACCGGGCGAGGTGGTGATGCTGTCGCCGGCCTGCGCCTCGTTCGATCAGTTCACCGATTTCGAGGCCCGCGGGATTGCCTTCCGCGCGGGCGTGGAGGCGCTGGCATGACGTCCACGGCAATCGATCGGCTGCCCAAGCGCAAGACGCGCGCCCAGCGGCTGGGCCGGGCCGACCGGTCGATGTTCGGCACCTGGTTCTGGGAGATCGACCGCGTCCTGCTGCTGATGGTCGCGATCCTGATCTCGGCCGGGCTGATCGCGGTTGCGGCCGCCTCGCCCGCCGCCGCCGCGTCGGATCATCTCGCGCCGCTTTATTATCTGTACCGGCAGGTGGTGTGGATCGCGATCGGCCTGCCGCTGATGATGGCCACGTCGATGCTGCCCAAGGCGCTGGCCCGGCGCCTCGCGATCGGCGGCGCGATCCTGTTCTTCCTGTGCCTGGTCGCGGTGCCGCTGATCGGGGTGGAGAAGAACGGCGCGACGCGCTGGATCGACTTCAAGCTGTTCCAGTTCCAGCCGTCCGAGTTCCTGAAACCTACCTTCGTCGTGGTGATCGCGTGGCTGCTGTCGCTGCGCGCGAAGGACCGCAGCCTGCCGGTGATGCCGCTCACCGGGGCGATCGCCGCATTGGTCGCGGGGCTGCTGATGAAGCAGCCCGATTTCGGCCAGACCGTGATCTTCCTTTCCACCTGGCTGACGCTGCTGCTGATCGCAGGGGTGCGGATGCGCATCCTCGTCTGGCTGGGCGGGCTGGGCGTCGGCGCGATCGTCGCGGCCTATCTGTTCTATCCGGTCGCGACGCGGCGCATCGACGCGTTCCTCTACAGCGACGGCGACAATTACCAGACCGAGAAGGCGCACAACGCGCTGATGAACGGCGGCCTGATCGGCACCGGCCCCGGCGGCGGCGTGATGAAGTACAAGCTGCCCGAGCCGCACAACGACTATATCTTCGCGGTGATCGGCGAGGAGTTCGGCCTGCTCGCCTGCCTCGCCATCGCGCTGCTCTACCTCGCGATCGTGGTGCGCGTATTCATCAAGCTGCTGCACGAGGAGGATGATTTCCTGCTGCTCGCCTCCGCCGGCCTGGCCACGCAGTTCGGCCTGCAGGCGCTGATCAACATGGCGGTGAACATCCAGCTCGCGCCCTCCAAGGGCATGACGCTGCCGTTCATCAGCTACGGCGGATCGTCGATGGTGGCGCTGTCGATCGGCATGGGGCTATTGCTCGCCTTCACGCGCCGGAACCCGTATCTGACCCGCTCCCCCTACGTCGTGAAGTGGAGTGGCAGATGAACAGTCCGCGAGGCAGCAGCGGCCGTCATTTCGTTCTCGCCGCCGGTGGCACCGGCGGCCACATGATCCCCGCGCACGCGCTGGCGGCCGAGCTGATCCGGCGCGGCCACCATGTCGCGCTGGTGACGGACGCACGCGGCGCGCGCTTCCCCGGCCTGTTCCAGGGCGTGCAGACGCACGTGTTGCCGGCCGGCCGCATGTCGCGCAATCCCGCGCAGTGGCTGCCGGCGATGCGCAGCATCTTCACCGGGCGCGACATGGCGCGGCGGCTGAACGAGGTGTTCCGCCCCTCCGCCGTGATCGGCTTCGGCGGCTATCCCGCGCTGCCGACGCTGCTGGCCGCGTTCAAGGACAATGTGCCGACCGCGATCCACGAGCAGAATGCGGTAATGGGCCGGGTCAACCGGCTGGTCGCGCGCTTCGTCGACGGCATCGCCACCGTCTATCCGCGGGTCGAGCGGCTGTCGGCCGCATTTGCCGACAAGACCCACCTCGTCGGCAATCCGGTGCGCGACGAGATCGTCGACCTGCGCGCAGAGCCGTTCCCGGCGCTCAGCGCCGACGGCGTGTTCCGCGTGCTGGTGACCGGCGGCAGCCAGGGCGCCAGCATCCTCTCCACCGTCGTGCCCGATGGCCTCGGCCTGCTGCCGCTGGGCTTCCGCCGCCGCCTCCAGGTGACGCAGCAGTGCCGGCCCGAGGATATCGAGAAGGTCCGCGCCAAATATGCGAGCCTCGCGATACCGGCCGATCTCGCCACCTATTTGCCCGACATGCCGGAGCGGCTGGCCTGGGCGCACCTGGTGATCGGGCGGGCGGGCGCGTCGACGATCGCGGAGCTCAGCTGCGCCGGGCGGCCCGCGATCCTGCTCCCCTATCCCGCCGCGACCAAGAATCCGCTCGCGATGGCGCTCGCTGTCGGA
>CAXUMU010000324.1:0-3277 GCA_964252145.1 uncultured Sphingomonadaceae bacterium
GCGAATTGCCCAGCGCCTCCAGCACGAACGGCGCGACCGGCGCGCGGTAGGTGAACGACGTGCCCATGTCGCCGCGCACGAAATGCGTGATCCAGCCGGCATATTGCACCAGCACCGGGCGATCGACGCCGATCTCGTGGTTGAAGCGGGCGACCGCGCGCGCATCGGCGAGCGGCCCCAGCACGGCGCGGCCCACGTCGCCCGGCAGCAGCTGGCCGCCGAAGAACACGATCAGGCTCAGGATCGCGAGCGTGATCAGCGCCAGCGGCAGCCGCCGCAGGAACGCGCCAACGATCATGCCGTCTCCAGCGATCCCAGGCCGAACGCGTCGCGGTCGCTTTCGCACCAGTGGCGCAGCGCCGTCGCCATCCGCCACGCCGGGCTGTCCTCCGCCTCGGCCTTGCGCGTCATCACGTGCCAGTCGACGAACAGCCCGCCGCGCGACACCCGCGCCGCGGCCAGCGCGCCCGATCGCAGATAGGGGCTGACCGCCCAGCGCGAGAGGATGCTGATGCCGAACCCGCCGATCACCAGCTCGACGATTGCCTCGGTCAGCTCGACCTTCAGCATCTTGCGGTAGCTCACCTGCGCGGGCTTGAGGAAGCTGTCATACTCATGGCCCTTCTCGGCGATGTCGCTGTACGAGATATAGGTCTGGTCGGCGAGATCCTGCGGCACGACATAGTCGCGGCCGGCGAGCCTGTGATCGGGCGCGACGATCAGGATCAGCTCGTCCCGGAACAGGCGGAGCGAGCGCGTGGAACTCCGGCTGGGCATGCCCGACATGACCGCGATGTCGATATTGCGCTCCACCAGCGCGTTCTGCGGGTGCCGCGTCGCATCCGCCACCACCTCGATGTCGACATCCTCGGCCTGCTCCTGGAAATGCTTCAGGAAGCGCGGCAGCCAGCGGTAGCAGCTATACGCGCCGCAGCCGATCCGCACGACGTGGCGCATCGTGTCGCCCTGGTTGGCGACGTCGGCCTCGACCCGCTCCAGCTGCGCCAGGATGCGGCCGGCCTCGTCGTTCAGCGTCTCGGCGGCGGGCGTCATCTGCATGCGCTTGTTGCCCTGGACGAACAGGTCGCGCCCCAGCCGCCGCTCCGCCTCGCGGATCTGGTGGCTGAGCGCGGACTGGGTGAGGCTGAGCAGCGACGCCGCCTGCGTCACGCTGCCGGTCGCGGCCATCGCCTGGAGCATGCGCAGATGCCGGATCTCGAGCTTGGGCTGGAACATCGCGGGCAGCATGACACATGAACGGATTTGATGGCAGCGGTGAAAATTCGGAATTTCATTGATTCCAGGCGGACGCGTAACATTCGCCCGAAGCGGCAGCCAAGTCGCAGTGGATGCGAGGAGATACGGGATCAGCCAGACGAGTTTCGCCGGCGAGTGCCGGCCATGACGGTGCGCCTCGCCACGCGTCACGATATCGACCTGGCCACGTTCCGCCGCGTCGCCTGGCAGGGCGAGCCGGTCCGCATCGCCAAGAGCGCGCTGGAGCGGATCGCCGCGTGCCGGCGCAGCTTCCTCGATCTGATCGATCACGATCCGACGGTCACGATCTACGGCGTCACGACCGCGATGGGGGAGCTCGCGTCGCACCGCCTCGACCAGGAACAGCGCGACCGGCACGCCCGCATCAAGCCCTATCCGGCGGCGACGTCGTTCGGGCACGACCTGCCCGAGCGCGTGGTGCGCGGGATGGTGCTGGCGCGGCTCGCCAACTTCCTCGACGGCCATGCCGCGACCACGCCGCGCATCGCGCAGGCGGTGGTGGCGATGCTGGACGGCGGGCCGCTGCCGCGGATCAGCGCGTGCGGGCAGGGCGGATCGGGCGAGATCCTGGCGCTCTACCCGCTGTTCGCCGAGCTGTCGGCGATGTTCGAACTGGAGGTGCGCGAGCGCGGATCGCTGATCAACGGTTCGCCCTGCGCTGCCGCGCTGGTCGCCGATGCGGCGCTCGCCGCGCGCGGACGCGTGCGCCTCGCGGCGAAGACGCTCGCGCTCTCGATCGAGGCATTTCGCGCCCCGCTCGACCCCTATGACGAGGCGCTGGACGGCCTGTGGGGCGATCCGCACGAGGCGGCCGCGCTGGCGAACCTGCGCGAGCTGCTGTCGGGTGCGGGCGAGGGCCGGCGCAACTATCAGGCGCCGGTCAGCTACCGGATCGTGCCGCGCGTGCTGGGCCATGCGCAGCGCGCGCTGGCGGGCGCGGAGCGGGCGGCGACCATTTCCCTAACGTCGGTATCGGACAACCCGGTCTATCTCGCGCCCGACGCGGCGCATCCGCGCGGCCGCTGCCTCAGCACCGGCGGCTACCACAATGCGATCGCCGCGCCCGCGCTGGACGATCTGGCCGCGACCTGGGTCGATCTCGGCCAGCTCTGCCTGCGCCACGCGGTGAAGCTGCTCGACGGCCGCGCCTCGCATCTGCCCGACATGCTGCTGGTGGGCCGGGCGGCCGGCGAGAGCGACGGGCGCGGCAATATCGGCTACATCCCGATGACGATGGCCGGCTATGTCGAGCAGGCGCGCGCCGCGGCGCAGACCAGCTTCATCCCCGCCAGCGATACCGGCGGCGCGGGGCAGGACGATGTCGGCACGCCCGCCTTCCTGGCCTATGCCCGCGAGGCGGAGGCGGGGCGGTGCCTGGATGCATCGCTCGCGATGCTGGCGATGATCGCGTCGCAGGCGCTGTTCGTGACCGGCCGCCAGGCGCCGCCGCGGCTGCGCGGGTTCGTGGGTCTCGTGCGCGGCGCCGTCCGCCCGGTGATGGAGGATCGCGTGCTCGGGCCCGAGCTGCGCCGCCTCGCCGGGATCTTCAACGGCGAGGTGTTCGAGCTGGACACGCCCGAGGCGCGCGCCGTCGCCTGACCTTTCGCGTACGGAACGATCGGCGGTGCAGCGACGTTGGGCGGCCAGAACAGGTCGTCTCAGGAGATCATCATGCATCGTTTCGTTCGAACCGCGAGCGGCGTCGGCTTGTCCGCCCTGCTGCTGATGGGAACCGCCGCGTCCGCCGAGGGCAAGGCCGATCGTGCGCGCGCGGCGATCGCGGAAGCGCGCGGCAAGGTGGACGCCGCCAGCAAGATCAGCGGCGGCGATGCGCCGCGCCTGCAGGCGGAAGCGGCCGCCGCCTTGCGCGCCGCGCAGGAGGACCTCGCCAGCGGCCACAAGGAGCGTGCGATCGCCGATGCCAATCGCGCCTCCACGCTCGCCGACACCGCGATCGGCCAGGCGCAGCGCAACCGCGCCGAGGCCGAGAGCGCGCAAC
>CAXUMU010000325.1:0-1042 GCA_964252145.1 uncultured Sphingomonadaceae bacterium
CTTCTGGACCTCAGCCAAGAATTCCGGATCCTTTGTCATCGCGATAAACGCGTCTCGCAGCGCTTGGACACGATCGGCTGGCATCTTGGGCGAGCCAAAAATCGCGCGACCGATTTCGGCGCCGCCGCCTGCATGGCCGAGCTCACTTCGTGGCTGCGCGAGGAAGCGCCGTGAAGCGCCATGCGCGCACGTAATCCACCTCCATCGTCTTGGGGAATTGCATGTCCGGCGGCGGATTGCCGGGCCAGTTGCCGCCCACCGCCAGATTGACGAGGATGTACATCGGCTGCGTCATGTCGGCGGGGGTCGGCATCGTCGCGGTCTTGATCCCGTCGATATACCAGTCGACCCGGTCGGGCAGCCACAGCGCGCCGTAGCGGTGGAAATCCTGCGGGCTGCCGGAATAGGAGACGGTCCGCGTCACCGCCTTGGGATCGATGCCGGAGTGGATGCTCTGGAAGGCGGTGCCCGGCTTGTCGCCATGCGCCTCCATTATGTCGATCTCGGGCGGCCAGCTGCCGTCCTTCGGCAGCAGCCAGAATTCCGGCCACAGCCCCTTCCCCGCCGACCAGCGGGCGCGCATTTCGAAATAGCCGTATTTCTGCGCGAACCCGCCGCGGGTGGAGATCAGCCCCGAGCTGTAGACGACGTTGCGGAGCGCGCTGCGCTGCTGGTCGGGCGGCGTGTTCAGCGCCAGATCGGTCAGCACCGCCTGATGCACCGCCGGGGACATCGGCTCGGCGCTGATCTTCAGCACACCGTCAGCGATGGCGAACGGGTCGACGCCCAGCCCGAGATAGGATCGGTCGAAATAGACCTGCAGCTCGGCATTGCCCCACAGGCTGCGCTTGGCGATGGACTTGGGATCGGGCGTCCGGTCGGCGAACGCGTTGGTCCAGCGCCGCGTGTCGAGGATCGGTGCGGCGAACTCCTCGGCGAAGGACGGGACCAGCGCATAGCCGGCGGGGGGACCCTCCGGCCCCGCCGCCGCCCCGCACGAGCGGCTGCCGCCGAGCAGCGCCAGCCCGGCCAGCAGCACCGC
>CAXUMU010000325.1:1052-3201 GCA_964252145.1 uncultured Sphingomonadaceae bacterium
GCACCGCCCCGCCGGCCAGGTTCCATCGCCGTGTCATGTCCGAACTCTCCCGGCGACCGCACGGCGTACGCGCAGCCGCTCCACCTCGTCCGCCGCGCCGCGCGTACCGTGGAACGCGATCAGCGCGTCCAGCGCGGCGGGCACGCTCGCCCGGCGCGGACGGACGCGGGCGAGGATCTTGCGCGGATGGCGCACGCCGTTGACCAGCCGCGCGACCGGGCCGCGGCCGCGCGCGGCATGGCTCGCTTGATCGATCGCCTGCACCATGCGCCGGTCGAGCGCGCCCTGCTCGCGCAGATAGGCCAGCGCCCAGTCGAGATAGCGCCGGCGGGCGGCATTGGGCCGATCGGCGACATAATCGCCCGCGTCGATCGCGCTATGGCAGTGCGAGGCGAGATGCATCCGGTAGGCCGACACGCAGGCCCGCGACACGTGCACGCGGTGCCGGATGAGCAGCGCGGTCATCAGCGCGGTGTCCTCGTAGATGCCGGGGAAGGCGAGATCGAACCCGCCCGCCTCCAGCATCGCCCCGCGCCGGATCATGGTGGAGCAATTGGCCGGGTGCAGCCCCTCGTCCGCGATCATCGCCGCCAGGAAATCGCGGCCCGCCACGGTGCGGTCGGCCCACTCGCCGAAAAGCTGCATGCGGTCGGGATCGCCGGCGATCGCCGGATCCCAGTTCCAGAACAACGTGGCCGCGCATGACAGGCCGATCGCCGGATCGGCATCCAGCGGCGCCGCCAGCCGGTCCAGCGCGTCCGGAAACAGGATGTCGTCGGAATCGAGATACAGCACATAATCGCCCCGTGCCTCGTGCAGCCCCCGGTTGCGCGATACCGCCATGCCGCGATTGGCGTGCCGGTCATGCTCGAAATAGCGGATGCGCCCGCCGCTCGCGGTCGCGGCGGCCTGCGCGATTCCGGTGCTGCCATCGGTCGATCCGTCGTCGACGAGGATCAGCTCCCAATCCTGCCGGCCGAGCATCGCGACGCTGGCGATGCTGTCGGCGATGAAGCGCTCCGCGTTCAGGAAGATCATCACGACGGAAATCCGCGGCGTCACGCGCGCGCCTCCGCCAGCGCGGCCCGGCGCGGGGTAACCCGGCCACCGTCCAGCACCACCTGCTGCGCGGCATTCTCCACCGCCGCGCGGTGGGTGATGACGAGGATCGTCGCGGCGGGCAGCGCCTCCCGGATCGCGGCATAGATCCGCCCCTCCAGCGCGATGTCCACCGCGTTGGTCGCCTCGTCCAGGATCAGCAGGTCCGGCCGCCGTACGATCGCGCGGGCCAGGCCGATGCGCTGGCGCTGCCCGCCGGAGAGCCGCAAGCCCCGGTCGCCCACCGGGGTATGCAGCCCGAGCGGCAGGCCGTCGACGAAATCGCCGATATGCGCGACGCCCAGCGCCCAGCGCGCATCGCCCTCGCCGATCGCCGGATCGAAGAAGCGCACATTGTCGAGGATGCTGCCCTCCTGCAGGTCGATGTCCTGCCCGGAGAAGCCCAGCCGCGCGAGCCAGCTGGAGCGGTCGAAATCGCCGATCGGGATGCCGTCGACCAGGATCCGGCCGTCCTGCGGCTCGTACAGCCGGGCGAGCAGGTTGATCAGCGTGGTCTTGCCCGCGCCGCTCGGGCCGATCAGCGTGGTGAGCGTGCCGGCGGGGATGACGAAGCTGACCCCGTTCAGCACCGGCGTGGCGGGATCGTGCGCGAAGCGGACGTCCTCGAACCGCAGCTCGCGCTCCAGCCCGGCGAAGGCCCGCATGCCCGACGACGGCAGGCGGACCTCGGCGGGATCGGCCGCGTGGCAAACGATGCTGAGCGGCAGGCGGCTGTTGAAGAGCGTCAGCACGCGCTCTTCCAGGTCGGCGGCGTGCGGCATGACGCGGAACAGCACGGCCAGCACGATGATCGCGGTCGCGACCGGCACCGCCGCCGCCACGGCCGCCCAGACCAGCAGCGCGAAGGCGGCGAGCTTGCCGATCCGCCGCAGCGCCGCCACCGCACCGTGCGTGACGCCCAGCCGGACGTGCGCGGCCGCGACCGCCGCCGAGGCCGCGCCGTAGCGATCGATGAAGTCCCGCTCGGCGGCGTGCAGGCGGATCGTGCGCATCCCCTCCACCGTCGCGACGGTGTGCGCCAGCAGCCGTT
>CAXUMU010000326.1:0-3199 GCA_964252145.1 uncultured Sphingomonadaceae bacterium
TGAGATAATAGACCCGCTTGGCGCCCGTCGCGTAGGTCTCGTGCGTCGTCTCGATCCAGCGATCGATGATGCGGTCGCGGATCACCAGAATCGCGGCGGCCAGCCAGTCGTGCGGGCGGGCGGCGCCGGCATCCTTGCCGATGCGGTGGACCAGCCGCTCGATGATCTCCCCGGCCAGCGGCGAATGCGGGTCGGAGCGGATGCGCAGTCGCGCGGGCGAGCTTTCGGGCATGGCCCCGAAACTGCGCTACCGGACGGGCGAGCGCCAGCCCCTAAAGGGGGCTGGCCGCCCGGGATACGCTACGCCACTCTCACTGTCGCCATCCTGCCCGCAGACCGTGGCGGCGCTGTGCCGCGCGGCATAGCCGCGCGCGATTGTCGTACCCGATGACATCAACCGTACCCGGCGAAGGCCGGGGTCCAGCTACGAGCGGCCCGTCGTTGGACCCCGGCCTGCGCCGGGGTACGGCGCGACGTACTATTTGGCGTACTTCATCTCGGTCCACAGCCCGTCGTCGATGAACTGGCGATACTTCTCGTAGCCCGCGACCGCGACCTTGCCCGCCTCTTCGCTCAGCGTCGCCTCGATTTCCTTGTCGATCGCCATGTCGCGTGCCTTGTCCGGCGCCAGCGCGGCCACGCTGGTGAAGTGCACCTGGATCAGCACGTTGGGCGAGCCTTTCACATAGCCGGTGCGCACGACGAACCGGTAGTCATCGATCAGTCCGCGCTTCTTCAGGATGTCGAAACCCGGCACCTGCGTCTTCTTCAGGCCCGTCAGATAGTCGTCGATATGGTTCGGATCGACCTCGATCGCGTTGATCTCCCACACGCCTTTTTCGGGCGAGTAGTCGACATATTGCTTGGCCAGCGCCGGCGTCGCCACAAATCCGGCAATCGCCGCCACGGCGATCGTAAGACTGCGAATCATGATTACTTCCCCCTTTGTCGAGGAAGCCAAGCAATTCCATTATCGACTGCGGCGCAACTCTATTCCGTCGCGCAGCGAAACGAACAGCTCAATAGGCGCGCGCGATCGCGAACTCGACCGCCTCGATCAGCGCCGCCTTGGCCTGGCCGCCGCCCACCCCGCCCAGCGCATCGATCGCGCGTTGGCCGTACAGCCG
Source organism: uncultured Sphingomonadaceae bacterium (assembly GCA_964252145.1). Classification (GTDB taxonomy): domain Bacteria; phylum Pseudomonadota; class Alphaproteobacteria; order Sphingomonadales; family Sphingomonadaceae; genus JAQGLK01. The sequence continues at coordinate 1,128 of CAXUMU010000326.1, forward strand.
GGCGCGGCCGAAGGCATCGTCGATCGCGCCGCATTCGCGCAGCAGGCGGGTGGCGTGGGCGAGATCCTCATCGGAGGCGCGGCGGCCCTCCATCGCGTCGCGCCAGAACTTCTTCTGCGTCTCGTCGCCGCGGGCATAGGCCAGGATCACCGGCAGCGTGACCTTGCCGTCGCGGAAGTCGTCGCCCTGGCCCTTGCCCATCGTCTCGGCGTCGGACGCATAGTCGATCGCGTCGTCGACCAGCTGGAACGCGATGCCCAGGTTGCGGCCATAGGCGTCGAGCGCCGCCTCGGTCCGCTCGTCGCGCTCGGCCACCACCGCGGCGATGCGGCACGCGGCGGCGAACAAGGCGGCGGTCTTGGCGCCGATGATGTCGAGATAGCGATCCTCGCTGGTGTCGATGCGGCGCTGCGCGGTCAGCTGGTTGACCTCGCCCTCGGCGATCACCGCGCTGGCGGCGGACAGGATGCGCAGCACGCGCAGCGACCCGTCCTCCACCATCAGCTCGAATGCGCGGCTGAACAGGAAATCGCCCACCAGCACGCTGGCCGAATTGCCCCAGATGATGTTGGCGGTGCGCCGCCCCCGCCGCAGGCCCGATCCGTCGACCACGTCGTCGTGCAGCAGCGTGGCGGTGTGGATGAACTCCACCGAGGCGGCCAGCTTGTGATGGCGCGTGCCGCCATATTCCAAGAGCTTGGCGCAGGCGAGCGTCAGCATCGGCCGCATCCGTTTGCCGCCGCCGGCGATCAGGTGCCCCGCCAGCTCGGGGATCAGCGGCACGTCGGACTGCATCCGCGCCAGGATCACGCTGTTGACCTGGTTCATGTCCTGCGCGACGAGCGCCATCATCGGATCGAGCGAGGGGGCGGATCCGCGGCGGAGGGGCAGGATGGTGGCGGTCATGACGGTGCGCGATGTGGCCCCGCGCCATGGTAAAGGCAAGCGGACGGCTTGCGCCGCGGCGCTTCCCGCAACAAAAGGCGCGCCGATCCGCCCTGCAAGCACGATTGGCCGCCCGTGACCCACGACGACACGCTGACCAGCTACCGCAAGAGCATCGACAATATCGATGCCGCTTTGGTGTGCATGCTGGCCGAGCGGTTCAAGATCACGCAGGCGGTGGGCCGCTACAAGGCGGAGGCGGGGCTGCCGCCCGCCGACCCGGCGCGCGAGACCGACCAGATCGAACGGCTGCGGTCGCTCGCCCGCTCGGCCGAGCTGGATCCCGATTTCTCCGAGAAATTCCTGCGCTTCGTCATCGACGAGGTGATCCGCCACCACGAACGCGCCCGCGGCGGCGACGAACCGATGCGAGACCCGACATGACCGACACCCTGCCCGACCGCCTCTCCACCAACCCGCGCAGCCCCTGGTTCGAGCCGTCGCTGATCCAGCGCGGCGTCGGCATCCTGCTGAACGGGACCGAGAAGACCAACGTCGACGAATATTGCATCAGCGAGGGCTGGATCCGCATCGCCGTGGGCAAATCGGTCGACCGCAAGGGCAACCCGATCACGATCAAGCTGCAGGGCAAGGTGGAGCCGTTCTTCCGCGACGTAGGCGTACCCGAAGAATCGTCGGAGCCTACAGCACCAGAGTCATGAACGCGCTGTTCGGGTCGGACGCGTAATTGCCGAACGGCTCGCAGCCGACGAAGCCATGGCGGGCGTAGAGTGCGCGGGCGGGGGCGAAATAATCCATCCGGCCGGTTTCCAGGCTGAGCCGGGCATAGCCGCGCGCCCGCGCCTCGGCGACGATGTGGCGCAGCATCGCGCTGCCGTGGCCCGCGCCGCGGTGGCCTTGCGCGGTGTGCATCGACTTCACCTCGCCGTGATCGGGCGCGAGATCGGACAGCGCGCCGACCGTCACCAGCGTATCGCCCTGCCACCCGGTCCAGACGGTGATAGACGGCACCTGCAGCCCGCTGAGATCCAGCGCGTGCGCGCTGTGGCGCGGCGTCACCTCCAGCGCGCGGGCGAGGTGCGTGCGCAGCAGGTTTGTGAGGCGGGGGTCGGCGAAGTCGGCGGGGCGGATGTGCATGGGCCTCCCTCTACTTGGCCCTCCCCTTC
>CAXUMU010000327.1:0-3188 GCA_964252145.1 uncultured Sphingomonadaceae bacterium
CGGCTGGCCTATGCGGTGCAGGACGGCGGCAGCGACTGGCGCACGATCCGCGTGCTGGACGTCGATTCCGGCGAGCCGCTGGACGACGCGGTCCGCTGGGTCAAATTCTCGCACATCGCCTGGGCCAGGAACGGATCGGGCTTCTTCTATTCGCGCTTTCCCGAGCCCGAGGCGGACGCAGCGCATCAGTCGCTGAACCTGAACCACGCGGTCTATTTCCATGCACTCGGCACCGCGCAGGAGAGCGACCGGCTGGTCTACGCCACGCGCGACCGGCCGAAGCTGAACCATGTCGCCGAGGTGACGAGCGACGGGCGCTGGCTGGTGATCAGCTCGACCGAGGGGACCGAGGCGCGGGTCGAGGTGACGCTGCTCGATCTGCGCCAGGCGCCGCCCCGGCCGCGCACGCTGATCCGCAACCTGGAGCATAATTGGCAGCTCGCCGGATCGCACGGCAGCACCTTCTACTTCCTCACCAACCAGGATGCGCCGCGCCAGCGGGTGGTGGCAATCGACGTGCACAGCGAATCGCGCGTCACGCGCGAGGTGATCGCGCAGGACAAGGCGACGCTGGAGGCGGTGTCATTGGTCGGCGACAAGCTGATCGCGAGCTATCTGGTCGATGCGTCCAGCGAGATCCGGCTCCACGCACGCAGCGGCAAGCTGACCGGGCGGGTGAAGCTGCCGGTGATCGGAGCGGTGATCGGATTCGACGGCGACGACGGCGATCCCGAGACGTTCTTCGCCTTCACCAGCTTCGCGACCCCTACCGCGATCTACCGCTTCGACAGCGCGACCGGGCAGGTCACGCCGTTCGCCGAACCGCGTGTCGGTTTCGCGCGCAGCGACTATGTCGTGCGCCAGCATTTCCTCGATTCGGCCGACGGCACGCGCGTGCCGCTGTTCGTCGCGCACCGCCGCGATCTGGACCTGAGCGACGGTGCCCCTACCCAGCTCTATGGCTATGGCGGGTTCAACGTTTCGCTGACGCCGGCCTTCTCGGTCGCGAATCTGGCGTGGATGGAGATGGGCGGCGTGTACGCGCAGGCCTCTATCCGCGGCGGCGGCGAATATGGCAAGGCGTGGCACGATGGCGGCCGCCTCGCCAACAAGCAGAACAGCTTCGACGATTTCATCGCCGCGGCCGAATATCTGATCGCCGAAGGGATCACGAAGGCCGACAAGCTCGCCATCCGCGGCGCGTCCAACGGCGGGCTGCTGGTGGGCGCGGTGGTCAACCAGCGGCCGGACCTGTTCGCCGCGGCGCTGCCGGCGGTGGGCGTGATGGACATGCTGCGCTTCGATCGCTTCACCGCCGGGCGCTACTGGGTCGACGATTATGGCGATCCGGGCGACGAGGCGGCGTTCCACGCGCTGCTGGCCTATTCGCCGGTCCACAACGTGAAGGACGGGGTGGACTATCCCGCGATCCTCATCTCGACCGCGGATACCGACGACCGCGTCGTGCCGGGCCACAGCTTCAAATATGCCGCCGCGCTCCAGGCGGCGCAGCTGGGCGACAAGCCGCGCGTGATCCGGATCGAGACGCGCGCGGGGCACGGCGCGGGCAAGCCCACCGCCAAGCTGATCGAGGAGTTCGCCGATCTCTGGGCGTTCGCGGCGCGCTGGACCGGGCTGGGGCAGGCGAAGGCCGAGTCGGCCGAAGCGGGGTTGGCGGCGGACGCCTGATGCATGCGTACCCCGGCGCAGGCCGGGGTCCAGTACCGGGCCGCGCGTAGCTGGACCCCGGCCTGCGCCGGGGTACGGACGAGAAGGGCCGCTACGCTGGACAGGCGGCGGCGCGGCCTTTATCCGCCCGCCATGACAGCCCCCGCCCAAGACTCCATCCTCATCGTCGATTTCGGCAGCCAGGTGACGCAGCTGATCGCGCGCCGCGTGCGCGAGGCCGGCGTCTACAGCGAGATCGCGCCCTTCACCGCCGCCGAGGAAGCATTCGACCGGCTGAAGCCTTCGGGCATCATCCTGTCGGGCGGACCCGCCTCGGTGGTCGACAGCGGCTCCCCCCGCGCGCCGCAGCATTTCTTCGAGGCGGGCGTGCCGATCCTGGGCATCTGCTACGGCCAGCAGACGATGTGCGCGCAGCTGGGCGGATCGGTCAGCCAATCCACCGACAGCCGCGAGTTCGGCCGCTCGTTCATCGGCGTCACCGCGCGTTGCGCGCTGTTCGACGGCCTGTGGCACGAGGGCGAGCGCCACCAGGTATGGATGAGCCACGGCGACAAGGTCGATGCGCTGCCGCAGGGCTTCAGGCCGGTCGCCACCTCCGAGGGTGCGCCGTTCGCGGTGACGGCGGACGAGGCGCGGCGCTTCTACGGCGTGCAGTTCCACCCGGAGGTGGTCCACACGCCCGACGGCGCGCGGCTGATCGCCAATTTCGCGCGCCACGTCTGCCGCCTGAAGGGCGACTGGACGATGGCCGAGTTCCGCGCCGCCAAGGTCGCCGAGATCCGCGCGCAGGTCGGCCCGTCGCGGGTGATCTGCGGGCTGTCGGGCGGCGTCGATTCGGCGGTGGCGGCGGTGCTGGTGCACGAGGCGATCGGCGAGCAGCTGACCTGCGTGTTCGTCGATCACGGCCTGATGCGCAGCGCCGAGGCGGACCAGGTGGTCGGGCTGTTCCGCGAGCATCACCACATCCCGCTGGTTCACGTGAATGCCGAGACCCTGTTCCTGAACGGCCTGAAGGGCGTCACCGACCCCGAGGCCAAGCGCAAGTTCATCGGCAGGACATTCATCGACGTGTTCGAAAGCGAAGCGCGCAAGATCGGCGGCGCCGAATATCTGGCGCAGGGCACGCTGTATCCGGACGTGATCGAGAGCGTCAGCTTCACCGGCGGGCCATCGGTCACGATCAAAAGCCACCATAATGTGGGCGGGCTGCCCGAGCGGATGAACATGAAGCTCGTCGAACCCTTGCGCGAACTGTTCAAGGACGAGGTGCGCGTGCTGGGGCGCGAGCTGGGGCTGCCGGACGTGTTCGTCGGGCGGCATCCGTTTCCAGGGCCCGGCCTGGCCATCCGCATCCCCGGCGAAGTGACCAAGGAGCGCTGCGATATCCTGCGCAAGGCCGACGCGATCTACCTCGAGGAGATCCGCGCGGCCGGCCTCTATGATGCGATCTGGCAGGCGTTCGCGGTGCTGCTGCCGGTGCGCTCGGTCGGCGTGATGGG
>CAXUMU010000328.1:0-3174 GCA_964252145.1 uncultured Sphingomonadaceae bacterium
CCGGAGTGGTTGCCGATGGCCGAAGACACCGAGGTCCCGCGCGTACAGCAGGTCCGCCAGAGCGAGGACCGGTTCCTAGCTTCCGACGTGTTCGAGGCGCGATCGCGCGCCCTCCCGCCGCGTAACGGCACCGGCTTCTACCGCGAGCCGGGGTGCGACATCCCGGTCTATCAGGATTGCGACGTGCTGGTGGTGGGCGGCGGCCCCTCCGGCACCGCCGCCGCGCTGGCTGCGGCCCGCGCGGGTGCCGACGTGGTGATGCTGGAGCGCTACAACCATCTCGGCGGCCTCTCGACCGGCGGACTCGTGATCTGGATCGACCGGATGACCGACTGGACCGGCCGCCAGGTGATCCGCGGCTTCGCCGACGAGGTGTTCGACCGGATGCCCAAGGAGGGCATCGCCGGTCCGCCGCGCGAGCAGTGGGGCTCGCGCGATCCGGCGCATGCGGGTCATTGGGGGATGCGCACCTCCGCCTTCCACGGCGTGGTCTGCTGGGCGCCGACGATCGATCCCGAGCGGCTGAAGCTGCTCTCGCAGGAATTGCTGCTGGAGGCGGGCGTGCGGCTCGTGTTCCACGCTTGGGCGGCGGTGCCGATCGTGCAGGACGGCGCGGTCACGGGCGTGGTGTTCGAAAGCAAGGCCGGACGGCAGGCGCTGATGGCGAAGGTGGTGGTGGATGCGACCGGCGACGGCGACATGTTCGCCCGCGCCGGCGCCGGCTTCGATACCGATATCGAGGAGGGCGACGTCCACCACAGCGCCAACACCAGCTTCATGCTGGGCGGCGTCGATATGAACGTCTGGCTCGACTTTCGCAAAGGAAGCCCCGAGCAGTTCGCCGCCTTCACCGCGCTGGGACGCGAGCGCTGCGGCTTCTTCCAGACGCCCTACGTCTCGTGGCGCAACGATATCGGCCTGTTCCTGGGGCCGCGCCAGTCGGGCCTGTCGGCGCTGGACGTGGACGACATGACCGAGCTGGAGATCCGCTCGCACCGCTTCATGCAGACGCATTGCGATTTCTTCCGCGCGAACGCGCCGGGGTTTGAGCATTGCTACATGCTGCAGAGCGCGTCGCAGCTGGGCGTGCGCCACACGCGGCGGCTGGCCGGCGTCGGCCGGATCGAGCGGAGCCGGTGGGGCGAGGGCACGCCGGTGGCGGACGAGGTGGGGGTCAGCCCGTCCATCTCGCTCAAATATCCGGTCGTCTCGGTGCCCTACGGATCGCTGGTGCCGCGCCGCCGGCCCGGGCTGGCCGGGTGCGGGCGGCCCGTCTCGGGCGTCGCCAACAGCCACGGCTTCATGCGCGAGATCCCGCAATGCTGGCTGACCGGCCAGGCAGCCGGCGCCGCCGCGGCGGTCGCGGTCGGCAGCCGGGTCCAGCCGCGCGCGGTGGATATCGCCGTGCTGCAGGGCGAATTGCGCCGGCAGGGCGTGTTCCTGCAGGACCGTGCCCGTGCGGCGGAACCGCAGCAGGCGGAGGCGCAACGGGCGTAGCGCGGCGCTTCGTTTCGGCTAATCTGCCGCGATGATTCGCCCGATCCTCGCGCTCGCTCTATGCGGGCTGGCCCTTCCCGCTCCGGCGCAGGCGCCCGAGCTTGCCGCGCCCCCTGCCGGCGCGCCGGCTCCGGCGCCGGTGCCCGTCACCGTGCCGGTGACGCTCACCACCAGCGAGGGGCCGATCGTGCTTGCGATCGAGACCGAGCGCGCGCCGGTCACCGCCGCCAATTTCCTCAAATATGTCGATCAGAAGCGGCTCGACGGCATCAGTTTCTACCGTGCGGTGAAGGTGCAGGACGGCTTCGGGCTGGTCCAGGCCGGCGTGCGCAACGATCCCAAGCGGGTGCTGAAGTCGATCCCGCACGAGCCGACCACGCAGACGCATCTCAGCCATGTCGAGGGCACCATCTCGATGGCGCGGGCCGCACCGGGCAGCGCCAATGGCGACTTCTTCTTCACCGTCGGCGACATGAGCGCGCTGGACGCGAACCCGAAGCAGCCCGGCGACAATCTGGGGTTCGCCGCGTTCGGCCACGTCGTCAGCGGCATGGACGTGATCAAGCGCATCCTGGACGCGCCGAAATCGCCGACGGCGGGCGAGGGCGAGATGAAGGGACAGATGCTGGACCCGCCGATCAAGATCCTGACGGCGCGGCGGGGCGGATGATGCGCTCCCTCCGTTTCGCGGAGATGACGACCTGTTTGCGTGATCTATTCGTGCAAGGCGCCGTCCAGCGATCCCGGCTCCGCCAGCAGCCGGTCGATCGCCTGATCCACGCTGGCTTCGTCGATCAGGTCCATGCCGCCCGATCCGCGCACGACGCTGCGGCAGAGATGCACCGCATGCACCGGCGCAGCCCAGGCGGCGGCGTGGAACGCGGTCGGCGCGGGATGGCCCTGCGCGATCGCGTCGATCAGTACCGGGCTGAGTGTCGCGAGCCCCGCTACCAGGGGCAGCGGCACCGCCGCATTCAGCGCGGTCAGCAGCGTCGGGCCGACGCTCAGGCGGCCGATCTGCGGGGCGGTGCGTACCACCGTCTGGCAGGCGTCGATGTAGAAATCGAGCAGGCTGCTGGCGGGCGTGAACTGCATCACGCAATTGTTGATCGCCCAGTGCGCCTGCAGCGCCCCGCCGTCGTCGCGCCACACCCAATATTCGCGGCCCAGCGCGTGCGGCGCGCTATCGGGTATCGCGAACGCGGCGGGATCGGTCACCAGCACGTCGGCATCCAGCCAGATCACCCGGCTCCGGCCCTCGTCCAGCAGCCGGCGCGACCATAACAAGCGCGCCAGGTCGGTGACCGGCAGGCGCTCGGCCCCGCAGCGCGCGACATACCAGTCGGGCACAGGGTCGAAGAAGGCGTCGTCCAGCAGCAGGTGATCGTGTTGCTGCCGCGCGGCCCAATCGGCGACCGAGGCGAGGCAGCGCACCAGCCACGGCGCGACGGGATCGCGGCGATAGGATTGCAGGACGATCGTGGCGGGCGCCGGCATCGCGGCATGCTCGCACCGCAAATCGACGTGCGGCAACCGGAAAAGCGGCGGCAGGCGCGCACGGGCCTTTCGCAAACGACGCTATTTCACTACATTGTGTAGTGGAACCGTCCACCACAGGAGAGACTGCCATACGTCCGCCAATGACGCGTCGCCCGCTCGGGCCTACGCCAATGCCGC
>CAXUMU010000329.1:0-2871 GCA_964252145.1 uncultured Sphingomonadaceae bacterium
GATCCGGCGACCGCGATCGCGGCGGGCAGGGCGATCGCCGCGGCGGCGATCGCGATGAGGTCGAGGCGCAGGCTCATGCGCGGTTCTCCTTGCGCAGGCGGGCGGGCCAGATGCCGTTTTTCCCCGGCGCCAGGATGCCGTTGGGATCGAGCGCGTCCTTCACCCGCTGGTTCAGCCGCAGCATCGCGTGATCGTTGAAATCATAGGTCCGCGCGACCGGGTCCATGTAATCGAGGTGGGTGCGGTACTCGCCATAGCCTTCCGCGCGCGCGTCCGCGATCATCTGCTCGAACAGCTTCCTGGTGCGCGCGACCATGCCTTCGTCGTCGCGGTTGTAGATGATCATGTTCACGTTCGCGATGTGGCGGTGGCCCATCGTGAAGCTGCAATAATAATCCAGCCCCGCCTCGCGGAAGCGCTTGCTGCGGCTGCGGAAGGCGGCGAGCGCCAGGTCGCCCGAAGGCGGCATGATCGGCGAGAAGCCGATATGCCCGCCGCGACCGCCCATCCAGTTGGCGACATTTAGCGGGAGCACGAACGGCACGCCGGCGGACGGCCCGAACGGCTCGATCGGCTCGCCGCGCTTCCACGGCCGCCACGCGAGCTTGGTGCCGAGCCGCGGCTCCAGCGCCTCCTCGACGATCTTCATGTTCTGCTCGACGATCCGGCCGTAGCCGAACAGCGACAGGTGGAACGTCCACCAGCCGACGCCGAACTGCTTCTGGATCTTCTCGGCGACCGCGTCCGGGATCGGCCCTTCGCCCTGATACCAGTCGGCCCGCGTGGTGAAGGCGGAGGCGTCGTGCAGGTAATTGCCGAAGATGATGTTGTGCTCGATCACGCCGCGCAGGCGGAGCTCGGCGAGCGCGTCGATCGCCCATCCGATGTCCTCGGGTTTGGCCAAGTTGACCTGCACGTGCGCCGCCATCTCCGGCTCGGGCATCAGCCACATGTTCGCCTTGGTGACGATGCCGAGGTTCGACTGGACGAACATCTGGTCCCAGCTGGGGCCGATGCCGTGCTGGTAGTGCGCCCACGCCTTGCCGTCCGCCATCGCGCCCATGCCGGTGCGCACCACCTCGCCGGTGGGGGTGACAACCTCCAGCCCGCACAGCTTGGAGGTGTGGTCGCCGTAGGGCGTATAGCCGATGCCGCGCTCCAGCGCGTTCCCGATCACCGATCCCCAGCCGTTCGCCGGCACCGAGGTCCACAGCGGGATCTTGTTGTCGCGGATATGCTCGTGCAGTTGGTAGAAGCCGACGCCGGGCTCCAGCTGCGCGTAGGCGAAGCGCGTATCGATGTTCAGGATCTTGTTCATGTGCGTCATGTCGACGACGGCGCTGCCGGCGAGCTCGGGCGCGGCCATGCCGTAGCCGAGGTTGCGCCCGCGCGCGACCGGCCAGAGGGGCAGCTTGTGCTCGTTGGCGATGCGCACGATCGCCTGCACCTCCTGCACCGTCTCGGGCGCGATCGCCATGCTGGCGGCGTGGTTCAGCCCGTCGCCCAGCGCATAGGCGTCGATATAGGTCTGGCGATCGACGTCGGTCGCGAATACCTTCGCATCGCCCAGCGTGCGCCGGAGCGCCGAGAGCGCCGCGTCGAACCCGCGCGCGTCCAGCCCCGGCGGAACCTGCATCTCCATCACCCTCTCCTGACCTTAACGCCTGTTACGATAGCGGCGCATGGGGCCTTTGGGAAGCGGTTGCGCGGTGCCGGCCCGATCTGCCACTCAGCATGCTGAACGCCGATGTCAGGCGCCATCGCCGCGTCGCCACCCTATCGGCGGGCGCGGGCTGGCCGGAGTGGCGATACGATGCGGGTGCTGCTGCTGGAGGATGACGGGGATGCGACCGCGCGGGTGGTCACGGCGCTGGCGGCCGCCGGCCACGGCGAGGTGACCTGCGTCGCGCGGGGCGAGGAGGCGCTGCGCCTTGCCGCCGCCGCGCGGTTCGACGTGATCATCCTCGACCGGATGAACGCGGGGCTCGACGGGCTGGAGGTGCTGCGCCGGCTGCGCGCGATGGACGTGCGCACCCCCGTGCTGGCGCTCTCCAACCTCGGCAACACGCGCCACCGGGTGGAGGGGCTCGATGCGGGCGCCGACGATTATCTCGCCAAGCCGTTCGACGGCGACGAGCTGATCGCGCGGCTGAACGCGCTGGTGCGCCGCGCCCGCGCCGATCCGCACCCCGAGATACTGGTGCTGGGCCCGCTGGAGATCCGCGTGCGTGCGCGTACCGTCCACTGGCACGGCGCGTTCATCGACCTCAGCCCCAAGGAGTTCGAGATCCTGCGTTTCCTGGCCGAGAATGCCGACGCGGTGGTTTCGCGCCAGATGATCTGGAACGCTTGCTGGCCGGAATATCGCATCCCGCCGCAGATCAACGTGATCGACGTCAACCTGTCGCGCCTGCGCGCCAAGCTCGAGGGCGTGGCCGGCCGGCCGCTGATCCAGACGATCCGCAAGCAGGGCTTCGTCCTCGCGTCCGATCCCGCGCCGGATGATTGAGCCGCGCCGGCGCGAGTCTGCGATCCGGCGGCTGGTGATCGGCTATCTGCTGATCGTCGGGCTGCTGTGCGGGGGATTCGCGCTGGGCGCGGTGGGCATCGTCGACACCGCCGACCGCGAGCGCGCGGCGGCGCTCGTCGACAGCGATGTGGCCGAGGTGATGGAGAAGCTGGGCGGTTCGCGTGCGGAAAAGCGCGCGGCGGCGCTGGCGATCGCACGCGCACCGGCCGGCGGCGAGCGCATCTACGGGCTTAGCGATGGCGGCGTCCATCTCGCCGGGATTTCGCGCGCGCGCTTCGGCGAGGCCGGCGCCGGCCTGCTGGCGAGCGCCGCTCCGCAGGCGCTCGCACGGTCGGGGCCGA
>CAXUMU010000329.1:2890-3170 GCA_964252145.1 uncultured Sphingomonadaceae bacterium
GCTTCGGCACCGAAGCCTTCTCGCAATCCCTGCTCGATGCGATCAACCGCGCGTGCGACCGCGTGCGCCTGGGCGACTTCGCCGCGCGCGCGGCCGATCCGGCGGGGAACGACGAGTTCGCGACGCTCGCGGGCCATGTCAACGCGATGCTGGAGCAGATCGACGCGCTGGTGGCGGGCCTGCGCGACGTCTCCAACCGCGTCGCGCACGAGCTGCGCACGCCGGTCGCGCGGCTGAAGAGCGATCTGGAGGAGGCCGCCGCCGCGCCCGACCTGCGCAC
>CAXUMU010000330.1:0-3169 GCA_964252145.1 uncultured Sphingomonadaceae bacterium
GAAAAGGTCGCCGCGTTCATCGGCGAGCCGGTGCAGGGCGCGGGCGGCGTGATCGTCCCGCCCGACGGCTATTGGAAGCGGGTGGAGGCGATCTGCCGCAAGTACGGCATCCTGCTGGTATCGGACGAGGTGATCTGCGGGTTCGGCCGGCTGGGCCGATGGTTCGGCTTCCAGCATTTTGGGATCACGCCCGATATCGTATCGATGGCGAAGGGGCTGTCGTCGGGCTATCTGCCGATCTCGGCGACGGGCGTGAGCAACGAGATCGTCGAGACGCTCCGCTCCAGCCCCGACGATTTCGTCCACGGCTTCACCTATTCGGGCCATCCGGTGTGCGCGGCGGTGGCCTTGCGCAACCTGGAGATCATCGAGCGCGAAGGCCTGGTGGACCGCGTCGCGAACGACATCGGCCCGCATTTCGCCGCCGCGCTGGCACGCTTGCGCAGCCACCCGCTTGTCGGCGAGGTGCGCACGCTGGGGCTGATCGGCGCGGTCGAGCTGGTCGCCGAGGCCGGCACCAACCGCCGCTTCGGCGCGGGCGGCATCGCCGGCCCGATCGTGCGCGACGCCTGCATCGCGCGCGGGCTGATGGTGCGTGCGGTGCGCGATTCGATCGTGATGTGCCCGCCGTTCGTGATCACCCACGACGAGGTGGACCGCATGGCGGCGATCATCGCCGCCGCGCTGGACGAGTCGCAGGAGACGCGGGCTACGATGCACGCGCCACCTCCGGCGGAGGTGCTGGAAGGAGCGGAGCCGGGGTTGTGACCGCTTTACCACGCCAAACCGTCATACCGGCGCAGGCCGGGATCCATGTCTCTCTCGATCAGAGATGCCGCCTTATCCTGATACAGGCATGGGCCCCGGCCTCCGCCGGGGCGGCGGACTTGTTCGAGCAGGACGCCTGACATGGCCGACAAATTCGCAGCCTGGATCAAGGAACATGGGATCAGCGAGGTGGAATGCCTCGTCCCCGACATGAACGGCGTGATCCGCGGCAAGGTGTGGCCGGCGCAGAAGTTCCTGCAGTCCAATGCCGAGAAGTCGCTGCGGATGCCCAGCAGCATCTTTGCGGTCACCGTCACCGGCGAGTATGCCGACGACGACCGCAACGAGGATTCGTACAGCGATCCCGACGTACGGCTCGATCCCGACTTCGGATCGATCTGCGTCGCGCCGGGATTCAAGACGCCCACCGCCTTCGTGTTCGCCGACGCGCTGCACCGCGACGGCACCCCGTTCGAGATCGCGCCGCGCCATGTGCTGAAACGCGTGCTCGCCTTGTTCGAGGCGATCGGCTGGCGGATCGTGATGGCGCCCGAGCTGGAATTCTACCTCACCCAGATCAACGCCGATCCCGACTTTCCGCTGCTGCCCCCCGCCGGCCGCTCGGGCCGCCCCGAGACCGCGCCGCAGCCCTACGGGCTGGAGGCGATCACCGAATATGAGGACATCATCGAGGACATCTACGAATATGCCGAGGGCGCATCGCTGCACCTCGACACGATGATCCACGAGGCCGGCACCGCGCAGCTGGAGATCAACTTCAACCACGGCGAGCCGATCGCGCTGTGCGACCAGGTGGTGGTGTTCAAGCGTATCGTCCGCCAGGTCGCGCTGAAGCACGGCGTATATGCGACCTTCATGGCCAAGCCCATGGAGCATCAGCCCGGCAGCGCGATGCACTTCCACATCTCCGCGCTGGACGCGAAGAGCGGGGGCACTCTGTTCGCGGCTAAGGGCGGCGGGATGACGGAGGCGTTCCGCCATTTCGTCGGCGGGCTGCAGAGCCTGCTGCCGGAGGTGACGCCGCTGTTCGCGCCCAACGTCAACAGCTTCCGCCGGATGCAGCCCAGCCACTCGGCCCCGATCAACCTGCAATGGGGTCACGACAACCGATCGTGCGGGCTGCGCGTGCCGATCGCGGACGCCGCCAACACCCGCATCGAGAACCGCGTGCCGGGGGCGGATTCCAATCCCTACCTTGCGCTCGCTGCGTCGCTGGTGTGCGGCTATATCGGCGTGCGCGACCGGATCGAGCCGCTGCCGCTGGTGGAGGGCAACGCCTACGTTCACGCCCGCACGCTGCCGAAGAACCTGGACGGCGCGCTCGACCGGATGGCGCGCTGCGCCTCGGTGATCGAGCTGCTGGGGCAGCAGTTCGTCGACGCGTTCCTGCTGATCAAGGCCGACGAGCTCGCCGCGTTCCAGGGCGTGATCAGCTCGTGGGAGCGCGATCACCTGCTGCTCAAGGTCTGAACGCCGATGTCGAGCCAGCCATGCCGAACGACCTCGCGCCTTTCGGGATCGGAGGCGGTGGATACCGCGCTAAGATCGCGGTCGCCTATCAGCGCGCGATCGGCCAGGGCACGCGCACCCGCCTGATCGGGCGCGCGCGCGGCTATAATGGGGTCGGGTTCGGCGGGATCACGGTGGGCGGCATCTTGCCCAACCGCCGCATCTTTCCGCTGCTGCCGGGCGCGGACCACCTGCCGCACACCTACAGCCATGCCCAGCAGGCGTTCGGCCGCGGCCAGCCGGCCTGGCGCGCGCACCTCGCCGACGAGCTGGAGGCGATCGTGAGCTTACACGGCGCGGACACGATCTCGGCGGTGATCGTGGAGCCGATGGCGGGATCGACCGGCGTGCTGGTGCCCCCGGCCGGCTATCTCGAGCGGCTGCGCGAGATCGCGACGCGCCACGGCATCCTGCTGATCTTCGACGAGGTGATCACCGGTTTCGGCCGCACCGGCGCCGCCTTCGCCGCCGACCGCTTCGGCGTGACGCCGGACCTGATCACCGTCGCCAAGGGGCTCACCAACGGCGCGGTGCCGATGGGCGCGGTGGGTGCCGCCAACTGGATCTACGATGCCGTGCTGCAAGGGCCGCGCCGGGGATCGAGCTGTTCCACGGCTACACCTATTCCGGCCACCCGCTCGCCTGCGCCGCCGGCCTCGCCACGCTGGATCTCTACCGCGACGAAGGGCTGTTCGAGCGCGCGGCGGAACTGGCGCCCTATTGGGAGGACGCGGTCCATTCGCTCCGCGACGCGCCGCACGTGATCGACGTGCGCAATATCGGCCTGGTCGCCGGGATCGAGCTGCGCTCCCGCCCGAACGCCGTGGGCGCGCGGGCGATGGAGCTGTTCCACCGCTGCTTCGACGCCGGG
>CAXUMU010000331.1:0-3111 GCA_964252145.1 uncultured Sphingomonadaceae bacterium
ATCCGACGGTGCCCGCCCCGCCCTGCACCACCGCCTGCGGCGTATAGACGCTGTTCGATTGCTGGCGGGCGGCATAAGCGCGCTGCAGCCGCGTGTTCTGGTCGCGCGCCAGCGTGTCCTTCCAGCCCAGCTGGTCCCAATACGTCACCGGCCGGGTGATCGCGACGACCTGCGGCTCGCGTGCCAACCGCTGCAGCGCCGCGTCCGCCGGCGGGCAGGACGAGCAGCCCTGGCTGGTGAACAGTTCCACCGCCACCGGCGCCGCCGCGGCGGGCGCGGCCAATGCAAGTGCAAGAAGGCTCAACAGCGATCGCATTCTCGTTCCTCCTCGCCACACCCCGGAGCCGTTTGGCCTGAACCTGTCGAAGGCCCAACGCAGGCACTTCGACAAGCTCAGTGCAAACGGAAGTAGTGAATATGCCGATCCTACGCCTTCTGCGCGTAAAGGCTAAGCCCCCGTGGCGTCCGCTTCGGCGCGCGCCCCGCCACCGTCGCGTCCACCGCTTCCAGCGCATCGAGCAGGTCGCGCTGGCTGTACGGCTTGGCCAGGCAGCCGACCGCGAGCGCCTGCGCCTCCAGCGGGCAGGTGCCGGTCACGAACAGCACCTTCACCCCTTTCGTCTGCGCGGCATAGGCGACGTCGATGCCGTTGCCGTCGGACAGGTTCACGTCGGCCAGCACCAGATCGACGTCGTCGCTCGCGATCGTGCGAACCGCGTCCGCCACGCTATCCACCGTCGCGACCACCTTGAAGCCGCGGTCGGTGAGGAAATGCTCGTTGTCGAAGGCGACCAGCGGCTCGTCCTCCACGATCAGGATGCGGCCGAGCGTGCGGCGGCGCCTACCGAACAGCATGCGCGCCGCCGCCTTCGCTTGACGCCGCCAGGCTTTCCGGGAAGCTGTCCGCGCCATCCCGGCATGCGGAGCACCCTGTGGCCAAGCGGCTGACCCTGTTCATCCTGATCGCGATGGTGGCGGGCATCGTCATCGGACTTATCCTGAACCGGTTGGTGGCTGATCCTTCTCGCATCGTAACGATCACCGGCTATCTTTCGATCCTTACGGACCTGTTCCTGCGGCTGATCAAGATGATCATCGCGCCCTTGGTCTTTTCCACGCTGGTCGTGGGAATCGCGCACATGGGGGACACCACCGCGCTGGGGCGGATCGGCATCCGCTCGCTCGCCTGGTTCGTCTGCGCCAGCCTCGCCTCGCTCACGCTGGGGCTGATCCTGGTCAACCTGCTCCAGCCGGGCGCCGCGCTCAACCTGCCTCTGCCGGACGTGAGCGCGGCGAGCGGCGTCACCCGCGCCGCCTTCACGCTGAAGGACTTCGTCACCCATCTGGTGCCCAAGTCCGCGATCGAGGCGATGGCGAACAACGAGATCCTGCAGATCGTGGTCTTCTCGATCTTCTTCGGCGTGGCGATCACCGCCGTCGGCGCGCGCGCCGCGCCGCTGGTGCAGGGAGTCGAGGCGCTGGTCGCGATCATGCTGCAGATCACCGACTATGTGATGCGCTTCGCCCCCGTCGCGGTGTTCGCCGCGGTGACGAGCGCGGGCGCCGAGCAGGGGCCGTCGATCCTCGCCACCTTCGGCTACTTCATGGGGGGCTTCTATGTGGGGCTGGTCCTGCTGTGGCTGCTGCTGTTCGCCGCCGCGCGGGTGATCGCCGGCCCGCGCGCCGCCGGCCTCTTCCGCTACGTGCGCGAGCCGATGCTGCTGGCCTTCTCCACCGCCTCGTCGGAAGCCGCCTTCCCGCGCACGCTGGAGGCGCTCGAGCGGTTCGGCGTGCCGCGCCGCATCGCCAGCTTCGTGCTCCCCCTGGGCTATTCGTTCAATCTCGACGGCTCGATGATGTACTGCACCTTCGCGACGATCTTCATCGCGCAGGCGTACGGCATCCACCTCTCGATCGGGCAGGAGCTGACGATGCTGCTGCTGCTGATGGTGACCTCCAAGGGCATGGCGGGCGTGCCGCGCGCCAGCCTGGTGGTGATTTCGGCGACGCTGGCCTTCTTCGACATTCCCGAGGCGGGGCTGCTGCTGATCCTGGCGGTGGACCATTTCCTCGACATGGGCCGCTCCGCCACCAACGTGGTCGGCAATGCGGTGGCGAGCGTGGTGGGGGCGCAGTGGGAGGGCGGGCTGGAGCATCGCGCCGCTCCCGAGATCGAGCCGCCGCACGCGCCCCATTCTGCGTAACCGTCACCCCAGCGTAGGCTGGGGTCTCGTCCAGCGCACGACCCCGCCGAGATGCCAGCCTTCGCTGGCATGACGGGTTGGGGCGCGGTAGGGGATCGCATGCCCCCCGAAACCACCAAGCCCCGGCGCGAGCCCGATCGCCCGATGCGCGCCTCCAAGAGCGAGCCGCAGCGCATCGCCAAGCTGCTCGCCCGCGCCGGCGTCGCCTCCCGCCGCGAGATCGAGCGGATGATCGCGGCGCGGCGCATCGCCATCGACGGCACGGCGATCGAGACGCCGGCGACGATCGTCACCTCGCTGCAGGGCGTCACGGTCGACGGCAAGCCGGTCAAGCCGCCCGAGGCGGCGCGCCTGTTCCGCTACCATAAGCCGACCGGCCTGCTCACCGCCGAGCGCGACCCCAAGGGCCGCCCGACGATCTACGATCGGCTGCCGCCGGAGCTGCCGCGCGTCGTTCCGGTCGGCCGGCTGGATCTCAACACCGAGGGGCTGCTGCTGCTGACCACCGACGGCGAACTCAAGCGCCAGCTGGAGCTGCCCGCCACCGGCGTCGAACGTAGCTACCGCGCGCGCGCGTACGGCCCGATCACGCAGGCACAGTTGGAAGACCTGATCGAGGGGGTCGAGATCGACGGCATCCGCTACGGATCGATCGACGCCAATCTGGAGCGCCGCACCGGCACCAACACCTGGATCGAGATGCGGCTGACCGAGGGCAAGAACCGCGAGGTGCGCCGCGTGCTGGAGCATCTCGGCCTCAAGGTCTCGCGGCTGATCCGTACAGCCTACGGCCCCTTCCCGCTTGCCGACCTGCCCGTCGGCGCGGTGGACGAGATCCGCCAGCACGAGCTGGTGGCGTTCCGGAAGTCGCTCAGGTGAGCCTCCCCCTCCCCTTCAGGGGAGGGGG
>CAXUMU010000332.1:0-425 GCA_964252145.1 uncultured Sphingomonadaceae bacterium
GATCCGCGCAGCGCCGGCCCGATTGCCGCCGGACGGGATAGCAGGCTGGGCGGCAAGGTCGCGGTCGTCACCGGTGCCGCGCGCGGGATCGGCCGGGCGATCGCGGTGGAGCTCGCCGCCAACGGCGCCGACGTCGTGATCCTCGACATCGCCGGACCGGTCAGCCCCGCCTCCAACGCGAAGCCCGCCACCCCCGCCGACCTCGCCGAGACCGCGCGCCGGATCGAGGCGACCGGGCGGCGCTGCCTGGCGATCAAGGCCGACATCCGCGACATCGCCGCGCTGCGCCGCGCGGCCGATCAGGTGGAGAAGCAGTTCGGCCGGATCGACATCGTCGTGGCGGATGCCGGCATCCAGCGGTGGAAGCCGCTGCTCGAGATGGACGATGCCGACTGGCACGACGTGATCGGCGGCACCCGGCCCGG
>CAXUMU010000332.1:435-3085 GCA_964252145.1 uncultured Sphingomonadaceae bacterium
CTCCTATTCCGCCTCCAAATGGGGTATCATCGGCCTGATGAAATCGGCGGCGATGGAACTGGGCAAACATGGCGTGACGGTCAACTGCATCCTCCCCGGCCTGGTCGACACCGCGCTCACCCGCTACCCTGAGCGTTGGAGCCACGTGATCGGCGAAACGCAGGACGATCCGCCCAAAAACCCGAGCGAGGCGGAGACCTGGGCCAACCGCGCGCCGCGCGTGCCGCTGCGCGTCGCCTGGCTGAAGCCGGAGGATATCTCGCCGATGGCGGTGTTCCTCGCCTCCGATGCGGCGGCGATGGCGACGGGGGCCGAGTTCGAGGTCACCGGCGGCGACAGCGCGCAGAATATCTGAGCGTGGCGGGGATCGACGACGACGAGGACGAGCAGTCCCCGGCAGCAGGCGAGGCGGAGCCGTCATCCGAACTGTCCGAGGAGGAAACCAGCGCCGTCGCCAAGCGCAAGGCAGGCTCCGCCCGCGTGGTCCATGAGGTCATCCGCCTGCAGGGCGACGAGGAGCTGAACCGCCCGGCGCTGTCGCTCGCCTTCTCGGGCTTCGCCGCCGGCGTCGCGATCACCTCCTCGGTGCTCGCGACCACCTTCCTGAAGCTCCACCTGGCGGAGGAGAGGTGGGCCGAACTGGTGACCGCGCTCGGCTACAGCGTGGGGTTCGTCGTGGTGATCCTCGGCAATCTCCAGCTGTTCACCGAGACCACTGTTACCGCCGTGCTGCCGCTCGCGATGCATCCGACGCTCCGCAACCTGGGCCGGCTGCTCAGGCTGTGGGCGGTGGTGCTGGCAGCGAACATGGCGGGCACGCTGTTGGTCGCGGTGATGATGGCACACGGGGCGATCGTGTCTCCCGAGCAGCTCGCCGGGGCGGTCGAGCTGTCGGGCAAGCTGATGGCGCATGACGGCTGGACGACGATGTGGATCGGCATACCGGCGGGCTTTCTGGTCGGGTCGATCGCGTGGATCCTGCCCAACGCGCGCGGCAGCGAATTCTGGATCGTGGTGATGATCACCTACGTCGTGTCGATCGGCGGGTTCAGCCACGTCGTCGCCGGATCGTGCGAGGCGTGGCTGCTGTGGCTGACCGGCCATGCGTCGCTCGGCTGGGTGCTGGGCGGGTTCATGCTGCCCGCGCTGATCGGCAACATCCTGGGCGGCACCGGCCTGTTCGCGGTGCTGGCGCACGGCCAGGTGCGCGGCGAATTGTAGCGCTTCAAGCGCCGGGCGAAACGCTCTATTGCGGCTCCATGCGGCTCAGCGATTGCAACAATGTCGAGGATTTCCGGCGGCTCGCCAAGCAGCGGCTGCCGGGCCCGATCTTCCATTATATCGACGGCGCCGCCGACGACGAAGTGACCAAGCAGCGTAATACCGCCGCGTTCGACGAATGCGATCTCGTGCCGAACGTGCTGGCGGGCGTGGAAAGCATCGATCTCTCGACCACGGTGATGGGCAAGCGGATCGCGATGCCGCTGATGCTGTCGCCGACCGCGCTGCAGCGGCTGTTCCACTGGCAGGGCGAGCGCGCGGTGGCGGCGGCGGCGGAGAAGTTCGGCACCTGGTTCGGCATCTCCAGCCTCGCCACCGTCGGCATCGAGGAGATCGGCCGCAGCATCGCCAGCCCCAAGATGTTCCAGCTCTACGTCCACAAGGATAAGGGGCTGAACCGCGCGATGGTTGATCGCTGCAAGGCGGCGAAGTTCGATGCGATCGCGCTGACGGTCGATACCATCGTCGGCGGCAATCGCGAACGCTGCCTGCGCACCGGCTTCACCTCCCCGCCGAAGCTGACGCTGGCCAGCATGCTCAGCTTCGCCGCGCACCCCGCCTGGGCGGCGAACTACTATCTGCGCGAGCCGTTCGAGCTGACCAACCTGAAGGATCATGTCGCCGAAGGGTCGAACGTCGCGCTGTCGGTGGCCGACTATTTCAACACCATGCTCGACCAGTCGATGGACTGGAAGATGGCGGAAGCGATCCGCGCCGATTGGGGCGGCGAATTCTGCCTGAAGGGGGTGATGTCGGTCGCCGACGCGCGCCGCGCGGTGGACATCGGCGCGACCGCGATCATGGTTTCCAATCATGGCGGCCGCCAGCTGGACGGATCGCGCGCGCCGTTCGACCAGCTGGCCGAGATCGTGGATGCGGTGGGCGACCGGATCGACGTGATCTGCGACGGCGGCATTCGCCGCGGCAGCCATGTGCTGAAGGCGCTGAGCGTCGGCGCGAAGGCCTGCTCGGGCGGGCGGATGTACCTCTATGCGCTCGCGGCGGCGGGCCAGCCGGGGGTGGAGCGCGCGCTGGGCAACCTGCGGTCCGAGATCGAGCGCGGCATGAAGCTGATGGGCGCGCACAGCGTGGCCGACCTGAACCGGGACAATCTGCGCTGGCGCGGCGCCCGTTGACCCCGTCGCGTTGGCGGTTGGTTAACGCCTGTCCACTATGACCGACGCGAACCGAGCGATGGAGCCCGCGTCATGCTGTTCGTCGATTGCGTGCTGTTCTGCCTGGCGATCCGGCTCGCCTGCGACGCGCCGGCCGATATCCGCTACCTCGTGGAGCGCCTGCAAAGCCTCAATTAGAGCGGGATGACTTCAGACTGACCTACCCCGTTTGTGTCGAGCGAAGTCGAGACACC
>CAXUMU010000333.1:0-3038 GCA_964252145.1 uncultured Sphingomonadaceae bacterium
CCCGCCGGCCATGCCGTGCGCTGCGATCTCCGGGGCGATCACCGTCTCGTAATGCTCCAGCTCCGCCGGATCGATCTCGCCGTCGTGATCGGTGTCCAGCGTCAGGAAGAAGCGGTCGGCGTCGGCGGTGAACTCGGCGAGCGTGATGCGGCCGTCGTGGTCGGCATCCGCGCCGTCGAACCAGGCGCGCAAGCCGGGGCCGCCCTGGGGGCCGCCGCGGAACGGCTCGCCCATCGGGCTCAGAAACAGCCGGTGGAAGCCGCTGCCCGGGGGCGGGCCGCCCGGCTTCCGGCCAGGACCTGGCTCGTCGAAATGGCGCGGCGGCGGCGCGGGCGCGCATCCCGCCGCGGCGAGCAGCGCAATCAGGACCAGCGATCCCCGGCCGCCCCGCGTCATGCGCCGCCCCCGAGCCAGTAGCTCGCCGCGACGAACGCCCACGCCGGGCCGCACAGCACCGCGAGCCAGAGCAGTTCCACCACCGTCGGGCCGCACTCCGCCACCTCGCCCGGATCGACGAGCGCCTTGCGCCGCAGCGATAGCGCGTAGCGGCCGGCGCGGGCGAAGCCGTCGAGCAGGCCGCGCTCGCCTTTGGGCTTCAGGTCGCAGCCGACGACATGGGCGCGGTCGCCCGACCAGAAACTGACATGGTAATCCGCCATGATCCACCTCGCATCGGCCCTGTCGGATCAGCGGATGGCATGGGCTTCGTGCGGCGATATTTCAGCGCCGCAATAATCGCCGGATGTAATCTTGCCTGCGGCGAGCTCAGGCGAGCACGCCCTCGTGCAGCCGGACCACCCGGTCCATCCGCCGGGCCAGCCGCTCGTTATGCGTCGCGACCAGCGCCGACGACCCCTCGCCACGCACCAGCCGCAGGAACTCGGCCAGCACGATGTCGGCGGTCGCCTCGTCCAGGTTGCCGGTCGGCTCGTCGGCCAGCACCAGCGCGGGGCGGTTGGCGAGCGCGCGGCCGACCGCGACGCGCTGCTGCTCGCCGCCGGAGAGCTGCGCCGGCTTATGGTCCAGCCGGTGGCCGAGGCCGAGCGTCGTCAGCAGCGAAGCGGCGCGGTCGGCGGCGGGCTTGTGCTCGGCGCCGTGGATCAGCTGCGGCAGAATCACGTTCTCGAGCGCGGTGAAGTCGGGCAGCAGGTGGTGGAACTGGTAGACGAAGCCCAGTGCGTCGCGGCGCAGGCGGGTGCGGCCGTCATTATCGAGGTTGGCCGCCTCCTCGCCGGCGATGCGGATCAATCCCTCGAACCCGCCTTCCAGCAGCCCGACCGCCTGCAGCATCGTCGACTTGCCGGAGCCGCTCGGGCCCACCAGCGCGACGATCTCGCCGGCTGCGACGTGCAGGTCGACGCCGCGCAACACCTCGATCACCTGCCCGCCCTGACGGAAGGCGCGCTTCAGTTCGGTGACGGCGAGCACGTCATTCATGGCGCAAGACCTGTGCCGTACCCCGGCGAAGGTCGGGGTCCAGCTGCGACCGGCCCGATCCTGGACCCCGGCCTGCGCCGGGGTACGGCCTATGTGAAAAAACGAGCACGTCACTCATAGCGCAGCACCTGCACCGGATCGGTGTTCGCCGCCTTGAACGCCGGATACAGCGTGAACAGGAAGCACAGGATCATCGCCATCGCGACGATCGCGATCACCTCGTAAGGATCGGTGCGCGACGGCAGCTCGGTCAGGAAGCGGACGGAAGGGTCCCACAGGTTCTGGCCGCTGACATATTGCACCGCATCGACCATCCCCTGCCGGAAATACAGCACGACGAAGCCCAGGATCAGCCCGGCGACCGTGCCCAGCGCGCCGATGGTCAGCCCCACCGTAAGGAAGATCTTGAGCGTGCCCCGCCGCGACGCGCCCATCGTCCGCAGGATCGCGATGTCGCGCGTCTTGGCGCGCACCAGCATGATCAGCGAGGAGAGGATGTTGAACGCGGCGACCAGGATGATGATCGACAGCACGACGAACATCACCACCCGCTCTACCGCCAGCGCCTCGAAGATCGACGCGTTCATCTGCCGCCAGTCCTGCACCACCGCCTTGTCGCCCACCTTGGCGGCGAGCGGGCGCAGGATCCGCGCGACCTTGTCGGCGTCGCTGGTCTGCACCTCCACCATGCCCACGTCGCCGCCCAGCATCAGCAGCGTCTGCGCATCCTCCATCGGCATGATCACGAACGCCTTGTCGTAATCGTAGACGCCCACCTCGAAGATCGCGGCGACGGTGTAGCTGACGATCCGCGGCACCGTGCCGAACGGCGTCGTCTGGCCCTGCGGCGAGATCAGGCTGATCTGGCTGCCGACGGTCGCGCCCAGCGCCTCCGCCAGGCGCGCGCCGATCGCCACGTTGCCGCTGCCGGCGGTCACCTTGGCCAGGCTGCCGGCGACGATCTTGTCGCGGATCACGGGATTGGCGCGGATGTCGGCCACCTCCATGCCGCGCGCGAGCACCGCCTCGACCCGGCCCTCGAAGCTGCCCATCAGCGGTTGCTCGATCAGCGGGATCGCCTGCGTGACCCCGGGGGTGGCGCGCGCGGCGGCGACGATCGGCTGCCAGTCCGGCAGGCGGCCGCCATAGCCCTGGATCACGGCATGGCCGTTCAGCCCGACGATCTTGTCGAACAGTTCCGCGCGGAAGCCGTTCATCACGCTCATCACGATCACCAGCGCGGCGACGCCTAGCATCACCCCGCCCAGGCTGAAGCCGGCGACGACCGCGATGATCCCCTCGCCCTTGCCGGGGAGGAGATAGCGCTTCGCGATCATCCGCTCGTAGCGGGAAAGGATCACTCCTCCCCCTCCCCTTCAGGGGAGGGGCTATCGTGCCAGTCCCAACTCACCCCTTCACCCGCGCGATCGCGTCCTCTCCGGACAGCTCCACCTTCTCGCCGGTCGCGCGGCGCTTCAGCTCGACCACGCCCCTGTCGAACCCCTTGGGGCCGATCACGATCTGCCAGGGCAGCCCGATCACGTCCATCGTCGCGAACTTGGCGCCGCCGCGCTCGTCGCGGTCGTCGTACAGCGTCTC
This sequence comes from uncultured Sphingomonadaceae bacterium, assembly GCA_964252145.1. GTDB lineage: Bacteria > Pseudomonadota > Alphaproteobacteria > Sphingomonadales > Sphingomonadaceae > JAQGLK01. The sequence continues at coordinate 3,037 of CAXUMU010000333.1, forward strand.
GA
>CAXUMU010000334.1:0-2073 GCA_964252145.1 uncultured Sphingomonadaceae bacterium
CCAGCTACGCGCGGCCCGTTGCTGGACCCCGGCCTGCGCCGGGGTACTGCTCCTTATGTGAGCGGGATGGGTGCCGGATCGGGCGCGCGTACGCACTTGCGTGCGGCCCCTTGGTGGCGTGCGCTGGCAAAGTGCCAGGGGCGGCGCTACATCGCGGCGATGTCGCTCAAGGTCGCTTCGTGGAACATCAATTCGGTTCGTGCGCGTCTGGAGATCGTCGAGCGCTTCCTGATCGAGGAGCAGCCGGACGTGCTGTGCCTGCAGGAAACGAAGGTGATCGACGACATCTTCCCGGCCGAGATGTTCCACCGGCAGGGTTATGTTCACCGCGTGCTGAACGGCCAGCGGATGCACCACGGCGTCGCCATCCTCAGCCGCCTGCCGCTGCACGAGCACGGCCGCCACGACTGGCAGGATAATGGCGAGGCGCGCCACGTGGGCGTGCGGCTGGAATGCGGCATCCGGCTGGAGAACGTCTACGTTCCGGCGGGGGGAGACATTCCCGATGCGACGCTCAATCCCAAGTTCGGCCAGAAGCTGGCGTTCGTCGAGCGGATGACCCGCTGGTCGGAGGAACTGCGCGAACCGACGCTGATCGTCGGCGATTTCAACATCGCGCCGCTGGAATGCGACGTGTGGAGCCACAAGCAGCTGATCGACGTCGTCAGCCACACGCCCATCGAGGTGGATGCGCTGGACCGGCTGCAGGCGAGCCATGCGTGGGTCGATCTGGGCCGCCGCTTCATCCCCGCGCCCGAGCGCAACTTCACCTGGTGGAGCTACCGCTCGAAGGACTGGACCGCCAACGATCGCGGCCGGCGGCTGGATCATATGTGGGCCAGCCCCGACGTCGCCGCCGCCGCGACCGGTCACCGCGTGCTGGAGCCGTGCCGCAGCTGGCTGCGCCCGTCCGACCATGTGCCGCTGGTAACCGAGTTCGACCTGTGACGGGCGCGCGCGATGCGGCGCGCGCGATCGATGCGCTGCGCCGCGGCTGGCCGGTGCGGATCGCGGGCGATGACGGCGGACTCGCGGTGCTGGCGGTGGAGACCGCCGACGCCGCGCGGCTGGCCGCGTTCGATCCGGGCGGGACGGCCGATCTGCTGCTGTCGCCGCAGCGCGCGGCGACGCTGAAGCTGGCCAACCAGCGGGATGCCGCCGTCCCCGATCTGCCGGTGACGCTGGCGCGCGTGCCGTGGCTGGACCTGGACGCGGCGACGGCGCTGGCCGATCCGGCGCTCGACCTGCAGACGCCGCTCAAAGGTCCGTTCGTCACGCGTGCGACCCCGTCGTCGGCGGCGGCTTCCGCGGCGCTGCGGCTGGCGCGGCTCGCCGGGTTGCTGCCTGCCTTCTTCGTCGCACCCGATGCAGATGTCGCCGCGTCCACCAGCGCCGCCGACATCGCGGCCTATGACAGCCCGCACCGGCTGGCGATCGCGTCGCGCGCGCGGCTGCCGGTCGCAGGCGCCGAGCACGCCGAGATCGTCGCGTTCCGGGGGATGGACGACGCGGTCGAGCATGTCGCGCTGCTGATCGGAACGCCCGACGGCGGCCCGCCGCTCGTCCGCCTGCACAGCGAATGCCTGACCGGCGATGCGCTCGGCTCGCTCAAATGCGACTGCGGGCCGCAGCTGGACGCGGCGATCGCGCGCATCCGCGACTCGGGCTGGGGCATCCTGCTCTATCTGCGGCAGGAGGGGCGCGGCATCGGCCTGATCAACAAATTGCGCGCCTATGCGCTGCAGGATCAGGGGTTCGATACGGTGGACGCCAACCTGCGGCTGGGCTTCGCGACCGACGAGCGCGACTTCGGCGTCGCCGCGCGGATGCTTGCGCTGCTGGGGCAGGACCGCGTGCGGCTGCTCTCCAACAACCCAGCGAAGGCGGCGGCGCTGGAAGCGAACGGGATCGCGGTGGCCGAGCGCGTGCCGCACCGCATCCCCGCCAATCCCCACAACGAAGCCTATCTGGCGACCAAGCGCGACCGCACCGGCCATCAGCTATGAGCGCCATCGTCGTGGACACCATGGCTGGCGCGATGACCGCGTTCGGCGAGACGCTGCCCTGTCGGAT
>CAXUMU010000334.1:2083-3031 GCA_964252145.1 uncultured Sphingomonadaceae bacterium
GCGACGCCGTTGGGAGGCGGGCCGGGGCGCGGCGCGCTGCTCCGGCCCGACCGTGTTGGGCCACGTCCGCCGCTCGCGCTGCCGTGGCGCTGGCTGCGCCCGGACGACGGCTGGTGCGACGATCCCGCCGACCCGGCCTACAACCGGCCGGTGCGCCACCCCCATCCGCGCTCGGCCGAACGGCTGTGGCTCGACAATCCAGGCTACGACCTGATCGTCGTGCTGGGCCACAACGATGCGCCGCCGGTCGCTGGCATGGGCAGCGCCATCTTCCTCCACTGCACCGGCGCGAGCCCGCATACCGAGGGCTGCGTGGCGATCGATCAGCCCGCGCTCGCCGCGCTGCTGCCCCGTCTGCGCGCGGGCGATATCGTCGAGATCCGCTGAGCGGGCTTGGCCGCGCGGCGCCGGCGGTGTAGCAATGTACCGTCTTTGTTCCGGAGTTCGCCCGCGTGTCCGACGATCCGCCGATCGAGGAGCATCCCCGCAAGATCATCCACGTCGACATGGACGCGTTCTACGCATCGGTGGAGCAGCGCGACGATCCGGCGCTGCGCGGCAAGCCGGTCGCCGTCGGCGGATCGCGCGAGCGCGGCGTGGTCTGCGCGGCGAGCTATGAGGCGCGCGTGTTCGGCGTGCGATCGGCGATGGCATCGGCCACGGCGCGGCGGCGCTGCCCCGATCTGGTGTTCGTCCGCCCCCGGTTCGAGGTTTACAAGACGGTCTCGCGCCAGATCCGCGAGATCTTCGCCGCCTATACCGATGCGATCGAGCCGCTGTCGCTGGACGAGGCCTATCTCGACGTGACCGAAGCCGCCGGCGGCCGCACCGCGACCGCGATCGCCGAGGAGATCCGTGCGGCGATCCGCGCCGAGACCGGGCTCACCGCGTCCGCCGGCGTCTCGTACAACAAGTTCCTCGCCAAGCTCGCGTCGGACCAGAACAAGC
>CAXUMU010000335.1:0-3001 GCA_964252145.1 uncultured Sphingomonadaceae bacterium
CGTCGGCGCGATCGATTGCGATTTCCGCCCCGGCTACCTCCATGTCGATCACCGCCGCCGTTACGTGGCGCACAGTCGCGCGCTGGTGGATCACATGCACGCGCATTATCCGGGTCACGCGCTCCGCTTCCTCGATCGCGATGCGGTGCGCGCACGGGTGGGCAGCGCGGATTATCATGGCGGCGTGCTCGATCCCGCCGGGGGCCACCTCCATCCGCTCAAGCTGGTGCTGGGCATGGCGCGGCAGGCGCTCGCGGCGGGGGCGGCGCTCCATGCCGGCTCGGCCGCCACCTCGGTCGAGCGCGAAGGCGCGCGGTGGCGGGTGAAGACGGCGGGGGCGACGGTCCGCGCCGACCGGGTCGTGATCGCGTGCAACGGCTATCTGGCGGGCGGGCTCGCGCCGGCGGTGGACGCATACGTCATGCCGATCAACAATTTCGTCGGCGTCACCGAACCGCTGGGGCCGGCGCGGGCAGCGGCGCTGATCCGCGACGGCGAGGCGGTGTCCGACTCGCGCTTCGTCGTCTATTATTTCCGCATCACGCCCGATCACCGCCTGCTGTTCGGCGGCGGCGAGAGTTACGGCACAGGCTTCCCGCGCGACATCGCCGCGGTCGTCCGCCCCCATATCCTGCGGGTGTTTCCCCAATTGGACGATGTGCGGATCGATCATGCCTGGGGCGGCACGCTGGCGATCACGCCCAACCGGCTGCCGTTCGTGCGCGAGGTCAGGCCCGGGCTGATCAATCTCAGCGGATTCTCCGGCCTGGGCGTCGTGCTGGCGCCCTATTTCGGCAAGCTGCTGGCCGATCGCCTCGCCGGCGGCAGCGCGCAGTTCGCAGCAACGACATCAGCATCCGCGGCATCTCGTCCGGCGCGGGCGCGGGGACGACCGGCATCTATATCGACGACACGCCAATCCAGATCCGCGGGCTCGGCTTCAGCTCGGACAATTCGCTGCCCGCCGTGTTCGATCTCGACCGGGTCGAGGTGCTGCGCGGGCCGCAGGGCACGTTGTTCGGAGCTGGCTCGGAGGGCGGCACGGTGCGCTACATCACGCCGCAGCCGGGCTTGACCGATTTCAGCAGCTACGCCCGCGGCGAAGTCTCCACCACCCAGCACGGCAGCCAGAGCTACGAGGCGGGTGCCGCGATGGGCGGACCGATCGTGAAGGACATGCTGGGCTTCCGGGTCAGCGCATGGCACCGGCGCGATGCGGGCTATATCGACCATGTCGACAACGCCACCGGCGCGGTGGATGCCAAGAACATCAACCACGGCGACGTGACCGTGCTGCGCGCCGCGCTGGCCTACGCGCCGTTGCCGGACCTGACGATCACGCCGACGCTCTATTACCAGCGGCGCAAGGACAATGCCGCCGACACGTTCACGGAGGGCCTCTCCGACCGCAAGGCCGGCATATTCCGCTCGGTCTCGCCAGAGTTTCGCGGCAGCCGCGACCGCTTCTATCTGCCCTCGCTCAACATCCAGTATAAGGGCGACAGCGTCAGCCTGATCTCGAACACGTCCTATTTCCGCCGCCGCAACAGCACCGGCTATGACGGCACGATCTACGACCTGTCCTACTATCAGAGCCTCTACCTCGACGGCTGCGGCGCGGATTGCTCGCTCTATCCGTTCCTGACCCCCACGGGGATCAACCGCGCGCTGCCATTCTATCTCAGCCCGTCCAGGGTGACGAACACGCAGCGCGTGTTCACCCAGGAGGCGCGGCTGCAATCGAGCGATCCCGATGCGCGGCTGAACTGGGTGGTGGGCGTGTTCTACCAGCGCTCCAAGCAGCGCAGCACCGAGGAACTGGTCGATCCCCTGGGCGACAACCTGTTCCGCACCGCCTTCGGCACCGGGATCGAGGAGTATTTCGGGCAGCCGCTCTACGGCGACGACAGCTACATCAACAACACCAACGGCATCGACACGCAGCTCGCCGGCTTCGCCAACGCCACCTTCGCCATTACCGATGCGCTGAAGGTCACCGCCGGCGGGCGCTATGCCAAGACCAAGTTCAGCTTCACCAACTTCGCCGACGGATCGCAGAATTTCGGCCGCACCGAGGGCTCGGGCAAGAACAAGGAGAAGCCGTTCACGCCGAAGGTGGGCATCGAATATCAGGCGACGCGCGACGATCTGCTCTACGCCAGCTGGTCGAAGGGCTTCCGCGTCGGCGGCGCCAACGCGCCGGTGCCGTTCGACGCGTGCAGCGCGGACCTGACCGCGCTGGGCCTGACCGCCGCGCCCGACAGCTACAAGTCGGACCGGGTCCGCTCGATCGAGCTGGGCACCAAGAACAAGCTGTTCGACCGCAAGCTGCAGATCGCCGCGAGCATCTACGAGGTGAAGTGGACGGACATCCAGCAGACGGTGTTCCTGCCCAGCTGCGCAATCACCTTCACCGGCAATCTGGGCAAGGCGCGCAGCCGCGGCTTCGACGTCGAGGCGACGATCAAGCCGGTGCCGGCGCTCTCGATCGACGCGTCGGTGGGCTACACGCAGGCGAAATACACGACCACCACTGCGTTCGGCGACGCGATCGTGGTGAACGAGGGCGACGCGATCGAGGGCCCGCCGTGGACGTTCGCGGTGGGCGCGCAGTACGACCTGTCGCTGGGCGGGCGGCCTTATTATCTGCGCGGCGACTATGAATATCAGAGCCGGCTGAAACGCCCGACGCCGGTGCGCGATCCGGTCACGGAGAGCTACGATCCGGAACTGGTCGCCCCCTCCGCGCGCCACTTCGTCAGCCTGCGTGCTGGCGTGGTGCTGGGCGGTGCGAACGTGTCGCTGTTCGTCGACAATCTGCTCGACTCCGCCCCGCTGCTGGACCGCGGGCACCAGGACAGCGATACCTTGTTGTTCACCCAGACGACGGTGCGGCCGCGCACGGTAGGGCTGACGGTGTCGTTCCGGCAGTGAAAAAAACCGTACCCCGGCGTCGAAGCAGCGGTGGAACAGCTCCATCGCCCGCGCGCCCACGGCGTTC
>CAXUMU010000336.1:0-2999 GCA_964252145.1 uncultured Sphingomonadaceae bacterium
AGGCGCTGAAGCTGGTCGCGAAGGACCCGATGGCGTGGCTGCTCTCGGCGACGCTGGCGCGCCGGCAGGGGGACGCGCCGCGCGCCACCAGCGATATCGCGCAGGCCGCCCTGCTCGCGCCCGGCGAGGCGGCGGTGAGCTTCGAGAGCGGTAACATCGCCGAACTGCGCGGCGATCACGAGGCGGCGCGGACCGCCTGGGCCAAGACCGTCGCCAAGGATCCGGACAGCCCGGCGGGCAGGGCCGCGGCTGCGGCGCTCAGCACGGCCAAGCCATAGAAACGGTTCAAACCCGCGCCCGGATGCACTAGATGGGTCGCCATGAAATATCTCCACACCATGATCCGCGTGTCGGATCCCGCCGCCACGATCCGCTTCTTCGAGCTGCTGGGGCTGAAGGAGGTCCGCCGGATGGACAGTGAGAAGGGCCGCTTCTCGCTGATCTTCCTGGCCGCGCCCGGCGACGAGGAGGCGCAGGTGGAGCTGACGCATAATTGGGACGAGGCCGGCTATGACGGCGGCCGCAATTTCGGCCACCTCGCCTACCGCGTCGAGGATATCTACGGCACCTGCCAGCGGCTGATGGACGCCGGCGTCACGATCAACCGCCCGCCGCGCGACGGCCACATGGCGTTCGTGCGCACGCCCGACAACATCTCGATCGAGCTGCTGCAGGAGGGCGGCAGCCTGCCCCCGCAGGAGCCGTGGGCGTCGATGGCCAACACCGGCAGCTGGTAGGCGCGGACGAATGACGCGCTCGCTCCAGATCGTCCGCGTGCCGGTGCTCAGCGACAATTATGTCTGGCTGGCGCACGATCCCGTGAGCGCGGAGACGGCGGTGATCGATCCCGCCGTCGCCGATCCGGTGCTGGCGGCGGCGGACGCGCGCGGCTGGCGGATCACGCAGATCTGGAACACGCACTGGCATCCCGATCACACCGGCGGCAACGCCGAGATCAAGGCGGCGACCGGCTGCACGATCACCGGCCCGTCCGAGAACGGCCGCATCCCCACGCTGGACCGGATCGTGGCCGAGGGCGACACCGCGCGGATCGGCGGCATCGCGGCGGACGTGATCGAAGTGCCGGCGCATACGTCCGGCCACATCGCCTATCACCTGCCGAGCGAAGAGGTCGTCTTCGTCGGCGATACGCTGTTCGCGATGGGCTGCGGCCGGCTGTTCGAGGGCAGCCCCGAGCAGATGTTCGCCAACCTGACGCGGCTCGCCGCGCTGCCACCGGAGACGGCGGTCTACTGCGCGCACGAATATACCCAGTCGAACGGCCGCTACGCGCTGATCGCCGAGCCGGGCAACCAGGCGATCATCGACCGCATGGCGCGGGTGGATCGGGCGCGCGCCGCCGGCGAGGCGACGGTGCCGACGACGATCGCGCTGGAGCGCGCGACCAATCCGTTCCTGCGCGCCGGCGACGCCGCCGAGCTGGGCCGCCGCCGTGCTGCCAAGGATGCGTTTCGCGGCTAAGCGCGGTGCGACCGGGACCGCGGCTCCGCTGATCGGGGCAGCCGGCGCCTCCGCCCGAACCCCGGCACGCAAATGGCCTGACGCCCGACGGCGCACCACACCGTCATTCCCGCGAAGGCGGGAATCCATGGGCGGCAGGCGCTCTCGATCCGGTAGCTGCCATATCCATGGATCCCCGCTTTCGCGGGGATGACGGAAGGGACGTGCTGCTCTCAGCCGAGCCGGCCGAGGCGGTGATAGAGGTTGCTGTACTTCACCGATTCCGGCTGGTCCTGGATCTGCTGGAGATAGGCGGCGACGGCGGTGCGCAGCAGCCGGAAGTCCTCGGTCGAGAGGACGGCGCGGGCGCGGGCCGGCTCGCGGGTCAGGGTGTCGGTGGTCATGACGCTACTCCTCTTACGTAAAGATTATTCGGCGGCGACGGCGAACTGGTCCGCCTCGGTCGATTCGGCGAGCGCGGTGGTGGAGGCGGAACCGCCGGACACCGCGGTCGCCACCAGGTCGAAATAGCCCGTGCCCACCTCGCGCTGGTGGCGCGTCGCGGTGTAGCCGTCCGCCTCGCTCGCGAACTCGGCCTGCTGCAGCTCCGAATAGGCCGCCATGCCGCGGTCGCGGTAGCCGCGCGCCAGCTCGAACATGCCGTGGTTCAGCTGGTGGAAACCGGCCAGCGTCACGAACTGGAACTTGTAGCCCATCGCCCCCAGCTCGCGCTGGAACCGGGCGATGACGTCCTTGTCGAGCTTCTTCTCCCAGTTGAAGCTGGGTGAGCAGTTATAGGCCATCATCTTGCCCGGATGTGCCTGCTGCACCGCCTCGGCGAACCGCCTGGCATCCTCCAGGTTCGGGTGGCTCGTCTCCCACCACAGCAGATCGGCATGCTCGGCGAACGCGATGCCGCGCTTGATGCAGTGATCGACCCCCGTCCCCTCGCGCAGGCGGAAGAAACCCTCCGGCGTCCGCTCGCCGGTCAGGAACTCGTGGTCGCGCTCGTCGATGTCGGAGGTGATCAGCTTCGCGCTCTCGGCATCGGTGCGCGCCACCAGCACGGTGGGCACGCCGCACACGTCCGCCGCAAGCCGCGCTGCGTTCAGGTTGCAGATGTGCGCCTGCGTCGGGATCAGCACCTTGCCGCCCAGATGGCCGCACTTCTTTTCGGAGGCGAGCTGGTCCTCGAAATGGACGCCGGCGGCGCCCGCCTCGATATAGGCCTTCATGATCTCGAAGCAGTTGAGCGGGCCGCCGAAGCCCGCCTCGGCATCGGCGACGATCGGCGCGAACCAGTCGCGCGTGGTGCCGCCCTCGCTATGCTCGATCTGGTCGGCGCGCTGCAGCGCGCGGTTGATCCGGCGGCACAGCTCCGGCCCGGCATTGGCGGGGTAGAGCGACTGGTCGGGGTACATCGCCCCGGCCGTGTTCGCATCGGCGGCGACCTGCCAGCCGGAGAGGTAGATCGCCTTCAGCCCGGCGCGGACCTGCTGCATCGCCTGGTTGCCGCTCATCGCGCCCAGCGCGTGGAC
>CAXUMU010000337.1:0-2968 GCA_964252145.1 uncultured Sphingomonadaceae bacterium
TACCCGAACCGTTCCCTGATCCCCAGCCTCGCGATCGCCGCCCTGGCAGCCCCCCCGCCCTTGTCGAGCTGGTCGGGCTTGGCGCGGGCGAGCGCCTGGGCTTCGTTCTCCACCGTCAGGATGCCGTTGCCGATCGCGAGGCCATCGAGGCTGAGCGCCATGATCGCGCGCGCGCTCTCGTTGGAAACCACCTCGAAATGATAGGTCTCGCCGCGGATCACGACGCCCAGCGCCACGAACGCGTCGTACCGCCCGGTCTCGGCCGCCAGCGCCAGCGCGGCGGGGATCTCCAGCGCGCCCGGCACCGTCACCGTCTCGTAGCGATGCCCCGCTTCCTCGATCGCGGCGCGCGCGCCGGCGAGGAGGAAGTCGTTCAGATGGTCGTAGAAGCGCGCCTCGACGATCAGGATGCGCGCCATCAGAGCTCCTTCTCGACCGGGATCGGCCGCTCGCCGACTATCGACAGGCCATAGCCTTCCAGTGCCACCAGCGTGTGGTGGGTGTTGGTCAGCAGGATCATGTCGTGCACGCCCAGCTCGGTCAGGATCTGCGCGCCGACGCCGTAATCGCGCAGCTCGTCGATATCCGCCTGCGCCGGCGGGAAGCCTTTCGCGCGGACCTCGATATGACGCGATATGGCGTTGGCCATCGGCCGGTTGATGACGACGACGACGCCGGTCCCCGCCGCGCCGATCATCTCCATCGCCCGCGACAGCAGCCCGCCGCGGGGCGAAAGCTCACCGAACAAGTCGGTGAACGCCGACATGCTGTGCATCCGCACGAGCGTCGGCTGGGACGGATCGATCCGGCCCTTCACCAGCGCCACATTCTCCGTGCCGGTCGCCTTGTTGTAATAGGTGATCGCGGTCCAGTCTCCGCCCCAGCGGCTGGTGAAGCGCTCCTCGGCGCGCTTGGAGACGAGATGGTCGTACCGCCGGCGATAGGCGATCAGGTCGCGGATCGTGCCGATCTTCAGCTTGTGATACTGGGCGAAGGCGACGAGGTCGTCCATCCGCGCCATCGTGCCGTCGTCGTTCATGATCTCGCAGATCACGCCGGAAGGGTTGAGGCCCGCCAGCCGCGAGACGTCGACCGCCGCCTCGGTATGCCCCGCGCGCACCAGCACGCCGCCGGGCCGCGCGACCAGCGGGAAGACGTGACCCGGCGTCACGATCTCCTCGCGCCCCTTGCCGGCATCGATCGCGACCGCGACCGTGCGTGCGCGGTCGGCGGCGGAGATGCCGGTGGTGACGCCGTCGCGCGCCTCGATCGAAACGGTGAAGGCGGTCTCGTGGCGGGTGCCGTTATGGCGGCTCATAAGGTCGAGCCCCAGCTGCTCGACCCGCTCCTGCTCCATCGCCAGGCAGATCAGGCCGCGGCCGTAGCGCGCCATGAAGTTGATCGCGTCGGGCGTCGCCATCTGCGCCGGGATGACGAGATCGCCCTCATTCTCGCGGTCCTCGTCGTCGACCAGGATGAACATGCGGCCGTTCTTCGCCTCGTCGATGATCTCCTCCGGCGAGGAGAGGAAGGCGTGGCGCAGGCGCGCCAATTCAGGCTTGAGCGACATGACGGAGCTGCTCCATGCGGCCGAGATAGCGGGCGAGGACGTCGATCTCGAGATTGACGGCGCGGCCCGGCGCGATCGTGTCGAGCGTCGTCATCGCCGCGGTGTGGGGGATGACGTTGAGCCCGAAGCGCACGCCGTCGGCGGTATCGGCGACATCGTTCACCGTCAGCGAGATGCCATCGACGGTGATCGATCCCTTGGCGGCGAGATAGGGCGCCAGCTCGCGCGGCGCCGCGATCACGACCCGCTGCGAATCACCGTCGGCTTCCACCGACGCGATCTCGCCCACGCCGTCGACATGGCCGGTAACGATGTGCCCGCCAAGCTCGTCGCCCAGCTTCAGCGCGCGTTCCAGGTTGAAGCGCAGGCCCTCGCTCCACTGGTCCTGCGCGGTGCGCGAGACCGTCTCGCCGGACACGTCGACGGCGAACCAGTCCGCCCCCTTGTCCACCACCGTCAGGCATACGCCCGAGCAGGCGATCGACGCGCCCAGGTCGATCGTCGCGGTGTCGTAGCGTGTGGCGATGCGCACGCGCAGGTCGCCACGCCGTTCGATCCCGACGACGGTGCCGATATCGGTGATGATCCCAGTGAACATAGGCCTTCAGCTCCGCACGCGCTCGTAGACTTCGAGCCGGTCGCTGCCAAGCATGCGCGCGTCCACGACCGCCCATCGGCCATGCGCGTCAGCGAGTGATCCAAGGCCGATATCGCCGAGCGCGGGGCGGCCGTCGCCGATCAGGATCGGCGCGCGGTACAGCAGCAGCCGATCGACCAGGTCGGCGCGCAGGAACGCGGCGGCGGCGCCGGCCCCGCCTTCGACGAGGAGGTGGTCGACATTGGCGAGGCCGGCAATTTCATCTGGTTTTCCAAGCCCCCCCCAACCGTCTATGTCGAGCGAAGGCGAGACACGTTGCAAACGGCCCGAAGCTGTCTCGACTTCGCTCGACACAAGCGGGTTGGTGGAAGACAGCACCAGCCGGCGTGGGCCGCGATCCTCCAGCCCCGCGAGCCGCACGTCGAGCTTCGGCGCGTCCGCCTCGAACGTGCCGCGCCCCACCAGGATTGCCTCGTGCCGGCTGCGTTCGAGATGCGCGCGGGCGCGGGCCGCGGGGCCGGTGATCCAGCGGCTCTCGCCAGAGGCCAGCGCGATGCGGCCATCCAGCGACAGGCCGAGTTTCAGCGTCACGTGCGGGCGGCCGAATCGCTGGCGGGTCAGGAAACCGGCCATCGCCCGCTCCGCCTCCCCTGCGCCCACGCCCACGGTCAGCGCGATCCCGGCCTCTTCCAGCCGGCGGAAACCCGCGCCGTCCACCTTCGGGAACGGATCGCGCAGCGCGGCGACCACGCGGCCGATGCCGGCGGCGATCAGTTCCCCCGCACAGGGCGGGCCGCGGC
>CAXUMU010000338.1:0-2968 GCA_964252145.1 uncultured Sphingomonadaceae bacterium
TCTTGGAGGTGAGCTCCACCCCCATGAAGCGGTTCTTCTCCCACTTGCCGGCCTGGGTGGACTGGTTCGCCTCGGGCAGGTCGCGGGCGAGCGCGAACATCAGCGCGATGGCGTGCTCGGCGGTGGTGATCGAGTTGCCGAACGGCGTGTTCATCACGACCACGCCCGACGCCGAAGCGGCCGGCACGTCGACATTGTCGACCCCGATCCCCGCGCGCCCGACAACCTTGAGGTTGGTCGCCGCCGCCAGCACGTCCTTGGTCACCTTGGTCGAGGACCGCACCGCGATCCCGTCATAGCCGCCGACGATCTTCAGCAGCTCGTCCTTCGCCAGGCCCGGCTTCTCGTCGAACTCCACCCCGCGCTCGCGGAACACCTGCGCCGCCTTGGGGGACATCTTGTCTGCAATCAGAACCTTGGGCATCGTTTTTACCTTATCTTCTGATCTGTCATCCCCGCGAATGCGGGGATCCAGCCTTGGTCGCTGCTTGGCACCGAACGGCGAACAACCCGGACTGGATTCCCGCGTTCGCGGAAATGACAGCAATGGAAAAACCAGGCTCAGCGCGAGCCCGTCACCTCGGCGAACGCCCAGTCGAGCCACGGCCCCAGCGCCTCGATGTCGCTCGTGTCGACCGTCGCGCCGCACCAGATGCGAAGCCCCGGCGGCGCGTCGCGGTAGCCGGCGATGTCGTAGGCGACATCCTCCGTCTCCAGCAGCGCCGCGATCTTCTTCGGCACCTCGGGATCGCCCGCGAACCTCGGGTCGACGATCTTCAGGCACACGCTGGTGTCCGATCGCGTCGCCGGCTCGACCGCGAGGTGATCGATCCACGCCGTCGTCCGCACCCAGCGGTCCAGCGCCTGCGCGTTGCCTTCGGAGCGCGAGATCAGGCCGCTCAGGCCCCCGATTCCGTCCGCCCATTCCAGCGCGTCGATATAATCCTCGACCGCGAGCATCGACGGCGTGTTGATCGTCTCGCCCTCGAAAACCCCTTCCGCCAGCCTGCCCTTCGACACCAGCCGGAACACCTTGGGCAGCGGCCAGGCCGGCGTATGGCTTTCCAGCCGCTCGACCGCGCGCGGCCCGAGGATGATCACCCCGTGCCCGCCTTCGCCGCCCAGCACTTTCTGCCAGGAGTAGGTCGTCACATCCAGCTTGGCCCACGGCAGCTCGACCGCGAACACCGCGCTGGTCGCGTCGGCAAACGTCAGCCCTTGACGGTCGTCGCGGATCCATTCCCCGTTCGGCACGCGCACGCCCGAGGTGGTGCCGTTCCAGGTGAACAGCACGTCGCCGTCCTGCCGCACGCGCGACAGGTCGGGCAGCTCGCCATAGGGCGCGGTGATCACCGTCGGGTCGATCTTGAGCTGCTTGACCGCGTCGGTCACCCAGCCCTCGCCGAAGCTTTCCCACGCCAGCAGCGTGACGGGAAGCGCCCCCAGCATCGTCCACATCGCCATCTCGAACGCCCCGGTGTCGGAGCCGGGGACGATGCCGATGCGGTGCGTGTCGGGCACCTGCAAAATCTTGCGCGTCAGGTCGATGGCATGCTTCAGCCGCGCCTTGCCGAGCTTCGAGCGGTGCGACCGCCCGAGGACTTGCGTATCGAGGTTGGAAGGGTTCCATCCGGGGCGCTTGGCGCACGGGCCGGACGAAAAATAGGGGCGCGCGGGGCGCGCGGCGGGTCGGTCAGTCACTTGTCTCTCCTCACAGAGAGCGCGCGCCGCGTTGGGACGGCGTGGCCCGCCGCCGCTCATAGTGGCTGGTTTCAAGCTGTCAATCGCCGTGCTGCCGCTCCGCGGCGTCGGTCAGCCGCGCGGCTTGTCGGGAAGCTCGGCGCGCCACGCCGCGATGCGCGCCGCGTAGCGATGCCCGGCGTCCGCCAGATCCTCGGGCGACGACTTGTTGGCGCGAAAGACCAGGAACGGCTCGGTCCACCGCCAGCCGCAGCGGTGCGCCGTCGAATGGAGCGGGTTGAGGAGGATATCGAGCGGAAACAGGTTCACCCCCTCGGGCGTATAGGCCGAAGGGTCGTTGCCCGCCGTCGCCGCGACGAGAACCGGCATGTCGCGCAGCCGGTCGCCTTCCTCCTTCGCCTTGATGTAGTACATCCGCGTCAGGACGGTGTCCTGCCACTCCTGCAGCAGCGGCGGCGTCGAATACCAGCGGAGCGGAAACTGCAGGATCAGCCGGTCGGCGGCGAGCATGCGCCGGACCTCGGTTTCGACGTCGATCTTCGCGTCCGGATAGAGCGCCTGCATGTCGGTGACCGTCACGCCGTCGATCGGCTCTACGGCATCGACAAGCGCGCGGTTCGCCTTCGATTTCGCGAAGTCGGGGTGGAAGAGCAGAATCTGGGTCGTCATCGGCGTCGTCATCCTGCGGTGCTTCGAGGACTGGTTGAACGCCTTCGCTGGTCGTTCGCTCCGAAGCGGCGGCCAGAGGCCGAATTAGCGGTGGAAATATGGGATGGAGTCGCTAAAGCACCCGGCCCAACGACCGAGACAGACATGACAGACAACAAAGTCCCGCCGCGCGTCTTCCCGACCGCGAGCGAGGAGGCCCGGGTCGCCGCGCAAAGCACCGTCGTGCCGCAGACCGAGCACCCCGCCTACCGCCTCGCCTTCCAGGACGACGAGTTCCTGCTCCGCCCCGACCTGCGCCCCGTCCGCTTCCAGCTTGAGTTGCTGAAGCCCGAGCTGCTGCTCAACGAGGCCAATATCGCCTCGACCTTCGTGATGTACGGCTCGGCGCGCATCCCCTCGCCGGAGGAGGCGCAGGGCGTGCTCGACGCCGCGACGACGCCGGACGAAAAGCGCATCGCCGAGAGCCTCGCCGCCAAGGCGCACTATTACACCGTGGCGCGCGAGCTGGCCCAGCTGTCGTCACAGGTCGCGCCCGACGATGACGGCAACCGCCAGTTCGTCGTCTGCTCGGGCGGCGGCCCGTCGATCATGGAGGCGG
>CAXUMU010000339.1:0-2964 GCA_964252145.1 uncultured Sphingomonadaceae bacterium
ACCTGAAGCTGTACCGCGTGCCCGAGCGGGTGAGCATCGCCGCGAGCGGGCAGAAGCAGGTCGCGCTGCTGGCGCGGGCGAAGGTGCCGTTCGAGCGACTCCACCGCATCCCGATCGCGCCGGGGCAGCGGATCACCGGCGCGTCCGCGCGGGTGGTGCTGCGCCTGCGCAACGAGGAGACCGCCGGTCTCGGCCTCGCGCTGCCTGCCGGATCGACCGCGCTCTACGCGCGGCGCGAGGGCGAACCGGTGCTGCTGGGCATCGGCACGCTGGGCGACCTCGCGGTCGGCGAGCGTGTCAGCCTCGCCGCCGGCACGAGCCGGCAGGTGCTGGCCGAGCAGTTGATCGACGCGAACGGCACGGCGCGCGTGACGCTGACCAACGCCAACGCCGTTCCGGTCGTGGTCGAGGTGCCGATCGGCTATGCCGCAAGCCCGACCTTCAAGTCGGAAACGCTGCTGGAACGGATCGACGGGATCCAGACCTGGCGCGTGACCGTGCCGCCGAACGCGAGCGCGAGCCTGAGCTATGCTGTAACGAAGCCGTGAGGTAACTTCCCATACCGACGGGAATGCGACCAGGTTTGAACCACCCAGTACTCTCAGAGCTGGCAAGCGCCGCGGGAGTGTCAAGCGGCGCTACCCGCCAGCATTCCCGGCGGCCGGCGGTCTCGTGCGGGAGCGGTCAGGCAACACTGACATTCAGTTGCGGGTGAGAGATGGCGTCGCGCTACTGACCGCGCTAGGGCCGGACGACAGATATCACGGCATACGGCCATGCTCGACGACCTCACGGCTGGCTCCGTGCCGCGATCCCGGCGACAGGCGTCGGTCCGCCAGATGAGCGCGTCGAGCGGAAGAGGAGCTGATGGAATGCTGCTGCACCTGCAGGTCGGGCGAAAGCAGGGTGCCACGCCCGTGCAGGCGGCGAACGCCGCGATCCAACCATCGCGCGCGCGGCGCGGGTTCGCCGCCTTGCTGTGCCTGCCGCTGCTCGCCGCGGCGCCGGCCTCGCCCGACTTCGCCGCGCGCGTGGCCCGGGTGTTGAAGGCCACGCCGCTGATCGACGGCCACAACGATTGGGCCGAGGCGCTCGCCGAGCAGGAGGGCGAGCGGCGCTGGACGCTCGATCTGCGCCAGGGGCTGGGCAGCAGGCCGGTTCCCTACGATACCGACATCGCACGGCTGCGGCGCGGCATGGTCGGCGGACAATTCTGGTCGGTGTTCGTCTCGGCCGACAAGCCCGGCCGGCAGCAGGTGGAGGAGACGCTCGAGCAGATCGATCTCGTCAAGGATATCGTTGCGCGTTATCCGGACACCTTCGCACTCGCCCGCACCGCCGCCGACGTCCGGCGGATCCATGCGCAGGGCCGGATCGCCAGCCTGATCGGCGTCGAGGGCGGGGGCCAGATCGACCGCCGCCTGTCCGTGCTGCGCGCCTATCACGATCTGGGCGCGGGCTATCTGACGCTGACCCACGTCAAGACCATCGAATGGGCCGATTCGGCGACGGACGATCCGGTGCACGGGGGACTGACCCCGTTCGGCAAAGCGGTGGTCAGGGAACTCAACCGGCTGGGCATGCTGGTCGATCTGTCGCACGTGAGCGAAGGCACGATGCGCGACGCGATCGCCACGTCGAAGGCGCCGGTGATCTTCTCGCATTCCAGTGCGCGGGCGCTCGACGATCATCCGCGCAACGTGTCGGACGAGGTGCTGAAGCGCGTCGCGGCGAACGGCGGCGTGGTGATGGTCAATTTCGCTTTGCCCTACATCTCGAACGCCTATCGGTTGTGGACGGCGGACTCGGCGGCGGAGAAGACGCGACTGAACGCCCCGCCTTATGGCGGGCTGTATGTCGGCCAGCCGGACAAGGCCGCCGCCGCTTATGCCGCATGGCTCAAGGCGAACCCCGCGCCCAAGGTGCCGCTCGCCGAGGTGGCCGACCATATCGATCATATCGCCAAGGTGGCGGGCGTCGATCATGTCGGCATCGGTTCCGACTTCGACGGCGTCGGCGGGCAGCTGCCGGAAGGGTTGCCCGACGTATCGGCCTATCCCGCCCTGCTCGCCGAACTCATGCGGCGCGGCTGGAGCGATGCCGACATCGCCAAGCTGGCCGGCGGCAACGTGCTGCGCGTCATGGCACAGGCCGAGCGCGTCGCGGCGGAAATGGCGAACCAGCTGCCCGCGACCGATCCGCCGCCCGCGCCGCGCGCCGACCCGTCGCCATAGGCGATCCACGATCCCCATCCGGGCGGCGGCGGCCAGGATGCTGCCCGCTCTGCGGATCTGACGTGCCGCTGTCGCACGGAGAACAGGTTCCTGCTGTAATGCCCTCGGCCTCCTTCAGGATGCCGGTAATCTGCTATCCCGTGAACTGCTTCCGCTTCATCCGTCCGTCTCTCCGATGGGCCGGACTCCGGCTCCAGGTGGATGAAGAAGCGGGTAACGTCACTCAATCCGAACATGGCGGCGATCCACCGCCAGCGCATCTCCACGCTCTGCGAAAGCCTGAGGGATGAGAACGGCAGAGTGCAGGCCGTTGAGCTTCTGCGAACGCTGGCCGATCAGGTAGCATTCGTGCCTGACGGCAAGGCGTTGGCCGTCGTTCCGCGCCGCGATTTCGCGGCGATCTTGGCGTTCGCGGCGAACAGGAAAAAGCCCGACCTCCTTTCGGAGATCGGGCTTATGGGCGATTTGCCATCGCCGGTATCGGTGGTTGCGGGGACAGGATTTGAACCTGTGACCTTCAGGTTATGAGCCTGACGAGCTACCGGGCTGCTCCACCCCGCGCCAACCAGTTCCACCTCCTTCAGAACGAACGCCTCCCGCCTGTGCAGGCAAGGAGGCGGCGTCTGCCGCGGAGGCGGCACAATGTGAATGGGTTACCAGCATAGACGCCGGCCGCAAAGCCTGGCGACGACCTACTCTTCCATCGCTTGAGCGATAGTACCATCGGCGC
>CAXUMU010000340.1:0-2963 GCA_964252145.1 uncultured Sphingomonadaceae bacterium
CCCCCCCGGGGGGGGGGGGGGGGGGGGCGGGGGCAGCGAGGCGCAGCCGAGCGTCCTACTCAGAGTTCGGAAACCCTCACCCCACCCTCTCCCATCTGGGAGAGGGCAACGCTACCGTCTGACCGATCGGATCAGACCGCCGCCTTCAGCGCATCGACCAGGTCGGTCTTCTCCCACGAGAAGAAGTCGCCGTCGGGCGAACGGCCGAAATGGCCATAGCTGGCGGTTCGCTCGTAGATCGGCTTGTTGAGGCCGAGATGCGTGCGGATCGTGCGCGGGGTGAGCTTCTGGCCGCCCAGGATCGTCGACAGCACCGTCTCGATCTTCGCCTCGTCCACCGTGCCGGTGCCGTGCGTGTCGACATAGAGCGACAGCGGCTCGGCGACGCCGATCGCATAGCTCAGCTGGATCGTGCAGCGCTTGGCGAGCCCCGCCGCGACGACGTTCTTCGCCAAATAGCGCGCGACATAGGCGGCCGAGCGATCGACCTTGGTCGGGTCCTTGCCCGAGAAGGCGCCGCCGCCGTGGGGCGAGGCGCCGCCATAGGTGTCGACGATGATCTTGCGCCCGGTCAGCCCGCAGTCGCCGTCCGGCCCGCCGATCTCGAACTTGCCGGTCGGGTTGACGTAGATCGCGGTCTCGTCGCTGATGAAGCCCTGCGGCAGCACGTCGTTGAACACGCCGACGACATAGTCGCGCAGTTCCTTATACTTGGCGGCATCGCTGCCGTGGCTGCCGTCGTCGAAATAGCCCGGCGCATGCTGCGTCGAGACGACCAAAGCGGTCGCCCGCACCGGCACGCCATTCTCATATTGCAGCGTCACCTGGCTCTTGGCGTCGGGCTCCAGGAACGGGACCTTCTTCGAGTGACGGTCCTGCGCCATCTGCTCCAGGATGCGGTGCGAGTAATACAGCGTGGCGGAGAGATAGTCCGGCGTCTCGTCGGTCGCGTAACCGAACATGATGCCCTGGTCACCCGCGCCCTCATCCTTGTTGCCGGCCGAATCGACGCCCTGCGCGATATCGACGGACTGCGCGTGCAGGTTGTTCTGGAACTCGGCGGTCTGCCAGTGGAAACCGTCCTGCTCGTAGCCGATGCGCTTGACCGCGCCGCGCGCGGCGGCCTCGATCCGCGCCTTGCCCTCCGGCGTCAGCACGCCGTTCTCGTCGATCAGCGAACGGTCCGACGAGCGGACCTCGCCGGAGAGGATGATCTTCTGCGTGGTCACCATCGTCTCGCAGGCGACGCGCGCCTCGGGATCGCCGGCCAGGAACAGATCGACCACCGCGTCCGAGATCTGGTCCGCGACCTTGTCGGGATGTCCCTCGGAGACGCTCTCGGAGGTGAAGAGATAACTGCTGCGCATCGTGCCGACGTTCCTCTTGATGGGTTCTCCGGCACCGCGCCGGAGGGGGCATATAAAGCTTTCCTTATGTCCCCCTTAGCGGCGGATGCGGGGGAGTGCAATTGCGGCGACAACCAGCAGCCCCGCGACGAGAAAGCTCAGCAGATTGCCGAGTCGCGCGAACGGCGTGGGCGGCGTCGGGGCGGGGAAGGGCCAGTCGATCGCGCCGGCGCGGTGGCGGGGCACGCGCGCGGCGATTCGCCCGTCCGGCGTGATCACCGCCGAGATGCCGTTGGGGGTGGAGCGGACGACCGTCACGCCCTCCTCGATCGCACGCAACCGCGCCTGCGCCAGATGCTGCGGCGGCCCCCACGCGCCGAACCAGGCGTCGTTCGACGGGTTGAAGATCAGCGCGGGGCGGTGGCGGGCATCGATCACCTGGCCGGAGAAGATGATCTCGTAGCAGAGCTGCAGCCCGACATCGCCTACCCCCGGCAGCGTCAGCGTACGCGGCCCCGGCCCGGGCCAGAAATCGAGATCGCCCGGCACCAGCCGCGACAGCCCGATCGCCGACAATAACGGGCGCATCGGCAGATATTCGCCATAGGGCACGAGATGCGCCTTGTCGTAGCGTTCGATCAGCCGCCCTGCGGGATCGACCGCGAACACGCTGTTGCGCGCGGCGATGACGTGACCGTCCTGGCCCCATTCCAAGGCGACGCCGCCGGTGAGCAGCACGTCGTTCGGCCCGAGCAGCCTGGCCAGCCGCGCGCGCGCCCACGGCTCCTCCTCCAGATAATCCGGCACGGCCGCCTCGGGCCACAGGATCAGGCGCGGGTGCCTGGTCGGCGGGCCGGTGAGGGTGGCGAGTCGGCCGGCAAGTCTGGGCGCATAGCCGCGCTCGTCGCGCTCGGCCTGGCCGATATTGGGCTGGACGACGCGCAACATGAGTTTTGGGGGAAGCGGGGGTTGCGATTCGAGCGCACGCACATCCTGTTGGGCCAGCGTCCCGGTGAGTCCACCGAGGACGGCTAGCACAGTCAGGAAAAAGCCAAACAGCCATGGCGGCCGAAGTTGGCGGTCTGCCAGCAGCATCAGCGCACCGGCGAAGAGTATGGTGATTCCCGAGAGGCCATAGGTGCCGACGAACATTGCGTTGTTCGCGACGATGCCCGGCACCCAGATAACCGCGAGCGGGTTCCATGCGAAGCCAGTGAACAGGTTCGCCCGCAGCCACTCCGTAACGATCCACGCAGCGGCTGCGATCAGCACGAAGCAGTGGGAATTTTGACGCCCCCAACGCCACGCCAGCCCCGCCGCCGCCGCGGGATACACCGCCAGATAGATCGACAGCAGCACCACCGCGATCCAGCCGAGCCAGGCCGGCATCGCCGCCTGATAGGTGAAGGCGGTGGCGATCCAGTTCAGCCCCAGCGTGAAGTGGCCGAGGCCGAAGCCCCAGCCGAGCAGCAGCGCGCGCCGCAGCGTGGGCGCGGCGTGCACCATCGCCAGCAGCGCAGCCACGCCGAACAGGGTCAGCGGCCACAGGTCGAGCGGCGCGAAGCCGGTGGCGGAGAGCAGGCCGGCGGCGATCGCGATCGGCAGCCGGGGCGGGAT
>CAXUMU010000341.1:0-465 GCA_964252145.1 uncultured Sphingomonadaceae bacterium
GACACTGCCCCGGCGTTGCTGCGCCGGGCGAGCGCGGCATTGGCCGAGGCCAAGGGGGCGGAAGCCGGTGCGGTGCGCGTGCTGGACGCCGGCGGCGAGGCGCAGGCCGCGCGCGACAGCGGGCTGGAGATCGACCTGCGCCACGCGCTCGAGCAGGACGAGATCGGCATCCTGTTCCAGCCGCAGGTATCGGTCACGTCGGGCGCGATCACCGGGGTGGAGGCGCTGGCCCGCTGGCGCCACCCCCGGCTGGGCGAACTGGGCGCGCCCACCCTCTTCGCCGCGGCGGAACGCTCCGACTATCTCGTCCAGCTGTCCGCGCATGTGCAACGCAAGGCGCTCACGCTGGCGTCCGCCTGGCCGGACGCGCTGCGCCACCTGCGCGTGGCGGTGAACGTCACCGCGCAGGATATCGCGGGGCCGGGCTTTGCTGCCGGCTTCCTCGAGCGGGTCGATGCCGCCGGC
>CAXUMU010000341.1:475-2942 GCA_964252145.1 uncultured Sphingomonadaceae bacterium
AGGTGACGGAGAGCGGCCTGATCGAGGATCTGGCGCGCGCCGCCGCGCTGCTGGCGGAGCTGCGCGCGGCGGGGCTGCGCGTGGCGATCGACGATTTCGGCACCGGCTATTCCAGCCTCGCCTACCTGAAGGCGCTGCCGCTGGACTATCTCAAGATCGACCAGCACCTCGCACAGGACATCGCCGGCTCGGCGCGCGACCGGGTGGTGGTGCGCGGCGTGATCGAGATGGCGCGATCATTGGGGCTGACGGTGATCGCGGAAGGGGTGGAGACCGAGGAGCAACTGGCGCTGCTCGCGGCGGAGGGGACAAACACCTACCAGGGCTTCCTGTGCGCGCCGCCGCTCGACGAGGCGGGGCTGCTGGCGCTGGTGCCGGGGAGGATTTACGCCAGGATCTTTGCAAGCCCGCGCGACAATTGCAGCGCGCCGTTCAGCCGCGCCTTCGCGTCGGGCCAGCCGCGCGCGATCACCAGCTTGTTGTCGGGACGCAGCTTGGCGCTTTCCTTCAGCCGCTGGACGTAGCCGATCAAGCCGGGGAGGTCGGGGAAGCTGTCGTCGTGGAACGTCACCAGCGCGCCGCGCGGGCCGGCGTCCAGCTTGGCGACGCAGGCCTGGCGGCAGTTGAGCTTGATCTGGATGACGGTCAGCAGGTTCTGCGTCTCCTGTGGCAGCTTGCCGAAGCGGTCGATCATCTCGGCGGCGAACGCCTCGACCGCGCCGGAATCCTCCAGCTCGTTCATGCGGCGGTAGAGGCCCATGCGCAGGTCGAGATCCAGCACGTAGGACTCCGGAATCAGGATCGGCGCGTCAACCGTGATCTGCGGCGAGAATTCCTTCGGCGCCGCCATGTCGGCGCGGATGCCGCCGGCCTTGGCTTCCAGGATCGCCTCCTCGAGCATCGACTGGTAGAGCTCGAAGCCGACCTCCTTGATGTGGCCCGACTGCTCGTCGCCCAGCAAATTGCCCGCGCCGCGCTGGTCCAGGTCGTGGCTGGCGAGCTGGAAACCCGCGCCCAGCGAATCGAGATCGGAGAGCACGTGCAGCCGCTTGGTCGCGGTTTCGGTGATGCGGCGGTCGCCGGGCGTCGTCATATAGGCATAAGCGCGCGTCTTCGACCGGCCGACGCGGCCGCGGATCTGGTAGAGCTGCGCCAGCCCGAAGCGGTCGGCGCGGTGGACGATCAGCGTGTTCGCGCTGGGGATGTCGAGCCCGCTCTCGATGATCGTGGTGGAGATCAGCACGTCGAAGCGGCGATCGTAGAAGGCGGACATCCGCTCCTCCACCTCGGTCGGCGCCATCTGGCCGTGCGCCACGACGTACGTCACCTCGGGCACTTCCTTGCGGAGGAACTCCTCGATGTCGGGCAGGTCGGCAATGCGCGGCGTCACGAAGAAGCTCTGGCCGCCGCGATAATGTTCGCGCAGCAGCGCCTCGCGCAGCACCACCGGATCCCACGGGATGACGTAGGTGCGCACCGCGAGGCGGTCGACCGGCGGCGTCTGGATGACGGAGAGCTCGCGCAGGCCGCTCATCGCCATCTGGAGCGTGCGTGGGATCGGCGTGGCGGTGAGCGTCAGCACATGGACGTCGGCCTTCATTGCCTTCAGCCGTTCCTTGTGGGTGACGCCGAAGCGCTGCTCCTCGTCGACGATCACCAGGCCGAGCGTCTTGAATTCGACCGACTTGGCCAGGATCGCGTGCGTGCCGATGACGATGTCGATCGATCCGTCGGTCAGCCTGTCGCGCGTCGCCTTGGCTTCGGCCGCGGGGACGAGGCGCGAGAGGCGGCCGATCTCGATCGGGAAGCCGGCGAAGCGTTCCTTGAAGTTGGTATAATGCTGGCGTGCGAGGAGCGTGGTCGGCACCACCACCGCCACCTGCATCCCCGCCATCGCCGCGACGAACGCGGCGCGCAGCGCCACCTCGGTCTTGCCGAAGCCGACGTCGCCGCACACCAGCCGGTCCATCGGCGAGCCCGAGCCCAGATCGCCCAGCACGTCGGCGATGGCGCGTTCCTGGTCCTCGGTCTCCTGATAGGCGAAGCGGTCGACGAACGAAGGGAAGCCGCTCGCGTCGGGCTCGGCGACTTGTCCGGGGCGCAGCGCGCGGGCGGCGGCGGTGGCGATCAGCTCGCCTGCGATCTCGCGGATCCGCTCCTTCATCCGCGCCTTGCGCGCCTGCCACGCGACGCCGCCCAATTTGTCGAGCGCGACGCCTTCGTTCTCCGCGCCGTAGCGCGACAGGATGTCGATATTCTCGACCGGCACGTATAATTTGTCGCCGCCGAGGTAGCTGAGCATCACGCAATCGTGCGGCGAGGTGCCGACGGGGATCGAGGTCAGCCCCTCGTAGCGGCCGATGCCGTGATCGGCATGGACGACGAGGTCGCCGGGCGAGAGCGTCGCCAGCTCGGCGAGGAAGGCGTCGGCCGACTTCTTGCGCCGGGCGCGGCGGACGAGCCGGTC
>CAXUMU010000342.1:0-1958 GCA_964252145.1 uncultured Sphingomonadaceae bacterium
TGTTCTTCGGGTTCAACTTCACCTTCTTCCCGCAGTTCATCCTCGGCTATCTCGGGATGCCGCGGCGCTACCACGAATATCCGCCCGAATGGCAGCTGTGGAACGTGATGTCGTCCACCGGCGCGGTGGTGCTGGCGGTCGCCTACCTCATGCCGCTCGTCTATTTCGGCTATTCGCTGCTGAACGGGGAGCGTGCGACCGACAATCCGCACGATGCGACCGGGCTGGAATGGTCTACCCGCTCGCCCCCGCCGACCGAGAATTTCGACGAGCCGCCGGTCGTGACCGACGAGGCCTATGCCTATCATGAGGAAGGCGATACCGCCGCCCCCGGCGAACCCCCGGCCCGGCCGCAGGGCGCATGACCGGCAGCCGCGAGACCGCGCTCCACGCGCCGTGGGAGACGCCCGAGCGCCAGCATGCGGCGATGCTGTTCGGGCTGTGGATCTTTCTCGCGACCGAAGTGCTGTTCTTCGGCGGCCTCTTCCTGCTCTACGCGCATGCCCGCTTCGTCGACTGGACCGGTTTCGCGCAAGGCGCGCGCGCGGCGAACGCGGTGTTCGGCACTGCCAACACGGTCGTGCTGATGACGAGCAGCCTCACCGCCGCCATCGCCGAGCGCGCCACCAAGGCGGGCTGGGCGATGCTGGCCCGCATCGGCTGGATCTCCACGATCGCGCTGGGCCTCGCCTTCCTGATCGTGAAGGGCTTCGAATATCGCGCGGACTTTGCCGAGCGTCTCTTCCCCGGCGAGGGCTTCAAGTTCGCCGCCTCGGGCGCGGCGCAGTTCTGGAACTTCTACTGGACGATCACGATCGTTCACGCGCTGCACCTGAGCATCGGCCTCGGCCTGATCGTCCGCCTGCTGCTGCTCGACCGGCACGGCGAACTCCAGCGGCGCTGGATGGGGGCGGAGGTGACGACGGTCTACTGGCACCTGGTCGATATCGTCTGGGTGCTGCTCTATCCCTTGCTCTATCTGGTCGGCCGCTGAGATGGACCGCGAGAAGCGCGCGATCATACTCATCCCGCTGCTGGTATGGGCCGGGCTGGTGCTGCTGCTGCTCGCCTCGCTCGGCTACGCCTATCTGCCCGGCGCGCCGCTGAAGCTGGCCGGCGGCCTGGCGATCGCCGCAGGCAAGGCGGCGCTGATCGCGATCGTCTTCATGCAGCTGGGTAAGGCGGGCGCGCTGGTGCGCGTCACCGCCGGCGCGGGGCTCGCCTGGCTGACCTTGTTGTTCCTGTTCAGCTTCGCGGATTTCCTGACGCGCTGATCCCGTCCGGCCGCCGCAGGATCAGTGCGGAGCGCAGGCACTGACAGACGATCTCGTCCCGCTGGTTGTGCAGCCGGTGGATGAAGGTGACGATCCCGGCGTTGGGGCGCGAGCGGCTCTCGCGAATCTCCGCCACTTCGCTCGTGGCGCGCATCGTGTCGCCGATGAACACCGGCTTCGGCATCACCACCTTGTCGTAGCCGAGATTGGCGACGAGCACGCCCAGCGTCGTATCGCCCACCGTCAGCCCCACCATCAGCGCGAAGGTGAAGGTGCCGTTGACGAGGATCCGGCCGAACTCGCTGGCGCGCGCCGCCTCGGCATCCAGGTGCAGCGGCTGGGGATTGTGCGTCATCGTCGAGAACAGCAGATTGTCCGTCTCGGTGACGGTGCGGCGGATCTCGTGCGCGATCGTGTCGCCGACGTTCCACTCGTCGAACCAGCGCCCGGCCATCAGCCCGCCTCCTCGACGCGCACGAGCACGCTGCCCTCGGCCACCTGCGCGCCGGCCACCGCCCTGAGCTCGGCGACCACACCGTCGAACGGCGCGAGCATCGCCTGCTCCATCTTCATCGCCTCCAGCACCAGCAGCCGCTGGCCCCTCGTCACGGCATCGCCGGCGGCGACGTCGACCGCGATCACCTTGCCCGGCATCGGCGCCAGGATCGCGCCGTCGGCGATGCC
>CAXUMU010000342.1:1968-2926 GCA_964252145.1 uncultured Sphingomonadaceae bacterium
AGCACGTACTTCGACATCACCGAGATCGCGGCGGGCGCGGCGAACGGCCATGCTGCGCCGTTGGCGAACAGGACCCGCTCGTCGCCGACCTGGCGGACGACGCCGCCGTCGTACGGTTCGGCGACGACGATCCGGCCGCCGATCTCCACCGCGACGCGCCGGTCGGGCAAGGCGTTGACGCGGAAGCCCGAGGCTGCGTCCCACGGCCCGCTGCCGCGCTGCCCGACGAGCGCCGCCGCCGCCGCCGCGACGATCGCCGGCGCGGGTTCGGGCCCGGGCACCAGCGCGTCGGCATGGCGCGCGATGCACCCGGTATCGATCTGCCCCGCCACGAAATCGGGATGCGCGGCGGCGCGCGCGAGGAACGCGGCGTTGGTCCGCACCGGCCACACCTCGACCGAGCCGCAGGCCGCGCCCAGCGCCGCGGCGGCGGCCGCACGGGTCGGCGCGTGGGCGATCAGCTTGGCGATCATCGGATCGTAGAAGGGCGTTACCTCGCCGCCCTCCTCCACCCCGCTATCGACGCGGACCCCGGCGGGAAAGCGCAGGTGCGCAAGCGGCCCGGTGGAGGGCAGGAAGCCGGTCGAAGGGTTCTCGGCATAGAGCCGCGCCTCCATCGCCCAGCCGTCGATCGCCAGCTGATCCTGCGCCAGCGGCAGCGGCTCGCCCGAGGCGACGCGCAGCTGCCATTCGACCAGATCCTGCCCCGTGATCGCCTCCGTTACCGGATGCTCCACCTGGAGCCGCGTGTTCATCTCCATGAACCAGATGCGGTCGGCGCGCAGGCCCTCCGACGCATCGGCGATGAACTCGATCGTCCCCGCGCCGACATAATCCACCGCGCGCGCCGCCTTCACCGCCGCCTCGCAGATCGCGGCGCGGGTGGCGGCGTCCATGCCCGGCGCGGGCGCTTCCTCGATCACCTTCTGGTGGCGGCGCTGGAGCGAGCAGTCGCGCT
>CAXUMU010000343.1:0-228 GCA_964252145.1 uncultured Sphingomonadaceae bacterium
GCGTCGCCACGCGCGCCCTCCGTTGATGTTTCGGCCCTTATGTGGGCGGGATGCGGCCGGTGCCAAGCCCCCGCGAACGCGTTAGGACAAGCGAGCCATGCCCCAGCCGCCCGCCATCACCCGCCGCAGCCTGATCGGACTGGCGGCCGTCACGCTCGCCGCGCCCGCGCTGGCGGTCCGCTCCGGCGGCGGACTGGCGGCGGCGGCGCCGAACGCCGATCCGTTCCT
>CAXUMU010000343.1:238-2913 GCA_964252145.1 uncultured Sphingomonadaceae bacterium
ACGTGGTGGGGATCGTCGATTTCGCGCTGCCGTCGTCGCAGCCGCGCTTCCACCTGGTCGATATCCTCGCCGGCACCACCACCAGCCTGCTCGTCGCACATGGCCGCGGCTCCGATCCCGATCATACGGGGATGCTGCAGCTTTTCTCGAACGTGGAGGGTTCGGCCGCGACGTCGGAAGGCGCCTACCTCACCGGCGAACCCTATGACGGCATCCACGGGCGCTCGCGCCGGCTGATCGGGCTCGATCCCAGCGACGACCAGGCGGAGGCTCGCGCGATCGTGATCCATTCGGCCCCCTATGTCGGGCCGGAGGTGATCGCGCGGCAAGGCAAGCTCGGGCGGAGCGACGGCTGCTTCGCCTTCTCGGAACGCGACATCGCGCTGGTGCTGGCGCGGCTGGGCCGCGGGCGGCTGATCTATGCGGGACGCGGCGGGATCTGACGGCGCTCGCCGGTGCGTCGCTCGCCCTGCCGCCGCTCGCCTTCCCGCACGACCGGTTTGCGCCGGCGCGGCACCGCATCCAGGATCTTGGCGCCGGCCATGAACACCGCGCCGAAGCAGGCGGCGAACAGCAGGTAACCTGGCGTGCCGGGATATTCGCGCAGATAATGAAAGCCCCGCTCCACCGCGCCCACCGCCAGTGCATAGATCACCGCGCACGCGTCGAACCGGGTCTTGATGACAAACAGCCGGCCAACGCGCTTGAGCATGTTCAACCAGATGCAACAACCGCGCCAACGACTTGCGACGGAGAGCGGGGCTCGGGCAGACGGTAACGATTTGTAAACCAAACCGACGATTTCGGTACGTGACCGCGATCGAGAGCGGCTCGAACGAGCGGCGCCCTCGTCTCAGGCATAGTGCGAAGGATCGAGCGTCACTGGTCTGTGGCGGAGCGGGAGGCTGATGCTCGAACGCCGCAAGTGGTTGAAAAGGCTATGTGTTCGCCGAGCAAGAACTGGCCGCTCCCACAATCGTGCCCACCGACCGGCCGGAGCATCCACAGCGATCCACCGGCGAACGAGTCAGCCGATGTTGAGCTGGTAGCGTGCATAGCGACGTTCGCCGGAGCGCGTCAACGCGCCCAGCTCAACAAGTCCGGCCAGGTCCCGCGTCGCCGTCGCTGTCGGCGCGCCGGTGATCGTCTGATAGTTGCCGGCGCTCAATCCGCCGACGAAACCGTCCGGCCCTTCGGCCATCATCCGCAGCAGCGCCTTCTCCTGACGCGCGTTAATGCGCCCGCGCAAGCGATCCAGCAGTCGCGTCTTGCCGATAAGGAAGCGGACGCGCGCGAGGGTCCGGTCCTGAGCCTCGAGGACGATGTCGGCAAACCAGCCGAGCCAGGCGTCGATGGCGTTGCTCTGGCTCGCGAGCTGGAGCGCCGCGTAATAGCCCTTGCGATGGCGGTGGATGGCCTCGGCAAGCGCGGTGAGCGTCGGCGCTTCAAGACTTTGCGCCAGTGCCTTCTCCGCGATCGCGCGCCCGATCCTGCCATTGCCGTCCTCGAACGGATGGATGGTCTCGAACCATAGATGCGCGATTCCCGCGCGCGTGACGCCTGGTAGGGGCGCGGCACCCGTCGGCGCGGAAGCGTTGAACCACTCGATGAAGCGCGCCATCTCGCGTGGCACCGTCTCGGACGGCGGCGCTTCGAAATGGACGCGCGGTGCGTGCGAAGCCCCCGACACGATCTGCATTGGGTCCGCATGCGTGCGGTAGGAGCCGATCGCCGCGAGATCGCGGCGGCCGTTCATCAGCATCGCATGCCATCCGAACAGCTGGCGGTCATCGAGGGGCGCCGCATGGTTGCGATAGAGATCGGCCATCATCTCAGCCGCACCGGCCTCCGCAGCATTGGCGCGGCGCTGATCAGCGGCGAGCCCAAGATGCTTCGCGATCGATGATTGCACGCTGGCCCGGTCGAGAACCTTGCCCTCGATCGCCGAGCTATCGACCGCTTCCCGCGATATGAGTTCGATGGCGAGGCCCGTTCGCGCGTCGTCGTCAAGGTGATGGAGCGCGCCGACGACAACGCCTGCACCCTTCAGAAATCGCTCTTCGGCGCTCCGCAGGGTCATCGAGTTAAATTCGAAATTTGGCCAATCAGGGAGTTGCCAGTTCCATTGCATGATCGAAAGACGCCCTCTCTATGGATCACTATACGCCGCTATCTTGATTTATTGAACAGATTTTATCGATCGGTGCGGGGTCTTGGCTGCTGGGTTGTGGCTTTGGGCAAGAAGGTGAGGTCCATTGGTGTGCGGAGATGAGCGGCAGGGGGAAGAGCTGAATGCAAGATAAAGGCAGAGTCTCTCGACTGCTGCTAAGTCATTGTCTGCACATCGTTTATCACGAGATAGCGCGAATTCCTTGCGAGACAGGCACGGTGAAAGTGGCGGGTTTCTGCGTGTTTCAGCCATCTTTTGCGAGACACGGTGGCAGAGCCCGCCTTCCCCTTGTTTACCGCACAGGGCGCAATGCCACACCAAAAGATTGGCCGCCTAGGCGGCCATCTCGTTATTGCGGGTACCGGCCCTCCGAGCCTCGCTCTGCTGGTCGCGGTAGTGCGTCCCTGCGTCAGCTGTCGTCGGAAGGCACCTCGGTGCCTCCGTACGCCACTAGGCGGTGTGGACTCTTGGGATTCCCATAGGGGTGAGGTTCTGATTCAAGGCT
>CAXUMU010000344.1:0-422 GCA_964252145.1 uncultured Sphingomonadaceae bacterium
AGCGCCGACAGCAGCAGTTCCGCCGCGCCCAGCCCGAACACCAGCTTGCGCAACGACCAGAGCCGCTTGAACGAGAGCTCCAGCCCGATCGAGAAAAGCAGCAGCACGATGCCGAGCTCCGCGAACGGCTCGATCGCGTGCGGGTCCGAGATCGTGATGTAATAGAGCCACGGCGCCTGCCCGACGAGCGAACCCAGCCCCGCGGGGCCGACGAGCAGGCCGACCAGGATGAACCCGATCACCGGCGTGATGCGGAACCGCGCGAACGCCGGGATGACCAGGCCCGCCGCGCCGAGGATGACGAGCGAATCGCTGAACGCGGCGGAGGTCGCTGGATCGGCCATGTCGCATCTTCGCGGCGGCGGATGCGGAAGGCCAGCGCTTAGGCCGGCCGATGGGTGTATGACGGCGACCGTCAGGAG
>CAXUMU010000344.1:432-2876 GCA_964252145.1 uncultured Sphingomonadaceae bacterium
AGGAGAGCGCGGCGATGACCGATACGGAGCTGTGCGTCGTCGGGGGCGGGCCGGCGGGGATGATGGCGGGCTTGCTGTTCGCGCGCGCCGGCATCCGGACGACGGTGCTGGAGAAGCACGGCGACTTCCTGCGCGATTTCCGCGGCGATACGGTCCACCCTTCGACGCTGGACCTGTTCGACGAACTGGGGCTGCTCGACGCATTGCTCGCCTGCCCGCACGACAAGGTGCCGCACGTCGGCGCGAACATCGCCGGGCGGTCGTACCGCGTCGCCGATTTCACGAATCTGCCGGGGCGCGGGCGGTTCATTGCGATGATGCCGCAGTGGCACTTCCTGGATTTCGTCGCGCGCGAAGGTCGAAAGCTTGCCGCGTTCGAGCTGCGGATGCAGGCCGAGGCGACCGGTTTGGTCGAGCAGGGCGGCCGCGTCGCCGGCGTCACGCTGAAGGACGGCGGCACGATCGGCGCGACGCTGGTGATCGCCGCGGACGGGCGCGGATCGGTGCTGCGCCAAGCCGCCGGGCTGCCGCTGGAGGATCTCGGCGCGCCGATCGACGTGTTCTGGTTCCGCGTACCCAAGGCGCGGACGCCCGACAACCGCACGCAAGGCTATATCGGCGCGGGCGAGATGATCGTCACGATCGACCGGGGCGACTATTTCCAGTGCGCGCGCGTGATCCGCAAGGGCAGCGCGGATGCGGTGCGCCGGCAGGGGATCGAACGGTTCCGTGCCGACGTCGCGCGGACGGTGCCGGCGTTGGCCGACCGGATCGCTGCGGTGGCAAGCTTCGACGATGTCAAGCTGCTCAGCGTCTCGCTCGATCGGCTGACGCGGTGGTCGCGGCCGGGACTGCTCGCGATCGGCGATGCCGCGCACGCGATGTCGCCGGTCGGCGGGGTCGGCATCAACCTGGCGGTGCAGGACGCGGTCGCCGCAGCCAACGTGCTGGCCGGGCCGATGGCGCGCGGCGAGCCGGTCGATCCGCTGCTGGCGCGGGTGCAGGAACGGCGGATGCTGCCGGTCAGGGTGATCCAGGGGATGCAGCGGATCGTCCACCGCAACGTGATCGGCGCGGCTTTCGCGAGCCCGGCGCCACGCGCGCCGGCATTGCTCCGGCTGCTCGACGCGGTGCCGCTGCTCCAGCGCATTCCAGCGCGCGTGATCGGGCTGGGGGTGCGCCGGGAGCATATCCGCTCGCCGGTCGCACCCGGTTAGGTCCGTATCAGGCCCAGCTCGCCATCTGCTGCTCCAGATCCGAACGGACCTGCTCGAAGAACTGCTCGGTCGTCATCCACGCCTGATCCGGCCCGATCAGCAGCGCAAGATCCTTGGTCATCGCGCCCTGCTCCACCGCGTGGATGCAGACCCGTTCCAGCGTCTCGGCGAAGCGCACCACGTCGGGCGTGCCATCGAACTTGCCGCGGAACTTGAGGCCGCCGGTCCAGGCGAAGATCGACGCGATCGGATTGGTCGAGGTCGACTTGCCCTGCTGGTGCATGCGGTAGTGGCGCGTGACGGTGCCGTGCGCGGCCTCGGCCTCGATCGTCTTGCCGTCAGGCGTCATCAGCACCGAGGTCATCAGCCCGAGCGATCCGAACCCCTGCGCGACCTGATCCGACTGCACGTCGCCGTCGTAATTCTTGCACGCCCAGACGAACTTGCCGCTCCACTTGAGCGCGGATGCCACCATGTCGTCAATCAGGCGGTGCTCGTAGACGATGCCCGCTTCCTTGAACTTGTCCTTGAATTCGCTCTCGAAAACCTCCTCGAACAGATCCTTGAAGCGGCCGTCATAGGCCTTCAGGATCGTGTTCTTGGTCGAAAGGTACAGCGGCCAGCCGCGACCCAGCGCATAGTTCATGCTGGCGCGGCCGAAATCGCGGATCGAATCGTCGAGGTTGAACATGCCCATCGCGACGCCCGGCGACTTGTAGTCGAACACCTCGCGGTCGATCGTCTGGCCGTCCGTGCCCTCCCACACCAGGCGCAGCTTGCCCGGGCCGGGAACACGGAAGTCGGTCGCGCGATACTGGTCGCCGAAGGCGTGGCGGCCGACGACGATCGGGTCGGTCCAGCCGGGGATCAGCCGCGGCACGTTGCGGATCACGATCGGCTCGCGGAAGATCGTGCCGCCCAGGATGTTGCGGATCGTGCCGTTGGGCGATCGCCACATCTGCTTGAGGTCGAATTCCTTCACCCGCGCCTCGTCGGGCGTGATGGTCGCGCATTTCACCCCGACGCCGTATTTCTGGATCGCCTTGGCCGAGTCGATCGTGATCTGGTCGTCGGTCTCGTCGCGCTTCTCGACCGCGAGGTCGTAATATTCGAGATCGATGTCGAGATAGGGGAGGATCAGGCGCTCGCGGATCCACTGCCAGATGATCCGCGTCATCTCGTCGCCGTCGATCTCGACGACGGGGGTCTTCACCTTGATCTTGGCCA
>CAXUMU010000345.1:0-2876 GCA_964252145.1 uncultured Sphingomonadaceae bacterium
GGTCCAGTACCCCGGCCCTGGCGGGGGTCCAGCACCGGGCCGCGTGTAGCTGCACCCCGGCCGGCGCCGGGGTACGGAGCGACGGTCGTTAGCGTGAGGGGACGATTGCCGAACAGGTCCGGGGGAGGCGGCCAAGCGCTCGAGGTCCGACAGAACGCGAAAGGCCCTCGCTCCGGGGGCATGGAACGAGGGCCAACCTGGCGTTCGTCACGCAGGCGGGTCGCGCAGCCCGTTTCGGGCAACAGGGGGAAATCCCGAAGGAGCTCCGCGGCCGCAGGGACGTAATAGGACAGCGTTGCTGTCGCCTAGATGAATGGGTTCAGCGGCTGGGCGCTTTTTGCGGGCGCGGGTCGCTCCAGCGGAACGTCTCGTCGGGGATGGCCACGTTGAAGCGCTGAGCCGACAACTGGACGACCGAGCGGTTGTTCTGCGCATCCAGCACCGTCCAGCCCTGCAGCAGGAGGCCGGCGGGGGCGCCCGGCGATCTGAGGAACGCGATCGTGATCGTCCCGAACTCGGGGTGCTTGGGATCGCGCGCGCCGACCAGGATGAGGTTGGGATCGCCGCCCGACACCAGCTTGGCGAAACTGGCGATGTCCTTCGACGGATCGAGCAGCACGGCGAGCGGCGAATTGCCGACCGGCCAGCGCGACACCTGCTTCACCGAATAGTCAATCATCGTCAGCGCCTTGCCGTCGCCCACGACCAGCAGCGGCACGCCCTTCTGATACTGGAAGCGGATCCTGCCCGGCCGCTTCAGGCTGAGCTGGCCCGACAGCGACTTGCCGTTGCGATCGGTCTGCACGAAATTCGCGGTCATCGTATCGACCGCGCGCAGATGCTGCTGGACCTGGGCGAGGGGGGTGGGAGCCTGGGCAAGGGCTGGCGCGGCGATCGCGATCTGCGCGAGAAGCGTCAAGGAAAGGCAACGAAACATTGAAAACTCCGGCTCGAACAGAGCGCCGATGACGCGACGGGGTTGAACCGGTTCTGAACCCGCAGACCGCTCCCGGACGAACCAGATGAATGGCCCGCGTAAGCATGTGCAATTTACGGGATGATCGCCTTTGGATCGAGCCAAAGCTTTATGGCGAGGATTCCAACGACCAATACTAGCGCGCATGTGCCAACCAGAAGGCCGGCCAGAACAGCCCAGACTACTGGCGACCTGTGGCTACCTTGTGACTTCGAAGAAGAAGCCGAGGTCGATCGGTTCGTCGGTGATTTCCTCAAACCTCGCCCGGTTCCTTCAGCACCTCGCGCCGGCCGACATGGTCGGGGGTGGAGATGATGCCGTCCTTCTCCATCCGCTCGATCAGCCGCGCCGCCGAATTATAGCCGACGCGCAGCTGGCGCTGGAGCCAGCTGGTCGAGGCCTTGCGGTTCTCGACCACCAGCTGGATCGCGCGGCGGTAGGTCTGCGTCTCGGGATCGTCGGGGCCGGACGGTGCGCCCTCGATCTCGTAGCCGCCTTCTAGCGGCTCCTCGGTCACCGCCGAGATGTAATCCGGCGATCCCTGGGAGCGCCAATGATCGGCGACGGCGCGCACCTCCTCGTCCGACACGAACGGGCCGTGGACGCGCGCGATCTGCTTGCCGCCGGGCATGTAGAGCATGTCGCCCTTGCCCAGCAGCTGCTCGGCGCCCTGCTCGCCCAGAATCGTGCGCGAATCGATCTTGCTGGTCACCTGGAAGCTGATCCGCGTCGGCAGGTTGGCCTTGATCACGCCGGTGATCACGTCGACCGAGGGGCGCTGCGTCGCCATGATCAGGTGGATGCCGGCCGCGCGCGCCTTCTGCGCCAGCCGCTGGATCAGGAACTCGACCTCCTTGCCGGCGGTCATCATCAGGTCGGCCAGCTCGTCCACGATCACCACGATCTGCGGCAGCGGCTCATATTCGAACTTCTCCTCCTCGTAGGTCGGCTGGCCGGTCTCGGCGTCGTAGCCGGTCTGCACCTTGCGGCCGAGCGGCTGGCCCTTGGCCTTGGCGCCGCGCACCTTCTCGTTGAACGAGCTGAGGCCCCGGACGCCCACCGAGGCCATCATCCGGTAGCGCTCCTCCATCTGCTCCACCGCCCATTTCAGCGCGCGGATCGCCTTCGCCGGCTCGGTGACGACGGGGGAGAGGAGGTGGGGGATGTCGTCGTAGGTGCTGAGCTCCAGCATCTTGGGATCGATCATGATCATGCGGCACTGCTCGGGCGTCAGCCGGTAGAGCAGCGACAGGATCATGCAGTTCAGGCCCACCGACTTGCCCGAGCCGGTGGTGCCGGCCACGAGCAGGTGCGGCATCGGCGCGAGATCGGCGATCACCGGATCGCCGGCGATGTTCTTGCCGAGGATCAGGGGGAGCTGCGCGGCCTGGTCCTCGAAGGTCTGGCTGGCGACCAGCTCGTGCAGCGCCACCGCCTCGCGGCGCTGGTTTGGGAGCTCGATGCCGATGACGTTGCGGCCGGGGATCACCGCGACGCGTGCCGAGACTGCGCTCATGTTGCGGGCGATGTCGTCGGCTAGCGCGATGACGCGGCTTGCCTTGATGCCGGGGTCGGGCTCCAGCTCGTACATGGTGACGACGGGGCCGGGGCGGACTTCGTTGATCGAGCCCTTGACCTTGAAGTCGTCGAGGACGTTCTCGAGCAGCCGCGCGTTGCGCTCCAGCGCGTTGCGGTCGATCGTCTGGCCGGTGCGCGGCGGCGGCGGGCTGAGCAGGTCGATCGGCGGCAGCACATAGGTGTCGCGCAGGTCGAGCTTGGCCTGGCGGTCTTTCGACGGCGTGACGCGCGGGCCGGGGCGCGGCGCGGGCGCGTTGATCACCGGCGGCGGCGAATCGGGCACGACCGCGACCGGACGCGGCGCACGGGCGGGCGCGGCGAC
>CAXUMU010000346.1:0-2873 GCA_964252145.1 uncultured Sphingomonadaceae bacterium
GTCCAGCATCGGGCCGCTCGTAGCTGGACCCCGGCCTGCGCCGGGGTACGATGCGACCTTTCTTGGCGTCAGGGGATAATTGCGGATCAAGTCCGGGGTGACGGCGGATTTTTGAGGCAGGGCTGCCCCTGATGTTCGACAAGCTGCGCGCCTGGTCGCACCGCCACATGCCGACGCGCGAGACGTTCGAGCGGTCGCGGCTGCTGCGCCCGATCGCGCACCGCATCCTGCGGCCCGAACTGTGGCGCTTCCACCGTCGCTCCGTCCCGCGCGGGGTGGCGCTGGGCGTGCTGGTCGGGATCCTCGTGCCGATCGCGCAGACCCTGTTCGCGGCGCTGCTGGCGCTGCCGGCACGGGCCAACGTGCCGGTCGCCGCCGTCACCACATTGCTGACCAATCCGCTCACCACGCCGCCGATCTGGCTCGCCGCCTACTGGATCGGCCACTGGCTGCTGCAGGTGGATGCCGAGGTGCCCGGCAACCCGATCGCGACCGAGCTGCACTCCGAGGGCGGCGACTGGCTGCGCTGGATCCTGTCCGACGCCGCGCCGGCCACCGCGCTGGGGCTGGTCGTGCTGGCGGTGGTCGGCGCGGTCGTCGGCTATCTGCTCGCGGCGTTCTGCTGGCGGCTGTGGATCGCGCGCAAATGGGGGCATCGCTCGGCGGTCCGCGCGCAGCGGGGTTGATCGCCCCTTCCGCACTGCTATTCCCGCGGACATCAACCGGTCACGAACCGGTCACATCTTCGCGAGGTTCATCCCCCATGCGCTCCATCGCCCTGCTGCTTTGCGCCGCTTCCGTGCTCGCCGCCACTGCCGTCGCGCAGACCCCCACCGTCAAGAAGGCCGCGGTCGGCCCGGTCAAGACGCCCGCCGCCGCCATGGCCGCCGACAAGCCGCAGATCGGCACGTTCGGCTTCGACGAGGGCGGCATGAACCGCGGCGTGAAGCCCGGCGACAGTTTCTACGTGTTCGCCAACGGCGCGTGGACCAAGAACACGCCGATCCCGGGCGATCGATCGAACTTCGGCAACTTCACCGTGCTGGACGACCTGTCGTTCACCCGCACGCACACCATCCTGGAGGAGGCCGCCAAGCAGCCGGGCAACAAGATCGGCGCGATGTACGCCAGCTTCATGAACGAGGCGGCGGCCGAGGCGAAGGGGCTGGGTCCGGTCAAGCCGCAGCTCGCGCAGGTAACCGCGATCGCCAGCAGGACCGCTTATGCCAAGGCGCTGGGCCAGGCGCTGCGCGACGGCGTCGGCGGGCCGCTCGCCGCCTATGTCAGCGTGGACGACAAGGATCCCGACCTGCCGATCGTGCAGGTGTCGCAGTCGGGCCTCGGCCTGCCCGACCGCGATTATTATCTGAGCACCGACGCCAAGCTGGTCGAGGCGAAGACCGCCTACGCCGCCTATCTCGCCAAGCTGTTCGCGATGGCCGGCGAGCCCGACGGCGCGGCGCGCGCCGCGCAGCAGATCGCGTTCGAGACCAGGCTCGCGCAGGTCCACTGGACGCGGATCGAGAATCGCGACAGCGACAAGACCTACAACCCCTGGGTCCGCGCCGATTTCGAGGCGAAGGCGCCCGGCTTCGACTGGACCGCCTTCTTCACCGCCGCCGGCATGAACGGCGAGAAGCGCTTCATCGTCTCGCAGCCGAGCGCGATCGCCGCGACCGCCAAGATCCTGGCCGATACGCCGCTGCCGGTGCTGAAGGACTATCTCTACGTCCAGACGCTGGACGGCGCCGCGCCCTATCTCAACAAGGCGGCGGTGGACGCGCACTTCGCCTTCCACGGCACCGTGCTGGACGGCACGCCCGAGCAGCGCGTCCGCTGGAAGCGCGGCGTCGATTTCGTCAAGGGCACGATGGGCGAGGCGGTGGGCGAGCAATATGTCGCGCGCTACTTCCCGCCCGAGACCAAGACCGCGGCCGACCAGCTGGTGAAGAACGTCATCGCCTCGATGGACAAGCGGCTCGCCAACCTGACGTGGATGGCGCCGGCCACCAAGGCGAAGGCGCGCGCCAAGCTCGCCGCGTTCAAGCCGCAGATCGGCTATCCGGTGAAATGGCGCGATTATTCCGCATTGCAGGTGGAGCGGGGCGACCTGTTCGGCAACGCCGTTCGCGCCAGCCGGTTTGAATTCGATCGCAACCTCGCCAAGCTCGGCCACCCGGCCGACCGCGACGAGTGGGGCATGACGCCGATGGAGGTGAACGCCTATGCCAATCCG
Source organism: uncultured Sphingomonadaceae bacterium (assembly GCA_964252145.1). GTDB lineage: Bacteria > Pseudomonadota > Alphaproteobacteria > Sphingomonadales > Sphingomonadaceae > JAQGLK01. The sequence continues at coordinate 2,237 of CAXUMU010000346.1, forward strand.
GTGTGGAACCAGGTGGTGTTCCCCGCCGCGATCCTGCAGCCGCCGTTCTTCGATCCGCATGCCGATCCGGCGGTCAATTATGGCGGCATCGGCGCGGTGATCGGCCACGAGATCAGCCACCATTTCGACGACCAGGGCCGCAAATACGATGTCGACGGCAAGCTGGCCGACTGGTGGACGCCCGAGGACGTGAAGCGCTTCACCGCGCTCACCGACTCGCTCGTGAAGGAGTATGACGCCTATGAGCCGCTGCCCGGCATGCACGTGAAGGGCGCGCTGACGCTGGGCGAGAATATCGCCGACCTCGCCGGGCTGACGGTCGCCTATGACGCTTACAAGCTTTCGCTCGGCGGCAAGCCCGCGCCGGTGATCGACGGCTTCACCGGCGATCAGCGCTTCTATCTCGGCTGGGCGCAGGTGTGGCGGCGCAGCTACCGCGAGGCGAACCTGCGCCAGCGGCTGCTGACCGATCCTCACAGCCCGTCCGAACAGCGCGCCGCGGTCGTACGCAACCTCGATCCCTGGTACGCGGCCTACCAGCCGAAGCCGGGCGACAAATTGTACCTCGCCCCGAACGCGCGCGTGCGGATCTGGTAGGCCGACGCAAGCCCCTCCCCTTCAGGGGAGGGGTTGGGGT
>CAXUMU010000347.1:0-2863 GCA_964252145.1 uncultured Sphingomonadaceae bacterium
GCGACGCCCGTCTCAATATAATCGAACAGCGTCGCCAGCGTCTCGCGCAATTTGTGGCGGTGGACGACCATGTCGAGCATGCCGTGCGCCAGCAGATATTCGGCGCGCTGGAAGCCTTCGGGCAGCTTCTCGCGGATGGTCGATTCGATCACGCGCTGGCCGGCGAAGCCGATCAGCGCGCCGGGCTCGGCCAGTTGGACGTCGCCCAGCATCGCGTAGGAGGCGGTCACGCCGCCGGTGGTCGGATCGGTCATCACGACGATGTAGGGAAGCCCCGCTGCGTGCAGCAGCTGGATCGCGACCGTGGTCTTGGGCATCTGCATCAGCGACAGGATGCCCTCCTGCATCCGCGCGCCGCCGGCCGCGGTGAAGATCACGTAGGGGCAGCGCGCCGCGACCGCCGCCTCGACCCCGCTCACAAACGCCGCGCCGACGGCCAGCCCCATCGATCCGCCCATGAAGGCGAAATCCTGTACGCCGACCACGGCCTGCTTGCCCTCGATGCTCCCACGCGCGTTGATCAGCGCGTCCTGCTCGCCGGTGCTCTGCCGCGCCGCCTTCAGCCGGTCGCCATAGCGTTTGGAGTCGCGGAATTTGAGCGGATCTTCGCGCACCGTCGGGCTGGGCAGCAATGTGTAGATGCCCCCATCGAACAGCGCATCGAACCGCGCGTCCGGCCCGATCCGCCCGTGATGGCCGCATTTCGGGCAGACCGACTGGTTCTCTTCATATTCCTTGACGAACACCATCTGCCCGCACTCGGGGCACTTGTGCCACAGATTGTCGGGCGTTTCGCGCTTGGCGATGAACGGGATCGACTGGCGGACGCGGTCGAGCCAGCTCATGCCGCCAGCTCCCGCCGGGCGGAGCGCACCGCCGCGCTCAGGCCGGAGACCATCTCGCGCACCGCGGATGCGATATCCTCGCCCTTCGCCGCCGCGCCGGCGATCACGTCGATCACCGCCGATCCGACGACCACGCCGTCGGCGACGCGCGCCACGTCGGCGGCCTGCGCCGGGGTGCGGATGCCGAAGCCGACCGCCACGGGCAGGTCGGTCGATGCCTTCAGCCGCGCGACTGCGAAAGCGATGCTGGACTCGGCCGCCTGCTGCATGCCCGTGATCCCCGCGACCGAGACATAATATAGGAACCCGCTCGCCTGATCGAGCACGGCGGGCAGGCGGGCGGCATCGGTAGTGGGGGTCGCCAGCCGCACCGGATCGATCCCGCGTGCCCGCAGCGCCGGCCCGAGCGCATCGTCTTCCTCGGGCGGAATGTCGACGCAGATCACGCCGTCCACGCCCGCCGCCGCGGCAGCATTGGCGAACCATTCCGGCCCGCGCCGCACCATCGGATTGGCATAGCCCATCAGGACGAGCGGTGTATCAGGGTGGCGCGTGCGAAAATCGCGGGCGATTTCCAGCAACTTGGCCGTCGTCGTTCCGGCACCCAGCGAACGCAGATTGGCCAGCTGGATCGCCGGCCCATCCGCCATTGGATCGGTGAACGGCATGCCCAGCTCGATCACGTCGGCGCCGCCGGCGATGGCGGCATCCAGGATCGCCGGGGTGTTGGCGGGCGACGGATCGCCGCCGGTGAGGAAGATCACCAGCGCGGCCCGGCCCTCGTCCGCGCAACGCGCAAAGGTTTTGGCGAGACGGGTCACTTCAGTGCGATGAGCATGCCCAGGATAGTCGTCGCGACCGCGACGATGCCCGAAGTCAATATGCCGTTCTTGATGGTATGACGCGCCAAAGCGGCATCAAGCTGTTCCCGCAGATATTCGCTCGTCACAAGATCGCCTAAGCCGCCGCCGATCTCGGCCGCGATCGCCTCGGCATGCGTGCGAGGCACGCCCGCTTCTTCCAGGCGCTTCATCGATGCGAGCGGGTTGTAAGCGTTCATCGACTGCGATCCTATCATATCTTCACCCCCAGCGCATCCGCCACGGTGAAGATGTCCTTGTCGCCGCGGCCGCAGAGGTTCGCGATGATGATCTGATCGTCGCGCATCGTGCGGGCGTGGCGCGAGACCGCCGCGAGCGCGTGGCTGGGTTCCAGCGCGGGGATGATGCCCTCGGTGCGGCAGAGCAGCTGGAACGCGTCCAGCGCATCCTTGTCGGTCGCGCTCTCATAGGTGACGCGGCCGATGTCGTGCAGCCAGCTATGCTCGGGGCCGATGCCGGGATAGTCGAGACCGGCGGAGATCGAGTGCGCCTCGGCGATCTGGCCGTCGTCGTCCTGCAACAGGAACGTGCGGTTGCCGTGGAGCACGCCCGGCTCGCCGCCGGTGAGGCTCGCCGCATGCTGCTTGGTGTCGATGCCATGGCCCGCCGCCTCCACTCCCAGCATCGCCACGTCGGCATCGTCCAGGAACGGGTGGAACAGCCCGATCGCGTTCGATCCGCCGCCGATCGCCGCGACCAGCAGGTCGGGCAGCCGGCCCTCGGCCTCCAGGATCTGCTCCTTCGCCTCGCGCCCGATCACCGACTGGAAATCGCGCACCAGCTCCGGATACGGGTGCGGCCCGGCGGCGGTGCCGATGATGTAGAAGGTGTCGTGGACGTTGGCGACCCAGTCGCGCAACGCCTCGTTCATCGCGTCCTTCAGCGTGCGCGCGCCGCTCTCTACCGCGCGCACCTCGGCGCCGAGCAGCTTCATGCGAAACACGTTGGGCGCCTGCCGCTCGATATCGCGCGCGCCCATGAAGATCACGCAGGGCAGCCCGAACAACGCCGAGACGGTGGCGGTGGCGACGCCGTGCTGGCCGGCGCCGGTCTCGGCGATGATCCGGGTCTTGCCCATCCGGCGCGCCAGCAGGATCTGGCCGATGCAGTTGTTGATCTTGTGCGCGCCGGTGTGGT
>CAXUMU010000348.1:0-2841 GCA_964252145.1 uncultured Sphingomonadaceae bacterium
CCCCGCGCACAGGCCGCCGCCGCGCCGCCGCCGCCCGATCCGGCGCCGGCGATCGACGAGGTGATCGAGACTTCCACCGATCCGCTGCTGCTGATCGAGCGCCAGACCGTCACGCGCGCCAACGCCGCCGCGCGCGCGCTGCTGGGCGAGCATATCGTCGGCGGCGACGTGCGCCTGGCGATCCGCCACCCCGCCGCCACCGAGCGGCTGACTGGGCCGCTCAACCATCTTCCCGCCGAGCCGATCGAGCTGGTCGGCCTGGGCGCGCGCGAGCGGCGGTGGGAGATGATCGTCCACCCGCTGCGCTCCGGCGCACGGCTCGTGCGGTTGGCCGACCGCACCGGCGTGCACGCGATTGAGCGGATCCGCGTCGATTTCGTGGCCAATGCCAGCCACGAGCTGCGCACCCCGCTCGCCACGCTGCTCGGCTATATCGAGACGCTGGAGGATGCCGGCGAGGACGCGCCGACGCGCAACCGCTTCCTGAAGATCATGTTCGGCGAGGCGCGGCGGATGCAGCGGCTGGTGGAGGACCTGATCTCGCTCTCGCGGATCGAGGCGGACAAGTTCAGCGCGCCGCAGACCCCGGTCGCGCTGCCCGGGCTGGTGGACGAGGTGCGCGACGCGCTGCGCACCAACATGGGGGCGGACGCCGCCCGCATCGTCGTCGCCGTGGCCGACGAGCTGCCGCCGGTGCCGGGCGACCGCGCGCAACTGTCGCAATTGCTGCACAATCTGCTCGGCAACGCCGCCAAATATGGCCGCGCGGGCACGCCGATCCAGGTGACGCTCACCCGCGCCGGAAACATGGTGCGGCTGGCGATCGAAGATGAGGGGGACGGCATCGCCGCTGAACATCTGCCGCGCCTGACCGAGCGCTTCTACCGCGTCGATGCCGGGCGCAGCCGGGCGCTGGGTGGAACCGGCCTCGGCCTCGCGATCGTGAAGCATATCGTCGAGCGTCACCGCGGGCGGATGGATATCGCCAGCGTCACCGGACGGGGCACGCGCGTGACGGTTCTGCTGCCCGCGCTGGAGCCGCTGTCATAGAAGTGTCATCGAAACGTCACATGGAACGACTCGTCCGGCCCTAGCGGAATCGCGGAGGCCGCTAACCAGCGCTTCGGGGACAGCATGAACCAGATTCGATCGACCATCGCGCTCGCCGCGCTCGCCAGCGCGCTTGCCGGCTGCGGTAAGCAGGCCGGCGGGAGCGGCGGCGGCGCATCGCGCGACCAGATCCGCGTCGTCGGCTACTCCACGGTCTATCCGTTCACCACCGCGGTGGCCGAGCAATTCGGCCGCAAGAATGCCGGCTTTAAGGCGCCGATCGTCGAGTCGACCGGCACCGGCGGCGGGATGAAGCTGTTCTGCGCCGGCGTCGGCGCGCAATTTCCCGACGTCGAGGATGCCTCGCGCCGGATCAAGGCGTCCGAGTTCGCCGACTGCCAGAAGAACGGCGTGACCGGCATCGTCGAGATCCAGGTCGGCATTGACGGCATCGCGATCGCCGAAAGCAAGCAGGGCGCCAGCATGGCGGTGACCCCCGCCGATCTCTACAAGGCGCTCGCCGCGACGCCGTTCGGCAAGCCCCAGACCGCCAAGACCTGGCAGGACGTGAACCCCGCCCTCCCCGCCGTCGCGATCAAGGTGTACGGTCCGCCGCCCACCAGCGGCACGCGCGATGCCTTCGCCGAGCTGATCCTCGACAAGGGCTGCAACAGCGATCCCGCGACCAAGGCGCTCAAGGACAGCGACGCCGACAAGTATAAGGCGGTCTGCACCAAGATCCGCGAAGACGGCGCCTATGTCGAATCGGGCGAGAACGACAATCTGATCGTCCAGAAGCTCGCCGCCAACCCCGATGCGATCGGCATCTTCGGCTACAGCTTCCTGGAGGAGAATGCCGACAGGATCCGCGGCCTCGCGATCGACGGCGTCGTGCCGACCTACGAGACGATCGCCAGCTTCAAATATCCCGGCGCGCGCCCGCTCTACATCTACGTCAAGCAGGCGCATCTCGCCGCGATACCGGGCCTGAAGCAGTTCGTCGCCGAATATGCGACCGCGTGGAATCCGGGGGGCTATCTCGTCCGCCGCGGGCTGATCGCGGCACCCGACGACGTCCGCGCCAGGAACCTCGATGTCGCGCAGAAGCTGCCGGCGATGGCCGCGACGGGCCTCGAATAGCGCCGATGTCGTCCACCGCGCTCCTTTTTCTGATCGTCGCGCTCGGCGCGATCGGCTGGTTCGTCGGCCGCTCGCGCGCGCTGCGCTTCGCCTCGACCGGGCCCGACCGGCGCCACTCGCTGCCCAACTATCACGGCTGGTACGTGACGTTGTGGGCGGTGATCCCGGCGCTGATCTTCCTGGCGGCGTGGAGCATCACCGCACCATCGCTGATCGTCGGCGCGACGCTCGCCAATCCCGCGGCCGCAGCACTGCCCACCGCGCCGATGGAACGCGCCTCCGTGCTGGCCGAGGTGCGCGACCTGGCCGACGGAACGATCCAGGCCGGGTTCAATCCCGCCTCGAACGCACTCGTCCCCGCCTACCGCGCCGCCTCGCAGCGCTACGGCATCCTGGGGCTGATCGCGGCGCTGCTGATCGCGTTCGCCGGCAGCGCCTGGGCGTTCACCCGCGTCCGGCCCGCCTTCCGCGCGCGCGCCAAGGTGGAGCGCGTGGTGATGGTGCTGCTGCTCGCCGCCTCGCTGCTGGCGATCCTGACCACGCTCGGCATCGTCGCCTCGCTGCTGCTGGAGTCGCTGCGCTTCTTCAGCAAGGTATCGCCGTTCGAGTTCCTGTTCGGCACCGTCTGGAGCCCGCAGACCGCGATCCGCG
>CAXUMU010000349.1:0-219 GCA_964252145.1 uncultured Sphingomonadaceae bacterium
CGGAAGCGCCGTCCGCCCCCGCCGCCGCTGCCACCGCCGCCGCGCCGCATCATCGCGAGCAGCACGAACACCAGCACGATGCCCCAGAACACCAGCGACGGCGGGAAGCCGCCGCTGCTGCGGCGCTGCGCCTTGTCGCGCTCGGCGACGGCAGCCGCGACCTTCGCCTTGGCCTCCGCATCCGGCAGGCGCAGCTGGGCGATGATCGCGTCGGTGCCG
>CAXUMU010000349.1:229-2826 GCA_964252145.1 uncultured Sphingomonadaceae bacterium
CCGATCTGGTTGGCTCCCGCACTGAAGGCGTAGCTGATGCCCGACCCGGCAGCCCCCGCCGTTAGGGTCACACTGGTCACCGAGCAACTCAGTGAGCCGCTGCTGACCAAGCTGGCCGTGGGGGCCGTATTATCCTGGTTGACCATCACGCTGGTCAGCGCGTCGGTCAGCGTGCCTTCAAGCCCGTAGCCGACCTCGATCCGTACCTTGCGGTCCTTCGGCGCCACGATCAGCATCGCGCCGTTGTTGAGGCCCTTCAGCCCCACCGTCCAGGCGCGGCCCAGCCTGTAGCCGTAATCCTCGATCGGATAGCCCTGCAGGTCCGGTATCGTCGCGACGACCAGCTGGCGCCCGGTGTCGCGCTGGAGCGCGTCCAGCTTGGCGGTCAGCGACGCCCTGGTATCGGCGGGCAGGATGTTGGCCGCATCGACGACGAAGCCGGTGAACGGCGGGAAGCTCTGCGCGGAGACCGGCGCCGCGAAGAGCAGCGCAAGCAGGACCAGGAGGACGCGCGCGATTGCTCCAAACCAATCGTCATTCTCGCGAAAGCGGGAATCCATGGACGGCGGTCGGCTCTCCGATCGATCGACACCGTGCCCATGGAGCCCCGCTTTCGCGGGGATGACGAAAGTTGAGGCGGACGACGCTCTGCGCACCGCCAGGGACGCCGGGACGGCCACGCGGTTGGCCTAGAACGTCACGCTCGGCGCGGTCTGGGCGTTGGGGGTGGTCGCCTCGAACGGCGTCATCGGCTTGGCGCCGTAGATGATCTTCGCGCCGATCGCGGCCGGGAAGGTGCGGATGGTAGTGTTATACGCCTGCACCGACTCGTTATAGTCACGCCGCGCGATCGTGATGCGGTTCTCGGTGCCCTCCAGCTGCGATTGCAGCGCCATGAAATTGGCGTTGGACTTGAGGTCCGGATAGGCCTCCTGCAGCTGGCGGATCGGCACCAGCGCCTGGCTCAATTGCGCCTGCGCCTGGCCGAAGCGCTGCACCGCGGCAGGGTCGGACAGCTGGTCGGCCGACAGCGTCACCTTCGACGCATTGGCGCGCGCCTCGGTCACCTTCACCAGCACGTCCTGCTCCTGCTTGGCATAGCCCTTCACCGTCGAGACGAGGTTGGGGATCAGGTCGGATCGGCGCTGATATTCGTTCTGCACGTCGGCCCAGCGTGCCTTGGCGGTCTCCTGCGCGGTCGGGATGCTGTTCACGCCGCATCCCGCCAGCGACAGCGCGGCGAGGGGCATCAGGGCGGCGATCTTCGGGCGCGACATTCCAGGGTCTCCGGTGAACCGTTACGGTCGCGCATTAGATAGGGGTGGCGTCCGCCGCTCGCAATCCACCGCCCGCGCGCTAAGATCGCTGTCGAATATCGTCAGGATCAAGGGGAACGGCATGTTCAAGGAGTTCAAGACGTTCATCGCACGGGGCAACGTGCTGGATCTGGCGGTCGCGGTGATCATCGGCGCGGCGTTCGGCCGGATCGTCACCTCGCTCACCGACGACATCATCATGCCGATCATCGGCAAGATCACCGGCGGGCTGGATTTCTCCGGCTATTTCGTGCGGCTGGGCGATGTGCCGGCGGGCTATGCCGGATCGCTCACCAACTATGCCGATCTGAAGAAGGCCGGCGTGCCGCTGCTGGGCTATGGCGAGTTCGTGACGGTATCGGTCAACTTCGTGATCGTAGCGTTCGTGATCTTCATGGTCGTGCGCGCGGTGAACCGCATGACCGAGCGCCGGCGCGTGGTGGAGGATGCCGCCCCCGCGGTCGAGCCCGCCGACGTGCAGCTGCTGCGCGGCATCCTGGAGGAGCTGAAACGCCGCCCCTAGGCCGCGGCCAGATCCTCGGCGATGCTGTCGGCGAGGCTAGTCCCGTCCAGGATGCGGGCGGTATCGTCGCGGATCACCAGCATCGCGCGGCGGATCGCGCAGGTGCCTTCGTCCACGCAGTCGGCGCAGCGGCGGTAGGCGGTGCGGCTGACGCAGGGCACCAGCGCCAGCGGCCCCTCGATCACGCGGATGATGTCGCCGAACGAGATCAGGTGCGGCGGGCGGGCGAGCGCATAGCCGCCGGTCTTGCCGCGCTGCGCGGTGATCAGCCCCGCCTGCTTCAGGTCGCCGAAGATGATCTCCAGAAACTTGCGCGGCACGTTGGCGTCGCGGGAGAGCCGGCTCAGCGGAAGCGGCATCGACCGGTCCGTCCGGGCCAGGATCAGCAACGCACGCAGGGCATAACGGGAACGCTGGGTTAACATGATTGAGGCGCTCATAGCCCTTGGCGCCGCCCATGCAAGCGCCGGCTTGCGCTCCCCTTTTCATGTTGGGCGCCCGCGCCTATATCGGCCGGGTCGGGTTCGCCCGACTATGGTGATAAATGATATCGCGTGAGACGCAGCGGACCCGGGGGCAGTACCCGGCGGCTCCACCACAGGCTCCGCCTTCCAGGCGGGGCGTATGACGGGGCCGAACCAGGATCGACGTGTGATCGAGTGCGTTATTTTTGCCCGGCCTGATTGAGCCGTAAAACCGATCGAAACCACAAGTGCCAACGACAACGAGGCGCTCGCGATTGCCGCGTAACTGAGTCC
>CAXUMU010000350.1:0-2821 GCA_964252145.1 uncultured Sphingomonadaceae bacterium
GTCCTACTTGGCGGGCGCTTCATTCAGCATCGCCTTCTCCACCCGCACGGGCGCGACCTCGGTCTTGACGTTCGCCAGCGCGACGAGGGCGCCGACGATCAGCACCAGGACGAGGATCAGGATCAGCAGGGGACGCGACATCATGGACCTTTTCGGACGATCGGTGCGTGCTTTTGCCCGAAGCGGCGGCACTGTGTATAGCCCCCGCCGCCATGTCGCATAGCCCCTCCCCCGCCGGTGCTACCGCCGATCGCGCAATCGTGCTGGTGGGGCTGATGGGGGCGGGCAAATCGACCATCGGCAAGCGGCTGGCGGCGCGGCTGCGCCTGCCGTTCGTGGATGCGGACCAGGAGATCGAGCGTGCGGCCGGGCTTACGATCAGCGAGATCTTCGACCGGTTCGGCGAGCCGTCGTTCCGCGACGGCGAGCGGCGCGTGATCGCGCGCCTGATCGACGGCCGCCGCAAGGTGGTCGCCACCGGCGGCGGCGCGTTCATGCAGGCGGATACGCGCGCGCTGATCCTGGATCGCGCAACCGCGATCTGGCTGGACGCCGACCTGGACGTGCTGGCCGAGCGCGTGGCCAGGCGGGAGGGCCGGCCGCTGCTGAAAGGGCGGAACGCGCGCGAGGTGCTGGGCGAGCTCGCCGCGGTGCGCAACCCGGTCTACGCGCTGGCCCCGCTCCACGTCCGCAGCCAGCCGCTGCCGCACGAGGCGACGGTGGATGCGATCGTGCGGGCGCTGTCGGCATGATCCAGGTCGACGTGGCGCTGGGCGCGCGCAGCTACCCGATCCTGATCGAAGACGGCGCGATCGACCGCGCGGGCGAACTGCTCGGCCGCTACGCCAGGCGCGGCCGGCTGGTGGTGGTGACCGACGAGAATGTCGCCGCCGCGCACCTGCCCCGGCTGGAGCGCTCGCTTACCGCCGGCGCCATCACCCCGCTGGTGGAGATCCTGCCGCCGGGCGAGGCGACCAAGAGCTGGGGCCGGCTGGCCGACCTGACCGACCGGCTGCTCGCGCACGGGGTGGAGCGCGGCGAGCATGTCGTGGCGCTGGGCGGCGGCGTGATCGGCGATCTGGTCGGCTTCGCCGCGGCGATCCTGAAGCGCGGCTGCGGCTTCGTGCAGGTGCCGACCACGCTCCTCTCGCAGGTCGATTCGTCGGTCGGCGGCAAGACCGCGATCAACAGCAAGGCGGGCAAGAACCTGGTCGGCGCGTTTCATCAGCCGGCGTGCGTGCTGATCGATCCTACGACGCTGGACACGCTGCCCCGCCGCGAGGTCGCCGCCGGCTATGCCGAGGTCGTCAAATACGGGCTGATCGACGATGCCGCCTTTTTCGCCTGGTGCGAGGCGAACGGCGCGGCGCTGCTCGCCGGCGATCCCGCCGCGCGGGTCGAGGCGATCCGCCACAGCGTCTCGGCCAAGGCGCGCATCGTCTCCGCCGACGAGCGCGAGACGGGCGACGTGCGCGCGCTGCTCAACCTGGGCCACACCTTCGGCCACGCGCTGGAGGCGGAAGCCGGCTTCTCCGACAAATTGCTTCACGGCGAGGCGATCGCCTGCGGCATGGCGCTGGCGTTCCGCTATTCGGCGCGGACCGGGCTGTGCGGCGCGGAGGATGCGGCGCGCGTCTCGCGTCACCTGCGCGCGGTCGGCCTGCCGGCGACGCTGGCCGACGCGGGCATCGCCGCCTCCGGCGAAACGCTGGTGGCGCACATGGCGCACGACAAGAAGATGGCCGGCGGCCGCCTGCCCTTCCTCCTCGCCCGCGGCATCGGACAGACGTTCGTGGCGAAGGACGTCGAACTGGCGGACGTGGCGGCCTTCCTGGATGACGAAGGGATCAGTAGACGAAGCGGGATTCGGTGTACCGAATAAAGACGAGCTTTTCGTCTGTGCCGCCGATATCGGACGGGTCTACGGCGTCCACCTCTATGAATAGCTCACGCCCCGGCGATTTCAAGCGGACCGAATAGCAAGCGTGACGTGCATATGGTTGCGCGGTCCCATCGTTGAACCCGCCCTTGCAACTGACTGCATCAACTCGATAAATCTCGTGAAGATCGATACCTTCAGCAAGTTCTTGCGCCCCGGTCCTACTGTCGCACGCTTGGGGGGATGAATACTCTCTCTGGCACGAAAACCTGAACGGCAACGGGCTTCGCTCCTGCGCCGCGTCTTCAAACATTTGCAATCCCGCAAGTGCCCTGAATGCGCTAAGCGGTTCTGAGGCTTCGAAGAAGTATCTGGCATCTTTGGCCTGTTGACAGGCAACATCAGTCTCGGCCGAAGCCTTCGCCGAATCGGATGCGGACTTCTTACGCATACCAAACGGGGCACTGTAGCGATAAGACGTTGAAAACCGCGTCAGAACCCAGCGCTGATCATAATAGGGTTCAACCACCATAGACTTGCACATTCCGGTCCATGATCCAAAGCCCACCTCCGAGGGCGTCGGCCGCTGGTAGAATGTTAGCTTGTTTGGAGGGCGGTCGACATCCACCATCATCGCCCCAACATCGCCGAGTACGAGACGCGCAAGCTGCGGCAGCGGCAGCGTCTGAGCTTCTTGAAGGTTGAGTGCCTCAACCGGGCTCGCTGACGCGAACAGCACAGCGAGTGCCAAGCCTCGAAATCTCATATTTCCCCCGTCGCCGCGCATGCACGATAGCGTCGCCTCATCCTATGGCTCCAATCGCGTCACGAAAGGTGGCACCGAATGACGGCAGATGGGCGATAGCTTCCGGACGCCCGCCGCCTACCGCCCCCGCCACGCCCCCATCGCCAGCCACAGCCATCCGCCGATCAGCGCCAGCC
>CAXUMU010000351.1:0-2816 GCA_964252145.1 uncultured Sphingomonadaceae bacterium
CGGTGAATCACATCACCTCACCCAAGGGAATCCCAAATCGTCACTACAGCCTAGAACATGTTCGGGCTGGCTTGATCCCCCGTCATCCCGGCGAAAGCCGGGATCCATGGATACGGCTTGATCTGATCTGGAACGTTCCGCCGTCCATGGATCCCGGATCAAGTCCTGGATGACGATCCAAGCTTCAACGAAGTCGCTCTAGGCGTCGAACGAAACGCCCTCGGCGCGGGCGGGCTCGCCCGGCAGGTCCGCCGCCGGCTCGACGTTCACAAACGATCCGGGCGCCATGTCGCGGAGCGAGGCCAGCACCGCCGCGGGCGTGATGATGTGCATGCAGCGATGGCCGTGCAGGCATTCGCGCAGCGTGTCGAAGCCGCATGCCCCGCACGGCAGCGACGCCTGGAGCGTGCGCACCTCGGGCCCGACCGGACCCCATTCCAGTACCTGATGGCTGCCGCTGTAGAGCGCCAGCACGCGCCCGCCCAGCATCGCGGCGACGTGGGCGATGCCCGAATTGTTGCTGATGACCGCCTCGGTCTGCACCAGGCTGCTATAGACTTCCGGCCACGGCCGCCCGGCATGATTGTGGACCCGGCCCGCCGGCAGGTCCTGCGCGATCCGCTCGGCCATGTCCTCGAGCGCCGCATGCTGGTTCGGGCCGCCGATCAGGCGAATCGACGCGGTGGTGTGCTGCAGGATCAGCCGGCTCAGCGCGACGAAGCCTTCGATCGGCCAGTTGCGCAGATCCGAATTCGACAGCGGCACGATCGCGAAGAACGGGGCCGCCGCACGCTCCTCGGTCACGCCCAGCCGGCGCCGGACGTCCGCGACCGGGCGCAGCGGCGCGAGCAGCCGGTTGCGGACCAGCGCCAGCAGCAGCGACATCTGCTCCTTGATGTGGATCTGCGCCTGCGGCATGTGCCGGATCGTCGGCCGGCCGCTGATGCTCTCCATCCGGACGCCGCCGAACGCCAGCAGCACGTCCTCATCCGACGCCGGCACGGACGCTCGGAATTCGATGTTGGTGACGGCGGCGTGGAGTTCGAAGTCCAGCGTGCCGCGCGCGCCCGACCGGTCGACCTGGATCGTCGCCACGCTCAGCCGCTCGACGTGATTGCGCGCGCTGTCGTAAAGCGCCGCGTCCACCTCGAGATCGACCTGCCGGCCGTCGGTGCTGAGCAGCCAGCTCAGCCGATAGGTTCCCCGCGCGAGCGCCATGTAGGGGCCGAAGATCGCCTTGTGCCCATCGTTCACCGGGCGGAACAGCTTCAGCCCGGGCGGCGCATCGCATTCGCCGCGCACGTGGAACTGGCTGGCGGGCACGAAGATCTCGGCGATCTCGGACTCCACCTTCAGCCCGGCGTCGAACGCCTCCATGCTGGGCAGCGCGATGTCGAGGAACGGAAAGGCTTCCGCCGTGCCGATCGCCGCGCGGTGGCGGGCCGGCACGATCTCGATCAGCTCGCGCGAATCCTGCGGCACGCGCAGGTCGATCGCCAGATCGAACGACAGCCCCGTCATCGCGACGCCCAGCCGCTGGCCGGCGATCGCCTTGGCCTCGCGGCTATTCTCGCACCCGCGATCGTCATGGCCGTAATAGTCGCACGCGATATACTGGTCGAAGCAGCCGAGGCTGCGCGCCAGCGAGACGTTCCAGCTGCCGCAGACGCAGGTGATCTCGGCATCCGGGAACATCGCGCGGATCTCGTCGAACACCGGCAGGCTCATCACGAAATCGCCGATATGATCCAGCTTGAGCACGCACACGCGCCGGATGCTGCCCGCTTGCTTGGTGGAGGCGAGGATGCCGCTCAGCCCGATGTCGAGCAGCGCCTCGTCCTCCGACCGGTTCGACGGCGTGACCGGGCGTTCGACGATGACCCGCGGCACGTCGGGATAGCTGCTGCATCCCGGCCGCTTCTCTACCACCATGATCAGCGAGAAGGCATAGTGATCCGAGATGCCGTGCCCGGCCGGCACGCCGTCATATTCGCGCGCGAAGCGGATGCGGAAGGAATTGAAGCCCCACGCCGCCTGCAGCTCCAGGAACAGGCTGGACAGCGTGTAGAAGCGCTTGTGCGCATCCGGCGCGTGATAGGAACGCGGCAGATATTTGCCCTCGAACACGTCGCGCAGCGGTACCGAGAGGATCAACCGGCCGTCGTCCTTGAGCAGCGCATGCACCGCACGCAGCAGCCGGAAAGGATTGTCCGCGCGTTGCAGCACGCCGGGCATCACGATCAGATCGGCTTGCTCGGGCAGTTCCTGCTCGCCGAAATCGCTGCCGTCCTGCGCAAAGAAAAGCGTCTCGGCGTCGGGCAGGAACGACTTTCCCTTGTCACCCTCCAGACGGATGTCGATGATCTCGTCTGTGTCGATGAACTCATTGAAGAAGTCATCGTCCACAGCTTCCAGAAAGCTGTTCAGCGGACGATCGAACCGGTCGGAAAACCATTTGCGAAGCTTGGCGGGATGAAGGGCCTTCGTCTTCATGGAGCAGAGCGATTTTCCGAAAGCTGGTCGGGGAAGTGTAGGGTACCTTTACTTAAATTAATTCCATCGGCAAGAGCCAACGGTTCGTCGCAACCGGGATCGACCGCAGCCGTTCACGCCGCAATGGGTTTATGGCCGGCGCGCTCCGCCAGCCGGCTGGTCGATTGGCCCGGGCTGAGCTCGGCCAGCACCACCCGCCCGCCCCGCGCGCGGACGATCGACGCGCCCACCACGCGGTCCTCGGTATAGTCCGCGCCCTTCACCAGCACGTCCGGCTGGAGCAGCTGGATCAGCTCCAGCGGCGTCTCCTCGCCGAACAGCAC
>CAXUMU010000352.1:0-2793 GCA_964252145.1 uncultured Sphingomonadaceae bacterium
GGTGGTGGCCGTGCCCGTGCCGCCACCGGGGCGACGACCTCCGTCGCCTTCGATTTCAGGTTGCGGGGGGAGGCGGCACCCTGCCGATGCGCGGATTTCGGGTGCGGCGGCGGCGGTTCGATCGGCGGCGGGGACGGCTCCGGCACGACGTCGAACAGCTTGAGGCTGTCGGACGCGGGCAGCGGCACCGGCACGCCCAGCCCGACCAGGAATGCGTAGCCGAGCAGCGCGTGCACCGCGCCCACCGCTGCGGCGGCCGCTATCCGCCGCCGCGAGGCCGGATCCGTCGTGGTCGGGGGTGCCGCCGCTGCCATGTCGCGATAACGCCCCGCGGCGGCGTGCGGCACCAACTTCGCCGTCGCGAGTTGCGCGCCGTCCGCCGCTACGTCATTCGGGGGCTGGACCGGGAGATCGCGGTTCGATGAGGGATGGCAGTATGCGGCACGCGGGATCTTGGAAGGCAGCGCTACCCATGCTGGGCGCCGTGGCGATGGCCGGAACGGTCGCCGCGCAGGCGCCCGCGCCGCCTCCTCCTCCGCCGGCACCGTCGCAGGACATCACCGTCACCGGCCGTACCGCGCCGCCCTCGCCGCCGCTGGTGGGCGGCAAGGACTTCATCAGCCCGATGGGCGAGCCGTTCAATTCGCAGGATTCGCTCTCCGGCGCGGAGCATTGGTTCGCGCAGGCCGACGCGAACGGCGACGGCCGGCTGACCAAGGCCGAGTTCCGCGCCGATGCCGAGCGTTTCTTCGCGCTGGTCGACACCGATCACAATGGCGACATCGGCCCGGACGAGATCACGCATTACGAGACCGTGATCGCGCCCGAGATCCAGGTCACCAGCACCTATGGCGACTATTCGAAGGCGACCACCGATTCGGACGGCAAGATGGTCGATCCGCCCTATCCCACGCGGCTGGGGGCGGGGCGGTTCGGCTATCTCGCCTCGCCCGAGCCGATCGTCGCCGCCGACATCAACATGGACCGCGGCGTGACCCGCGCCGAGTTCCAGCAGGCAGCGGACCGGCGGTTCAAGCTGCTCGACACGAACGGCGACGGCGCGATCACGCGCGCGGAATTGCCGCGGCTCGGCTCCTCGCGCGGGGATGCGGCGCAGTGAGCGGCGCCGCGTTCGATTATGTGATCGTCGGCGCGGGCTCCGCCGGCAGCGTGATCGCCAGCCGGCTGACCGAGGATCCCGCCGTGACGGTCCTGCTGCTGGAGGCGGGCGGGCGCGACGACCAGTTCTTCTACCGGCTGGGCCTCGGCTTCCACAGCTGGCGCTATCCGCACACCAGCTGGAACTATGCGAGCGAGCCCGAGCCGCACCTGAACGGCCGCCGCCTGCCGCTGCCGCGCGGCAAGGTGCTGGGCGGCTCGTCGACCATCAACGCGATGCTCTATTCGCGGGGCCACCCGCGCGACTACGATCTGTGGCGGCAGATGGGCTGCGAGGGCTGGGGCTTCGCCGACGTGCTGCCCTATTTCCGCCGGTCCGAGACCAACTGGCGCGGCGAGACGCCCTATCATGGCGGGTCGGGGCCGCTGCAGGTCAGCCGGATCGACACGTCGAAGATGCTGCACGATCCGCTGATCGCCGCCGCCCGCGCGCTGGGCTATCCGATCACCGACGATCATCACGGCGAACTGCCCGAGGGCTTCGGCGGCGGCGACATCACGGTGGACGCGCGGGGGCGGCGATCGAGCGCCGCGCGCGCCTACCTCCACCCCCATCTCGCGCGCCCGAACCTGACGATCGAGACCGAAGCGCAGAGCACGCGGCTGCTGTTCGAAGGCGTGCGCGCAGCGGGCGTCGAATATCGCCAGCGCGGCGCGGTCAGGTCGGTGCGGGCGGCGCGCGAGGTGATCCTGTGCGGCGGCGTCTATAATTCGCCGCAACTGCTGATGCTCTCCGGCATCGGCCCCGCCGATCAGCTGCGCGAGCTGGGAATCGAGCCGCGCGTCGACCTGCCCGGCGTCGGCCGCAACCTCTCCGAGCATGCCGCCTTCTGGAGCGAATATGCGCTGAACCAGCCGGTCAGCCTGCTGCGCGAGCTGCGCTTCGACAAGGTGGCGCTGGCGCTGGTGCAATGGGGTCTGTTCGGCAAGGGCCTGCTCGCCTCGCAGAGCAACAGCGCGCATGCCGAGATCCGCACCAGCCGGGACCGCGAACAGCCCGACCTGCAGATCTACTTCAACCCGGTGCGCGCCGACGCGAAGCCGTGGTTCCCCGGCATCGTTGCCGAACAGGAGCATCTGGTGAACGCGGTGGTCTGCCTGCTCCAGCCCGACAGCCGCGGCTGGATGGAGCTCGCCTCCGCCGATCCGTTCGCCCCGCCGAGGATCACGCTGAACCTGCTGGCCGAGCGCAGCGACGTCGAGACGATGATCCGCGCGGTGAAGATCGTCCGCGAAATCTACGCGACCGAACCCTATGCCGGCCTGATCGCGCGCGAGCTGAAGCCCGGCCCGGAGGTGCGGAGCGACGCCGAGATCGAAGCCTGGCTCCGCGCGACGCTGATCACCACGCACCATTCGGTCGGCACCTGCGCGATGGGGGTGGGTTCGAACAGCGTGGTCGACCCGCAGCTGCGCGTGCGCGGAGTGGAAGCGTTGCGCGTGTGCGACGCCTCGATCATGCCGACCGTCCCCGGCGGCAACACCAACGCCCCCTCGATCATGGTGGGCGAGAAGGCGGCGGATTTGATCCGGGGGCAGGCGCTGGCGCCGGCGGAGGTGTAGAGTAGAGTAGAGTAGAGTAGAGTAGAGTAGAGTAGAGTAGAGTAGAGTAGA
>CAXUMU010000353.1:0-2153 GCA_964252145.1 uncultured Sphingomonadaceae bacterium
TGCGTCGCGGTCGACATCTCCTGGATGTTCATCAGGATCGATGCCTCGCCGGCGATGTCGATCACCAGCGCGTTCGGATTGCCGATCTGCGCGCCGATCGCCGCCGGCAGGCCGTAGCCCATCGTGCCGAGCCCGCCCGAGGTGAGCCACTTGTTGGGACCCTCGAACCCGAAATGCTGTGCGGCCCACATCTGGTGCTGGCCCACCTCGGTCGAGATGATCGGCTTGCGCGCATGCGTCGCAGCGTACAACCGGCGGATCGCCTGCTGCGGCATGATCTCCCGGGAACTCGCGGGAAAGGCCAGCGACTTCTTCGCGCGCCACGCGTCGATCTGGCCCCGCCACGGCGCCAGATCCTGCGGCTGGTGCTGGTGCGCCTTCCACAGCTTGACCATGTCCTCCAGCGCACGACCGACGTCGGCGACGACGGCCAGGTCCACCGGCACGGTCTTGTTGATCGACGAGCGGTCGATATCGACGTGGATCTTCTTCGAACGCGGCGAGAAGGCGTCCAGCCGTCCGGTCACGCGATCGTCGAAGCGGCTGCCGAGCGCCACGATCAGATCGGCGCCGTGCATCGCCATGTTGGCCTCGTAGGTGCCGTGCATGCCCAGCATCCCCAGCCACGCGTCGCCCGACGCGGGGTAGGCGCCCAGGCCCATCAGCGTGGAGGTGACCGGCGCGCCGGTCAGCCGCTGCAGCTCGCGCAGCATCGCGCTGGCGCCGGGGCCGGAATTGATGATCCCGCCGCCGGTGTAGAGGATCGGCCGCTCGGCCGCCGCCATCATCTCCACCGCCGCCTCGATCAGCGTGCGTTCCGCCTTCACCTGGGGGCGGTAGCCGCGGTGGGGCAGGGCGGCCGAGCCGGGCTTGCGATAGAGCGCGCTCGCGACCTGCACGTCCTTCGGCAGGTCGATCACGACCGGGCCAGGCCGGCCGGAGGTGGCGATGTGGAACGCCTCGTGGACGATGTCGCCCAGCTTCGCCGGATCCTTCACCAGATAGTTGTGCTTGGTGCAGTGGCGCGTGATGCCGACGGTGTCGCATTCCTGGAACGCGTCCGATCCGATCAGGCCCGTCGGCACCTGGCCGGTGATGACGACGATGGGGATCGAATCCATCAGCGCATCGGCGATGCCGGTGACCGCGTTGGTCGCGCCGGGTCCCGAGGTGACGAGCACGACGCCGGGCTTGCCGGTGGAGCGGGCATAGCCCTCGGCCGCATGCACCGCGCCGCCCTCCTGGCGGACCAGGATGTGGCGGATGCGCTTCTGCTTGAACAGCACATCGTAGATCGGCAGCACCGCGCCGCCGGGATAGCCGAAGATCACCTCGACGCCCAGATCGGTCAGCGCCTCGATCAGGATCTCCGCACCGGGCAACTCGCTTGGCATCATATTCACCTTGTTCAACGCGGGTTCCCTTAGGCGAAACGGCCGCGCGGCGAAACCGCCGCATATCGCATCGCACCAAAAACAGGGACGGCGCGCGCTAAAGCACTGAAACTATCGTGTCAAGGCAATATCGCGCAACATTATTGCGATTTGGTCGAGGTTCGCGTTATCGACTTGCGATGTCACCCGCTGCCATGCCGGCGGCGACTGGTTGGCGAACCAGGTTTGCTGGCGCTTCGCATATTGGCGCGTGGCGGCCTGCGCATCGCGGACCATCGTCGCGCGGTCGATCGCGCCGACCTGCCAGGCGAGGATCTCGCGCACCCCGATCGCGCGCATGACGGGCAACGCAGGGTCCAGGCCGCGCGTCGCGAGGACTGCGACCTCTTCCCCCGCGCCGGCGGCGAGCATCGTCTCGAACCGCGCATCGCACCGCGCGCGCAGCCCTTCGCGCGGAGGGAGCAGCAGGAGGGGGACCAGGCGGATCGCCTCGGCGATGCCGCCTGTGCGCTCCGCCTGCCAGTCCGCCAGCGGCCGGTCCGTCGCGCGGACGACCTCCAGCGCCCGCGCGACGCGGGCGGTGTCGCTGGCGCGCAGCCGCAGGGCAGCGGCCGGATCGGCTTGGCCGAGCGCGACGTGCGCCTCGGCGACCGGCAGCGCGCGGACCTGGGCGCGGATGGCGGGGTCGATCGGCGGGATCGGGGCGATGCCGTCCAGCAGCGTCCGCAGATAGAGTCCGGTCCCACCGACGAGGATCGG
>CAXUMU010000353.1:2163-2783 GCA_964252145.1 uncultured Sphingomonadaceae bacterium
GTGCCGTACAGCGCGTGCGGCGCGCGCGCCTCGTCCCGGGGCGAGGGGCGGGCGGTGAGGATGCGCAGATCGCGGTAGACCTGCGCGGAATCGGCGTTGATCACCGTGCCGTCCGCCAACTCGGCGAGGCGCAGCGCCAGCGCCGACTTGCCGCTCGCGGTCGGCCCTGCGATGAGCGCGACCGGCGGCAGAGGAGTTTCCGTGTTCATCGCGACGTTGATAGCAGCCGGCGGGCTGGGGCAGGGCGACATTTCGGCGGCGCGCGATGCGCTGGCCGAGGCGGGCTGCGCGCCGGGCGAGGCGGCGTGGATCGATCGTGGCGATGCCGCCGACATCTCTTTCGCGCGCGATGCCGCACCAGCACGAGCAGCACTGGAAAGCCTGTCAGGGCGTTTCGACATCGTTGTGCAACCGGTTGAAGGACGGGGCAAAAAGCTGCTTGTCGCCGACATGGATTCGACGATGATCACGATCGAATGCATCGATGAACTGGCCGATTATGCCGGGATCAAGGCCGAGGTGTCCGCCGTCACCGAGGCGGCGATGCGCGGCGAGCTGGATTTCGAAGGCGCGCTCGACGCGCGCGTCGCGTTGCTGCGCGACATAGACGAGGGGGTACT
>CAXUMU010000354.1:0-2759 GCA_964252145.1 uncultured Sphingomonadaceae bacterium
CGCGCGGCCCGTTGCTGGACCCCGGCCTGCGCCGGGGTACTGCTCCTTGTTTCAGCGGGATAGGTACCGATCAAGTCCGGGGTGACGGAGATGTGAAGGAGGGGTTTCGCAATACTCCCCGGTGCGGAGCGTAGGGGATGCGGAGTGCCGGTGGCACACCATCCCCACGCTGGCTCGGGTGAGCGTCCCACCTAAGGGTCCGGAAACCCTTACCCGACCCTCTCCCACATGGGAGAGGGCTTTTCCGAAGCGTTAGACGCTTCTACGCTTCCTCCATGAAGCCTATCTTCCTCGGCCTCGCCGGCCCGGTCCTTACGCCCGGCGAGCGCGCCTTCTTCGCCGCTGCCGATCCCGCTGGCTACATCCTGTTCAAGCGCAACTGCATCGATCGGACGCAGCTGCTCGCCCACACCGACAACCTGCGCGCCATCGCCGGCCGCGCCGACGTGCCGATCCTGATCGACCAGGAGGGCGGGCGCGTCGCGCGGATGCAGCCGCCGGAATGGCCCGCCTTCCCTGCGGCGGAACGGTTCGACGCACTTTACGAGGTGGCGCCGATTTCCGCGATCGAGGCGGCGCGGGTGAACGCGCACGCCATTGCGGCGGTGCTGGCGGAGGTGGGCATCAACGTCGATTGCCTGCCGCTGCTGGACGTCCGCGCCCCCGGCGCGCACGACATCATCGGCGACCGCGCGCTCGGGTCCGAGCCGCTGCGCGTCGCGGCGCTGGGCCGCGCGGTGATCGAGGGATTGCGCGCCGGCGGTGTCGTCGGCGTGGTCAAGCACATGCCGGGGCACGGCCGCGCGCTGAGCGACAGCCATGTCGAGCTGCCCGTGGTCACCGCCGACGCAGATGCCTTGGAGCGCGACCTCGCCCCGTTCATCGCGCTCAAGGGCGCGCCGATGGCGATGACCGCGCACGTCGTCTATCCGGCGTGGGACGCGGCGCGCTGCGCCAGCCTGTCGCCGGTCGTGATCGCGGAGATCATCCGCGGGCGGATCGGGTTCGACGGGCTGCTGATGTCCGACGATCTGGGCATGCAGGCGCTGAGCGGCGACTTCGCCGCACGTGCCGCCGGCGTGCTGGCGGCGGGGTGCGATATCGCGCTGCACTGTTCGGGCGACATGGCCGAGATGGAGGCGGTCGCCGGCGCAGTCGACCCGGTCGGCGCGGCGGCGCGGGACCGGCTGGCGCGCGCGATGGCGACGATCGGACCCGCCGATGCGACCCCGCTCGACGAACTCGTCGCCAAGCGCGATGCGCTGCTGACCTATGCGTGACGATGATCCGACCGAGACGCTGACGCTCGCGCTGGACGGGTGGGAAGGGCCGCTCGACCTGCTGCTGTCGCTCGCCCGCTCGCAGAAGGTGGACCTGCGCGAGATCTCGATCCTCGCTTTGGTCGAGCAGTACCTCACCTTCATCAATCAGGCGCGCGCGCTGAAGCTGGAGCTGGCGGCCGACTATCTGGTGATGGCGGCGTGGCTGGCCTATCTCAAGTCCGGCCTGCTGCTGCCGCGCGACGAGGCTGAGGATCCCAGCCCCGAGGAACTCGCCGCACGGCTGCAGTTGCGGCTGCAGCGGCTGGATGCGATGCGCGAGGCCGGGGCGCGGCTGATGGGGCGGGATCGGCTGGGACGCGACGTGTTCGCGCGCGGCGCGCCGGAGGGGCTGCGGCTGGTGCGGGTGGCGGACTGGCACGCCGAGCTATTCGACCTGATCGCCGCTTATGGCGCGGTGCGTGCGCGCGGCGTGCCGGTGCTGCACGTCGTCGCCCGGCGCGCGGTGATGCCGCTGGAGGAGGCGATCGCGCGCGTCGGCCGGATGGTGGGCGCGTCGGTCGACTGGACCGCGCTGGAGCGCTTCCTGCCGGACGGCGGCGGTGAGAGCTATCGCCGCTCGGCGCTCGCCTCCAGCTTCGTCGCGGCGCTGGAACTGGCGCGGCAGGGGCGGGTCGCGCTGCGCCAGGACGAGGCGTTCGCGCCGCTGATGATCCGCGCGGCATGATCGCCGAGCCCGACGACGTGCTGCGCGCGATCGAGGCGGCGTTGTTCGCGGCGGAGGCGCCGATGACGACCGGCGAGATCGGCGCGTGCATCGGCGCCGGATTGGAGGTCGCCCCGGGGCTGGTGCGCTTGCGCGAACTCTACGCCGGGCGCGGCATCAACCTGGTCGAGCGGGGCGGGCGCTGGCATTTCCAGACCGCGCCCGATCTGGCGCACCTACTGCGCCGCGAGCGCGCCGAGCCGCGCCGCCTCAGCCGCGCCGGGGTCGAGACGCTGGCGATCATCGCCTATCACGAGCCGGTCAGCCGCGCCGAGATCGAGGCGATCCGCGGCGTGCAGATCTCCAAGGGCACGCTGGACGTGCTGATGGAGGCGGGCTGGGTGCGCCCCGCCGGCCGGCGCGAGGCGCCGGGGCGCCCGTTGATCTACGCGACCACGCCCGCCTTCCTGGCGCACTTCGGGCTGGACAGTCGGCGCGACCTGCCCGGGATAGACGATCTGGCCGCCGCCGGGCTGCTGGATCCGGTGGACGAGGCGATGCTCGCACTAGAGATGGAAAAACCCGGCGACGCCGCCTAGATAGGGCGCGCGTATCTGGGAGATTGATCATGGGTGGTCTGAGCCTCTGGCATTGGCTCGTCGTCGGCGTCGTCGTGATGCTGCTGTTCGGGAAGGGCCGCTTCTCCGACATGATGGGCGACGTGGCGAAGGGCATCAAGAGCTTCAAGAAGGGCATGACCGAGGAGGACGAGC
>CAXUMU010000355.1:0-2668 GCA_964252145.1 uncultured Sphingomonadaceae bacterium
GCTCGGCCATGCCGATGTCGCGATCGGGCGGGGCGAGAATGGCGGGCGCCACGTCACCTACACCAACGTCGTCCGCGACGAGCGCGCGATCGGTGCGTGGAAGGGCGGCAAGGCGCGCTATGCGATCCCGGCGGATGCGCTCGCGGTGCGCGGCGCGGATCGCTACGCGGTGCTGGTGCAGGAACCGAACGCCGGCCCGATCCTGGCGGCGCTATATTTGTAGCCTTGTGCTCCCGCGCAGGCGGGAGTCCAGTCCGACGGTTGGAACTGGGCTCCCGCCTGCTCGGGAGCAATGGTTTCCGGTGTCCGTGCGGGGATGACAGCCCGACCTCGCCCGCTATGATCGGGCGATGAACCGCGCCCCCGCCGACGCCACCACCGCACCATCCCCCAGCGGCATCGGCGCCTATCTCGAAAAAGCGCCGCTGGCCGCGCTGTTCCTGGGCATATCGTCGGGATTTCCGTTCGCGCTGATCGCGGCGACGCTCACCACCCGGCTGGCGCAGGCCGGGATCGACAAGAAGAGCGTCACCGCGTTCAGCCTCGCCGTGCTGGTGTACAACCTGAAGCCGCTCTGGGCGTGGGCGGTGGACGGCGTGCGGCTGCCGCTGCTGGGGCGGCTGGGCCAGCGGGTGTCGTGGATGCTGTTCGTCGGCGTGCTGGTCGCGCTGGCGGTGCTGAACCTGGCGCTGACCGATCCGCACGCGAACCTGGCCCGCATGGCGGTCGCGGCGATCCTCGTCGGGCTGGCGGGGGCGACGTTTGACATCGTGATCGATGCCTACCGCATCGAACTGCTCGAGCCGCGCCAGCTGGGCGTGGGCGCGGGCATGTCGCAATATGGCTACCGCATCGGCAGCGTCGCCGCCGGCGCGCTCGCACTCGTGCTGTCGGCGCGGCTGGGGTGGAGCGGCGGCTATGCGGTCTGCGCGGTCTTCGTCGCGCCGGCGATGCTGACCGCGCTGCTGATGGGGGAGCCTTCGCGGCGGCGCCCGCCGGTCGGCCGGCGCGGGATCGGCGCGATCGGCGCGGCGATCGCGGGTCCGTTCATCGAATTCTTCCAGCGGCAGGGAACGGGCGCGGCGCTGCTGATCCTGCTGTTCATCCTGCTGCACAAGATCGGCGACACGCTCAGCCAGCTGACCGTCCGGCTGCTCTACAACGACCTCGGCTATTCGAACGACCAGATCGCGCTCTACGATGTCGGCTTCGGCTTCTGGGCCTATCTGGCGGGCGTCTTCCTCGGCGGCATCCTGTATGCGCGGCTGGGGCTCAAGCGATCGGTGATGCTGAGCCTCTGGCTGATGGCGCTGACCAATCTGGGCTTTGCCGCGCTCGCCGCGACGCACGCGCATGCAAGCTGGGCGATGGCGGCGACGCAGTGCCTGGAGAATGTGGCGAGCGGGATCGGCGGCGTCACCGTCGTCGCCTATTTCTCCGCATTGTGCGACCTGCGCTTCACCGCCGCGCAATTCGCGCTCATCTCGTCCGCGGCCAGCATCGTCGGTCGGGTCGTGACGGGCACGAGCGCGGGGCGGCTGATCGATGCGGTGGGCTATGTGAACTTCTACCTGCTCACGACCGTCGTCGCGCTGCCCGGCATCCTTCTGTTCTGGTTGCTGATCCGCCTGGGATATGTCGACAAGGCGATCGGCTCGGCGGGAACCGACGGCCCCGGCGACGCGCGGGCGGAGCCCGACTGAGGCGTTAGCGCCAGAGCGGTCGCCCCAGATCGCCGAACGCCTGCGCCAGCGCCTGCGCGCTGCACAATGCGCCCACGCATTCGCGCACGCCCAGCAGGCCCGCCAGCGTCGCATGCGCCGAACGCGGATCGTCCAGACAGATCGCGAGGGCATCGACCAGCTTCGCCTCGGCCACCGTCATCCGCGTACAGCAGCACGGCGCGATCGTCAGCTTGCGGCCCGACACCCGCGACAATTCGGCCGCGAGCGCGCGCAGCAGCACCAGCGGACGGCGGTAGCTGCGGCCGAACACGGTCAGCATCGCGGGCGCGGCATGCGCAGCGTTCAGTCCGTGCGCCGCGATCCGGCGGAAGGCGAAGAGCAGCAGCCGCCGATTGCCGCAGGCAGGCGCGCCGTGCGGCAGGAGGTCGGAAAGCGCGCTCGTCTCGGTCATCTCGGGGCTCCTCGTCGGGAGCGTCCAATCAAGCGTAGATGCTATTGCAAGTCAATCGCAAAAACACGCTTAGTCCGGCAGGCTGCCATCCTGGACCAGCACCGTCCCGGCGAGATAGAGCGAGCCGCCGATCAGCACGACCGGCGGATTGCCGGGGTCGGCCGCCTGCGCGATACGGTCCAGCGCTTCGGCCACGCCGGCGGCGGGCCGCGCTTGCATTTCCGCCGCCCGCGCGATCGCCGCCAGCGCCTCGGGATCGTGATGCGCGTGGCCCGGCACGACCACGGTCTGCACGCTCCGCGCGATCGGCGCGAACGGCCGGATCACGCCTTTGGGGTCCTTGTTGGCGAGCAGGCCCAGGATCAGGTGGAACGGGTGCCTGCCGCGCGGCGCCGTGCGGAAGAAACCGGCGATCGCCGTCGCGCAGGCCGGATTGTGCAGCCCGTCGAGCCACAGGTCGCTGCCGGCGGGAAGCCGCGCGGCGAGCCGCCCCTCCAGCCGCTGCAGCCGTGCGGGCCACTCCGCCCAGCCG
>CAXUMU010000356.1:0-2640 GCA_964252145.1 uncultured Sphingomonadaceae bacterium
AGGGCCGCGTCTCGGCGATGCTGGACGCGCTCGCCGAGCGCTGCGGCGGCACCGAGCTGGCCTATGCGGTGCTGCGCGAGATCGAGGGCGACATCGCCCGCCACGCGCGGCTGCCGGGGGTGCGGATGGTCGGCCGCACGCTCGCGGTCGCGCTGACCCCGCGCACATTGTTCCGCGCGCTCGATCCGCCGGCCGAGGCGGAGGCGGTGCAGTTCCGGCCGGTGCTGCTGCCACCGAAGGCGGCGTTCGCGCTGCCCGGCCCGGCGCTGCGGCGGCTCGACGCGCGCGCGGTGCGGCGGGTGCTGGCGCAGCAGCTCTGGCGGCGGATGCTGCGCGCGGCGGCCAAGCTGGTGGATAGGGTGCCGCGGATCGCCCGGCCGGTCGATCTCGCCTTCATGGCCCTGGCGGTCGCGTCGCGTCCGCTGCGGCGCGCGCCGCCCGCTTCCGCGCCCGAGCCGAGCGGCGAACCCGCATCCGGCGAAAGCTCGACGCCGGGGTGGGACGCCTTCTTCCGGACCGAGGATCCGTGGAACTATGCCAGCGCCTACGAGCAGCTGAAATATCGCCGCACGCTGGACCTGCTGCCCGCCGACCGCCCGATCGACCGCGCGCTCGAGCTGGCCTGCGCCGAGGGCATGTTCACGCGCATGCTCGCGCCGCGCGTTGCCAGCCTGCGCGCGACCGACATCTCGGGTGTCGCGATCGCGCGTGCCGCGCACCGCTGCCGCGCGGCGGGCGCCGACAATGTCGAGTTCGCCGTGCTCGATTTCTTCAACGAGCCGCTGGGCGAGGGGTGGGACCTGATCGTCTCGTCCGAGGTGCTCTACTACATGGCCGACGGCGCGCAGCTGGCGCGCTACGCCGAACGGGTCGAGGCGGCGCTCGCGCCCGACGGGCTGTTCCTCCACGCGCATGCGTTCGAGGTCACCGACGATCCCGGCCACACCGGCTTCGACTGGGACGATCCGTTCGGCGCGGACACCATCTCGCGCACTTTCCGCGCGCGGCCCGGGCTGGAGCGGGTGAAGGCGCTCGCGACCGATCTCTACCTGATCGAATTGTATCGCCGCGTTTCGCCGGAGGCGAAGCGGGCCGATGCGGTGCCCGAGCAGGTATCGCTGGGCACCGCGCTGGACCCGTCGGTCGCGGGGATGGTCGTGTGGAACGGCGCGATCCGCACGCGCCCGCGGGCGTTCGCGGAGGAGCGGACGTCGCGGCTGCCGGTGCTGATGTACCACCGCATCGCCGACGACGGCCCGCCCGCGCTCGCCGAATGGCGCACCACGCTCCACGATTTCGAGCATCAGCTGCGCTTCCTGCGCCGGCGCGGCTACCGCTCGATCTCGATCGAGGAGTGGGAGGATGGGCAGCGCAACTCGGCGTCGCTGCGCGGGCGCCCGATCCTGATCACCTTCGACGATGCCTATACCGACTTCCACGAGCATGCCTGGCCGATCCTGGAGCGCAACGGCTTCACCGCGCACATGTTCGTCGTGACCGAGAAAGTGGGTCTGACCGCCGACTGGGACGCCGCTTACGGCGAGCCCGCGCCGCTGATGGGGTGGGACCGGATCGTCGAGCTGCACGGCCGCGGCATGACGGTCGGCAGCCATCTCGCCACGCACAGCGCCGCCGACCAGATGCGCTCGCGCGACCTGTTCGACGAGGCGGTGCGATCGAAGGCGGAGCTGGAGCGGCGGCTGGGCGTGCCGGTCACCACCGTCGCGCCGCCGTTCGGGGCGATGAACCTGCGCGTCGAGCTGGTGCTCGCCGCCGCGGGCTACACCCGTATCTTCGATGCCGAGGGCGGCATCGCGCCGGTGTGGGGCACGCGCTGGAAGGTGCCGCGGATCGATATCGCCGGCCATGACGACATCCACGCCTTCGCCGCCAAGATCGGCAACACCGCCGAGCCGCCCGAGCCGGCCGACCGCCCGTGAGCCGCTACGATCATATCCTGCCCTGGCGCCGCATCGCCGCCACCGTCGCGCGGCTGGCCCGGCCCGAGCTGGGGCTGCAGGGCGCGCTCGTCGGAATCGGCATCCTGCTCTCGCTGTTCGAGGGGATCGGCCTCACCTTCGGGCTGCTGCTGGTCTACCGCATCCTGGGCGCGCAGTCGCAGCTCGGCGAGGAGGGCGTGGCCGGCCGGCTGGTCGAGCGGCTGGCGCGCGAGAGCACCGGCCGGATGATCGCCGTCGCGCTGGCGGTGGTGATCGTCGCCGCGCTGCTGACCGAGCTCAACCGCGTGATCGGCGAGGTGATCGCCAACCGCGTGACGCACCGCGCGCGCAGCCGGATCTACGCCGCCTATCTGCGCACCAGCTACCAGCAGGCGAGCAGCCACGGCCACGGCGCGATGCTCGACACGCTCGACTATGAGACGCCGTTCCTCACCGCGACCGTGCTGCATGTCACCGGGATCGTGGTGGGGCTGTGCGCGATCGCGGTGTACGGCACCTATCTGCTGTTCCTGTCGCCGCTGATGGGATCGGTGATCGCTTTGTCCGGGCTGGTGCTGGCGGCTACGCTGAGCCTTGCCGCGCGCCGGCTGGCCGGGCTGGGCAGCCGCATCTCGGTGCTGAACGAACGGCTGCTGGCGCACACCGTCGCGACGGTGGAGGGGATGCGCACGATCCGCCT
>CAXUMU010000357.1:0-2558 GCA_964252145.1 uncultured Sphingomonadaceae bacterium
GTCCCGGCAAAGCGCGTCGCCCGGCCGGCAAGCTGCCACCGCCCATCCACGTTCAGCGCACCTTGCGCCACCGGCCCGGCCCGGATCGCCCGCGCTGCCAGCGCCATGTCGCCCGTCGTCTTGGCCGCGGTGCCTTCGAAGCCGATCCGCCCCGATACGCCGCCCAGCCGTTCGTGCGCCCGCGCCGCGGACGCCACGGCGATCATCGCATTGCCCTTCCACGAATCGAGCGCCGCCCCCAACGTGGCATCCAGCGCGACGTTGGCGCCCGCCACCGCGACGCCCGTTGCGGGGCACGCCACGCTCGCCGCGCGCAGGGGCCCATCCAGCTTCGGCCGGCGATCGGCGATGGCGATGTTGAGGAACGCCGTCGCCCCGGTCGCGCGGCAGCCGGCAATGTCCAGCGTGCGCATCACCGCGGCCAGGCGCCCGGTAAAGCCGTCGCTCAACTTGCCGCTGCCCGAGAGTGCAAGGCCAGCCGCGCCGTAGGGCGTGTCGAGCCGCATCCGCGCGTCGTCCAGGTCCACGTCCAGATCGGGCAGCGTGAACGGCCTCTTCGACGGCTCGGGCATCAGCCGGTCGAGCGCGCCCAGCGACAGCCTGCCGTCCGCCAGCCGCCCGCGCAGCCGCACGCCGCCCGCCGCGATCGATCGCAGCCGCGGCAGGCCGAAGGTGAAGGCGATGCCGATCTCGGCCCAGTCCGCGGTAAGGTCGGGCGAGCGGGGATCGCCGAGCGAGATATCTTCGAGACGTTGGCTCGTCACGCCGAAACGCGTGATCTCGTAGCTGCCCCTTACCCCCCGCGCGGCGAGTTCGCGGTCGACGAAATCGCGCGCGATCGGCTTGCGCTGGCTCCACAGGAGGCCGATGGCGAGCAGCAGCATCGCAAGCAATCCCGCCGCCACGATCCATCGCCTGCGTGGCCGCACCTCGCTTCGCTCCATCCCCGCCAGCCTAGCAGCGCCCGCGATCAGATCAATTCGGCGTCATGCCGGTTCAAATCGGCGCGCGGACGCTCTAACCCGGTGAAGATGAACGATCCCGGCACCGATGCGAGCGGCCACCGCGCGCGCCTGCGCAAGCGTCTCGCCGAGGGCGGGCCGGACGCGCTGCTGGATCACGAGCTGGTGGAATATCTGCTGGCGCTGGCGATCCCGCGCCGCGACACCAAGCCGCTGGCGCGGCGGCTGCTGACGGAATTCGGCGGATTGGGCGGCCTGCTGGGCGCGGATCCCGAATCGCTCGCGCGCAACGGCCTGTCGGAGGGCGTGATCGCCGCGCTGAAGATCGCCGAAGCATCGGCGCTGCGGCTGCTGCGCAGCAAGGTGGCGACCGCGCCCGTGCTGTCCAGCTGGCAGGCGCTGATCGACTATCTCCGCGCCGACATGGCGCACCGCAAGATCGAGCGGGTGCGCGTGCTGCACCTCAACAGTTCGAACCAGCTGATCCGCGACGAGATGGTATCGGAAGGGTCGATCGACCAATCGGCGGTCTATGTGCGCGAGGTGATCCGCCGCGCCATCGACCTGGGATCCGCCTCGCTGATCCTGGTGCACAATCACCCCAGCGGCGATCCGAAGCCCAGCCGGCAGGATATCGCGATGACGCGCAACGTGGTCGAGGCGGCGCGCCATTTCGGCATCGCCGTCCACGACCATGTCATCATCGGCGCCACCAGCCACAGCAGCCTTCGCTCGATGGGGCTGCTGTAGCGGCGCCGCGGCTCAGCCGGGCGTGCGCGTCTTCTTGCCCTTCTTGGTGGACTTGGTCGTCATCGACGGCTGGTCCGAAATCGTGGTGGACATCGTCGAATCCTGCGTGGTGGGCGTGGCGGCGCCGCTGTCGCTGGGCGTCGCGGTGCCCGTGGCGCTCGAATCGCTGCCGGGCGCGGCCATGCCGGGATCGGGCTTCGCCATGCCGTTGTCGGGCTTGGCCATGCCCGTGTCGGGCGGCGTCTGCGCGCCCGAGGCGCTGGGGGCGTCGGTAGTGGGGGCGCTGTTCTGCGCGGTCGCCATGCCGCCCAGGCCGAGCAGCGCGGTGCCGGCGATGAGGAGGGTGCGTTTCATCGGATGTTCTCCATTTCTCGTTGTTGTCGGGTAGGTAACGCCCCGGAAACGTTCGGTTTCCGGACACCGGTCGCCCCGTCCCGAATTCGCGTCGGGCGGGCGCGTTGCTGCGATGGATGGGCTCTGCTACCCCGCCGCCGACGATCATCAACCGAGCGAACCGCCCATGATCCCCCGTTATTCGCGCCCCGAGATGGTCGCCATCTGGGCGCCCGAGACGCGCTTCCGCATCTGGTTCGAGATCGAGGCGCATGCCACCGACGCGCTGGCCGAGCTGGGCGTGGTGCCGAAGGAGGCCGCCGCCGCGATCTGGGAGAAAGGTGCGTTCGAGGTCGAGCGGATCGACGCGATCGAGGCCGAGGTGAAGCACGACGTGATCGCCTTCCTCACCAACGTCGCGGAGCATGTCGGCGAGCCGGCGCGGTTCATGCATCAGGGAATGACCTCGTCCGACGTGCTCGACACCTGCCTGGCGGTGCAGCTGGCGCGCGC
>CAXUMU010000358.1:0-2539 GCA_964252145.1 uncultured Sphingomonadaceae bacterium
GGCCCCTCGCCGATCATCAGGTCCAGCGCGCGGTCCTCCATCGCGGGATACAGCACCTCCTCGACCACGGGCGCGAGGCGGTGGATCTCGTCGATGAACAGCACGTCGCCATCCTCGAGGTTGGTCAGCAGCGCCGCCAGATCGCCGGGCTTGGCGACGACCGGCCCGGAGGTGGCGCGAAACCCCACCCCCATCTCGCGCGCGACGATCTGTGCGAGCGTGGTCTTGCCCAGGCCCGGCGGCCCGAACAGCAGCACATGATCCAGCGCCTCGCCCCGCGCCTTCGCCGCATCGATGAACACGCGCAGATTGTCGCGCGCCGCCCTCTGCCCGACGAACTCGTCCAGCGTCTTGGGGCGGAGCGCCGCATCAACGTCTTCCGGACGGCGATTGGGCGTGGTGAGGCGATCGTCGGTCATGGCGTGTCGCACGTCGCGATCGGTGCGGGGTTCAACGGTTCATCGCCTTCAAAAGGTCGTCGGCTTCCAGCTTGGCCTGGCGCAGGATGCCCGCCAGCGTCCCCTTCTTGAGCTCGGGACGCAGCGGCACGACGCATATCGTATCGTCCCGGCGAAGCTTCACGTGGCTGCCGCGCTGGCCGACTTCCCGGAAGCCGAGCCGCTCGAGTGCGCGCAACAGGTCCCGGCCGGATATCGGGGGCAGCTTAGGCATGCTCTCCGATGGTCAGGCTGGTGACGATCGGCGTGCCGAAGACGGTGATCGGCTCGTCCTCCAGATACAGCTCGACCGCCTCGCGCAGGGCCGCCAACGCTTGCTCGACGGTTTCGCCCTGCGTCGTCGTGCCCGTCTCCGGATTGAATGCGACGTAGCCGCCTTCTTCCGCCGGGGTCAGCACCGCGGTCACCTGCATCGCATCGTCCCTTCGGAGCGCACCCTACTTCGCCGCCTTCCTGAGCGCCAGCCGCACCAACGCGTCCAGCGTCGCGCCGTCGCCCAGTTCGTCCACCGCCGCCGCCACCGCCGCACTGGCCTCAGCTGGGCGAAAGCCGAGATTGCCGAGTGCCGACAAGGCGTCCGCCGCCGCGCCGCCGGGGGCGGGCACGCTCGCACCCGCGGGGCCGATCGCGACCGCGCCGATCTTGTCCTTCAGCTCGTTGACGATGCGCATCGCCAGCTTGGGGCCGACGCCGTTGGCGCGCGCGACCATCGCCTTGTCCCCGCCCGCCACCGCGCGGCTCAACTCGTCCGGTCCCAGCACGGTCAGGATCGCCAGCGCCACGCGGCCGCCGACGCCCTGCACGCCCGTCAGCAGCCGGAACCAGTCGCGCTCGCCGGCCGATCCGAAGCCGAACAGCGTGACCGCGTCCTCGCGCACCTGCATCTCGGTGAACAAAGTCACCAGCCCGCCGAGCGCACCGATCGCCGCCAGCGTGCGGCCCGACGCCTGGACCAGATAGCCGACGCCGCCAACGTCGATCACGGCATGGTCGGCGCCCGTCTCGGCCAGCTTGCCGGTCAGCCGCGCGATCATGCCGGGATCCGCCGCCTGCTGGCGAGATGATGCGCGTGCGTGATCGCCACGGCCAGCGCGTCGGCCGCATCCGCGCCGGCGATCCTCACCCCCGGCAGCAGCCGCGCGACCATCGCGTGGACCTGGCGCTTCTCCGCCGCGCCGGTGCCGACCACCGCCTTCTTCACCAGCCGCGCGGCATATTCGCCCACCGCCAGCCCCGACCGTGCCGCGCACAGCAGCACCACGCCGCGCGCTTGCCCCAGCTTCAGCGTGGATTGCGGGTTGGCGTTGACGAACACCTCCTCCACCGCGGCGCCCTCGGGCCGGTGCGCCGCCAGTACCGCGGCCAGCGCATCGTGCAGCATCACCAGCCGCTCCGCCAGCGGCACGCCGGCCTCGGTGCGGAGATGGCCGTTCGCGATGTGGATCAGCCGATTGCCTTCCGCCGCGATCACGCCCCAACCGGTCGTGCCGAGCCCGGGATCGAGGCCGATCAGGATCATCCGATCAAGCCAGTTTCTCCATCACCTCGTCGGGGACGTCGTAATTGCCCCAGACGGTCTGGACATCGTCGTCGTCGTCCAGCGAATCGATCAGCTTCAGCAGCTGGCCGGCATCGCCCTCGTTCACCGTCACCATCGTGCCCGGCCGCCAGGCGAGCTTCGCGCCTTCGGCCTCGCCCAGCACCTTCTCCAGCGCCTTGGCGACCTCGTGCAAGCCGTCGGTCGCGGTCCAGATCTCGTGGCCCTCAGGCGTGGACGAGACGTCCTCCGCGCCCGCCTCCAGCGCGGCCTCGAACACCGTGTCGGCATCGCCCGCGCCGGCCGGATAGCTGATCAGCCCCATCCGCTCGAACCCGTGGCTCACCGACCCGCTCGCGCCCAGGTTGCCGCCGTTCTTCGACACGATCGTGCGCACGTTGGTGGCGGTGCGGTTGCGGTTGTCGGTCAGCGTCTCGATGATCAGCGAGACGCCGCCGGGGCCGAAGCCCTCGTAGCGCACCTCCTCATAATGCTCGCCGTCGCCGCCCGACGCCTTGTTGATCGAGCGCTCGATATTGTCCTT
>CAXUMU010000359.1:0-2528 GCA_964252145.1 uncultured Sphingomonadaceae bacterium
ACATGCACCTGCCCGCCGTTGCGTCCCGACGCCCCCCAGCCCAGCAAGGCGCGCTCCAGCAGCACCACCCGCGCCCCCGACGCGGCCAGATGGCGGGCCGCGGACAGGCCGGTGAAGCCGCCGCCGACGATGCAGACGTCGGCTTCGTGCGATCCAGCGGGGGGCGGCGCGGCCGGCGCCGGGTCGGTCGTCGCCGCATACCAGGATGGCGTGTGCGCGGAGCGATCCTCCCCGTCCATGCTAGCCGACGAGTTCGCCCACCGCGCGCCACGCCTGATCGATCGCGGAATCGGTGTAGGCGGCGCGGCCGGCATCCGAGTTCGCGATCGCGATCCGCCCGAACCGTGCCCGGCCGATCACGTTGGGCGCCTGCTCCGGCGTGATAGCGGCATCCCATAGCGGGTTATATTCGGGCGCATACCCGTGCGGCCAGCGGTTCACCGTGATCGCATCGATGTCGCGCTTCGGATCGAAGCCGGCGCCGCCCAGCGAGCGGGCGAGCAGGTCGCGCACATGATGCTCGTAGGTCTCGAACGGGGTCGCCAGCAGTTCGGCGCGGCCGGCGCGGCACTGATCGTGCTCCGACAGTCCGGGCGCGCACGGCACCTTGCTCATGTGCAGCAGGATCGGCTCGTCGGGCGAGGCGGGGTTGCGATAGCCGCCCACCGCCGGCGGCGCGTTCAGCGACGCCTGCTGCCAATAGCCGCCGGGGAAGGCGATGCTGCCCACCCTCAATCGATCGAACGCGCGCCAATTGGTCAGCGACACGCTGGTATAGACCAGCGGGACCTTCACCAGTTCGTGCAGCGCCGCTTTCTGCGCCTCAGGCAGTTCGGGGCAGAGATAGGGGATGATCATGTTCCAGCACGCCAGCACGCAGGCGTTCGCCTTCACCTTGCGCAGCTTGCCGGCGCGACCGTAGACGATCTCGACCCCGCCGCCGACATTACGCGCATTGACCACGGTGCTGCTGATCCGCAGCCGCACCGGCTGGCCCGGCCGATCCAGCTTCGCATAATCGGCGCGGGCGAGGATCGAATCCTTCACCGTTCTGCCCGGCAGCGCGTCGGGGATCAGCGCGCGGACGAGCAGGCGGGCGACCGTGCCGTTGCCGTCCGGGAAATGATAGGAATAGGAACCGCCGGTCGCGGCGAAGCCCTTGGGCGTATAGCCCATCCGCTCGATCGCGCCGGGGGCGAGCCGCAGCCCCTTGAACCCCGGAAACTCCATCGCCCAGGCATCGAGCGCGGTGATCCCGTCGATGCCGACGCCCCACCAGCCGAGCGGACGGTTGCGATAATAAGCGATCGCCGCCGGATCGGCGTGCGCGACCTTGGCGAGATAGTCGCCGTAGCTCATGCGCGAGAGCCGCTGCTTCTTCTCGTCCGATGAGAGGCCGGCCAGGTAATCCACTGTTCCGCCTTCGATCGCGGCGATGTCGGCTTGCGCCTTGCGCGGCAACGGTGCGTCCGCCAGCGCCTCGGCCCACGGCCGTTTGCCCAACCCGATGACGAGACGATCCCGGCCGAACGTCTCGGCATCGAAGAACGTCGCCCGGCCCAGCTTGGCCGTGACCGACGGCGGCAGTTTGTCGGCCTGCGCCTTCAGCGCCGGCACGTCGATGCCGATGCGGCGGATCAACGCGTCGGCGACTTGGCTGTAGGGTCGCGGGCTGTCGATGCCGGCGGTACCGCCGTTCAGGATGAGCGCGCGGCCGCCGCGATCGAATTCGTTGCGCTTGGCGTGGCCGCCGAAATCGTCGTGATTCTCCAGGATCAGGATGCGCGCGTCGGGCTTGTGATCGCGGTAGAAGATCGCCGCGGAAAGCCCGCTGATCCCGCCGCCCACGACGATCAGATCGAAGCTATCCTCGGCCGGGGTCGCTTGCGCGAGCGCGAGCGCCTTGCCGTCGCGCAGCGCATGCGCCACCTCGAACGATCCGGGGTGCGATCCGCGCAGGCCGGTTCGCAGCGGCGGATAATAGCCGCCCGGCTCCGCCACCCCGCCCGCCGCCGTCGCCGCGCCGGTCAGCGGCAGCGACGCCGCCAGCCCCAGGCCGTGCAGCACGTCGCGACGCGTAATCGCGCTGCCCATGCCCAGATCGGATGTCACGCGCGTGCGGTCGGTCAAGCGATCGTTCCTCCGCCATCTGTGATCACATGATCGTTACGAACTGGCAAGCATCCGGGCGGTCGATTGACGCGGAACGGGCCGCTCCATACGCTTGGCCCCAACCCATCGGAGTTCA
Source organism: uncultured Sphingomonadaceae bacterium (assembly GCA_964252145.1). GTDB lineage: Bacteria > Pseudomonadota > Alphaproteobacteria > Sphingomonadales > Sphingomonadaceae > JAQGLK01. Next base: position 2,249 of record CAXUMU010000359.1, read on the forward strand.
TCATGCTGCTTGCCCCCGCGTCACGCCGTGGTTTCCTCGCAGGTATCGGGGCAGCGGCGGTGGGGATTACGCTCACCGGCTGCGGCGAACGGGGCAAGAGCATCAACTTCTACAATTGGGACACCTATATCGGCGCGACGACGCTGAAGGACTTCACGGCGGCGAGCGGGATCGGCGTCAACATGAGCCTGTTCGCCAACAATGACGAACTCTTCGCCAAGCTGCGCGGCGGCAACCAGGGCTATGACGTGATCGTGCCGACCAACGATTTCGTCCAGCG
>CAXUMU010000360.1:0-2485 GCA_964252145.1 uncultured Sphingomonadaceae bacterium
GGCCGTTCTTGTTGCCCGTGGGATAGACGATCGAGCCCGGCGGCAGCGTGCGGATCACCGCGCCGCTGGCTGCCGCCGTCCGGCGCATCGCGACCGGTCCGGTGGCCGTGAACGTCTTCTTCGGCGCGGCTTCCGCGGTGCCCGCGCCACCCGGCTGGACCAGGTCCAGGCTCGTCACCAGCTTGGAATAGGCCTGGATGAACGACAGCGTGACGATCCGGCCGATGTCGGTATTGGCATAGCCGCCGCCCACCGCCGCGGCGCCGCCGCCGGCGAAGAAGCCGCCGCCCGCCGCGAAGCCGACGTCGTTCTTGGCGGCATAGCCGTCTTCCGTGGCGATCGTCTCGGTGGTGCGCACGTTGGTGACGGAGACGATCGTGTTCGCCTCCAGCTTCTTGGTGCGGATGCCGCCCAGCAGGCCGCCGATCGTGCCGCCCACCACCGCACCGGCAACGCCGCCCACCGCGTTGCCGCTCACGTTCGAGTTGGCGCCCTGAATCTCGGCGATCAGCACATAGTCGGCCGCCTTGATCTGGCCCTGGCCGACGTTCGATCCGCGCTGCAGCCCCAGCCCCGAGCCGATGTCCCGCTCGCGCGCGGCGGCGTTCAGGCCGGTGCCGCGATCGACCAGGTTGAAGCAGCCCGAGCGCTGGATCAGCACCTTCAGCAGCTTCGACGGCGGCGTCAGCTGGAACTGCGTCCATGCATAGGGATCGTCGCCGTCCGCGACCGAGATCGTGCCCAGCTTGCGTGCGCATTTCGGCACGTCGTTCATCGTCTGCTGCTGCAGTTGCTGGCCGCTCGACGCCTTGGCGAGCTTGGGTGCGGCCTGGCCCGCGGCCGGCAGGACAAACGAGAGCGCGAGCGCGCCCGAAACGACGGTGCGGAGTTGCCGCATGATTGATCCCCCCAAAGTGCCCTGATACGACGATGTCGTACCGCGCGAATATCAAAGCGCCCGAACGATGCCAAGCAGTTGCGAGGGCGGACTAGCCAGCGGCCGGCGGGCGAATTGTGATCCATTTCACACCTGGCGCATCGCCCGGTCTTGGCAGACGCGCGACGAGCGCTGTTCGCACTTGCAGCGACCGACCGAATTTGCGTACCACCAGGGTTAACGGACAGGCGCGGCGAGGCGCCAGGGGGATCGGATGGCGCATCCGGGGAAGCTATGCTGATCGCGCTCGCGCTGCTGGCCGCCACGAGCGCGCCCGCTGCCTCGCCGGCCGAGCTGGGTCCGAACCTGGAGCGGTTCGACTATCCCTATCCGGTGCAGCGTTTCCGCACGACCGCGCAGGGACGCGCGATCGAGATCGCCTATATGGACCTTGTGCCCAAGCGGCCGAACGGCCGCACCGTCGTGCTGCTGCACGGTAAGAACTTCTGCGGCGCGACCTGGGGCGATACCGCGCATGCGCTGGCGGTGGGCGGCTACCGGGTGATCGTGATCGACCAGCTGGGCTTCTGCAAATCGTCCAAGCCGATCGCCTTCCAATACAGCTTCCACGCGATCGGCGAGCTCGACCTGAGGCTGCTCGATTCGCTGGGGATCGACCGGTTCATCCTGATCGGCCATTCGATGGGCGGGATGCTGGCGACGCGGATGGCGCTGATCCACCCGCTGCGGATCGAGCAACTGGTACTGGTCAACCCGCTGGGCCTTGCCGACCGGCTGGCGGAGGGGGTGCCCTATGCCGACATCGACGCGCTGGCGGCCGAAGAGACCCGCACCACGCCCGAGACGATCAAGGCGTATCAGCTGAAGACCTATTATCACGGCCGGTGGCGCCCCGAATATGATCGCTGGGTGACGATGCTGGCAGGCATGTATCAGGGCGCGGGCAAGGCGGCGGTGGTCGCCGCGCAGGCGCGCGCGACCGAGATGATCGAGACGCAGCCCGTCGCCTACGAGTTCGGCCGGCTGCGCGTGCCGACGACGCTGATGATCGGGATGCGGGACAGCACCGCCTTCGGCGAGGAGCGCGCGCCGCTGGAACTGCGCGACAGCCTGCCGCCGGTGCCGGTGCTGGCGAAGCGCATCGTGGGGCAGATCCCCGAGGCGCGGCTGATCGCGTTCGACGATCTGGGCCACGCGCCGCAGGTGGAGGCGCCGCTGCGCTTCCAGACCGCGCTGCTGAAGCTGCTGGAGGAGCGGCGCCGGCGCCCGCCCCAAGAGCGTTGACCCGACCGGACTCGCCCGCTATAGGGCCGCACTGCCCGCGGGCTGACGGTAGGCGCATGCCTGCACGTCGTTCCGATCCGGGCAGCGCTTGAACATTGCCGCTGCGTGTGAAGGCCAAGGGGGCCAATAGGCCACCGGGGTTCTTCGCGCATTTCCGTTTTGGCGGGGATGCAAGCGGGCAGCGGTAAAGTAACTCCGTCGAGGTGAAGGGTTTCATGCCAACGATCAACCAGCTGATCCGCAAGGGTCGCGAACCGCAGAAGGCCAAGTCCAAGGTCCCTGCGATGGAGCAGAACCCGCAGA
>CAXUMU010000361.1:0-2475 GCA_964252145.1 uncultured Sphingomonadaceae bacterium
TCTCGGGCGCGAGCGCGGTCACCAGCATCAGCGAGCGGTCGAGCAACGCGGCGATGTGCGCGCGATTCGGCTCCAGCCCGTCGAGCGCGCGCTCGCGGAAGCTGTCCATGCCGACGCTCAGGAGATCGATCGAGCGCAGCACGGCCGCGCCGATCAGCGGCTTGAACACGTTCAGCTCGAGATGGCCCTGCAGCCCGCCGACGGTGATCGCGACATGGTTGCCGATCACCTGCGCCGCGACCATCGTCAGCATTTCGCACTGCGTGGGATTGATCTTGCCGGGCATGATCGAGCTGCCGGGCTCGTTCTCCGGCAGGCCGAGCTCGCCCAGGCCGCAGCGCGGGCCGGAGCCGAGCAGGCGGATGTCGTTGGCGATCTTCGACAGCGCCACCGCGAGCGCGTTCAGCCGGCCGGAAAAGTCGACCAGCGTGTCGTGGCTCGCCAGCGCCTCATATTTGTTGGGCGCGGTCTCGAACGCGAAGCCGGTCAGCGCGCTCATCTCGGCGGCGAACGCCGCGCCGAAGCCTGGGGGCGCGTTCAGCCCGGTGCCGACCGCGGTGCCGCCCTGCGCCAGCTTGGACAGGCCGTGCTCCACCAGCGGCGCGAGCCGGGTGCGGGCCATGCGGATTTGCGCGTAATAGCCGGAGAATTCATCGCCCAGGGTGAGCGGGGTCGCGTCCTGCAAATGGGTGCGGCCGATCTTGACGATGTCCTGCCAGCCCTCCGCCTTGGCGAGCAGCGCCGCCTCCAGCCGTCCGAGCGCCGGCAGCAGCCGGTCGCGCGCGGCGAGCGCGGCGGCGACGTGCAGCGCGGTGGGGAAGCTGTCGTTCGAGGATTGGCCCATGTTGACATGGTCGTTGGGGTGGACCGGGCTCTTGCCGCCGCGCTTGGCCGTGAGCGCCTCGTTGGCGAGGCCGGCGATCACCTCGTTGACGTTCATGTTCGATTGCGTGCCGGAACCGGTCTGCCAGATGACGAGCGGGAATTGGTCGTCATGCTCCCCGCTGGCCACGGCGGCGGCGGCCGCTTCGATCGCATCGGCCAGCCGTGCGTCCAGCCCGTGCCCCCGGTTCACCCGCGCCGCCGCCTGCTTCACCAGCGCCAGCGCATGGACGATCCCGAGCGGCATCCGTTCGCTCGCCCCGAACGGGAAGTTCTCGATCGAGCGCTGCGTCTGCGCGCCCCAATAGGCGCCGGCGGGCACCTCGATGGGTCCGAAGCTGTCGGTCTCGGTGCGGGTGTCGGTCATCGGATTCCCTCGGGTCTGTTGCGCGGGGAACGCACCAGCAGCGCGGCGGTCCCCAGGAAGTTCGACCCGAACTTCTCGAAAGTCGCGCACAGGCGCATGGTTTGCGCCTGCCGCATAGGGAAACAGGGGAGAGCCATGAGGCGGAGCATAGCGTGCCGCTGGGGTTGTAGGAGAGGCTGCGGGGATATGCGCTGGCGCCCAGAGACGGTCAATCAGCCTTCGGGCTAGCAATCATCTCCTTACGCTCAAGAAATGCCGCATCCGTACCCCGGCGCAGGCCGGGGTCCAGCTACGAGCGGCCCGATGCTGGACCCCGGCCTGCGCCGGGGTACGGCTCGCTGTTTCGAAGGGATAGATACCCAACAAGTGCGGGGTGACGGCATGGGGGACGCAGGTGCGGACGCCCAAGTCGCCCGTCACTTCTTCCGCGTGAAATCCACCGAGACGACGTTCGAGCCATCCTCCACCGGCTCGGCGAGCGGGGGGTCGTTGCCGGCGGCGCCGGTCTGCTCGGGCGGCTCGTCGTCGGCCTGCGCCTGGAATTGGAGCGCGAAGTTGACCGCGGGATCGTGGAAGCCGGTCACCGCGGCGAACGGGATGTGGAGCTTCGCGCCGACCTGGTTGAAGCTCAACCCCACCTCGAACCGGTCGTCATACACCTTCAGGTCCCAGAAGCGGTTCTGGATGACGATCGTCATTTCGTCCGGAAAGCGCGCGACCAGGTGCGCGGGGATGTCGACGCCGGCCGCGCCGGTCTTGAAGGTGATATAGAAGTGGTGCTCGCCCGGCAGGCCGCCCGCCGCCTCGACCTCGCCCAGCACGCGGCCGACCACCGCGCGCAAGGCTTCCTGCACGATCTCGTCGTACGGAATCAGGCTGTCGGGGGTCGTCTCGCTCATCCTGCGCTTGGTGAACGCTGGCGTTTGCCGGGTCAAGCGCGTTGCATGGGGGTGCCAGCCGCGATAGGGGCGGGCCATGCGGACGGCGACGATCCACCGAAAGACCAACGAGACCGAGATCAGGGTCGAGCTCGATCTGGACGGCAGCGGCACGTACGAGGTCTCGACCGGCATCGGCTTTCTCGATCACATGCTGGAGCAGCTGTCGCGCCATTCGCTGATCGACCTGAGGCTGCAGGCGATCGGCGATCTGCATATCGACCAGCACCACACCACCGAGGATAGCGGCATCGCGCTGGGCAGCGCGATCGCGCAGGCGCTGGGCGA
>CAXUMU010000362.1:0-2472 GCA_964252145.1 uncultured Sphingomonadaceae bacterium
TCACACTCGCCGCAACCATCCTATGGCTCCGGTAAGTGTCCACACAACCTAGGGTCACGTCTTGATCTTCGGTTCCACTTCGTAATCCACAGGGGCCATAATCTTGGCGCCCCGAGCTTTCCGTACCATCTTGACAGCAAGTGTTGAGGTCCAAATAAGTGGGACTGGTTCCAGGTTCATTTTGAGAGCACGGGCGAGTCGAACGAGGATCAATTCGTCGGTCGATTTGTGGCGAATGGTTTGTGCCAGAACGGCGGGGGACGGGAGGGCAGGTATGCGTACGCGGACATCGATGGTCTTGCTGCGAGGCGCAGGCGGATTGCTGGTCGCCCTGCAAGGGGCCTCCGCCAGCGCTCAGTCCGCCACGCCGGAGGAATCGCGATCCGCGACTGCCCCAACGACGACGGGTGACATCGTGGTGACCGCCAACAAGCGGGCGGAAAGGCTGCAGGACGTCCCTTCGAGCGTGGCGGTGGTCACCGGCGCGGAACTCGCGCGAACGCAGACGCTCGACATTCAGGATCTCTCAACGCGCGTAGCCGGCCTTGACCTCGAGACCGGTGTGCTCGGGACCGCGTCGAAGATCATCCTCCGTGGACAGAACTCACAAGGTGATGGCGCCACCGTCGCCACGGTGATCGACAACTTTCCCCTGAGCTTCTCAGGCGCCAACACCGATGGCGGCTATGTCTCGACCGACCTCGATACCTATGATCTGCAGCGGATCGAGGTTCTGCGCGGCCCGCAGGGCACGCTGTATGGCGCCACTGCCGAAGGCGGCCTCGTCAAGTACGTGACCAATCCGCCCGACTACACGCATTGGTCAGGTGGACTCGAAGCGGGTGCGATCGGCGTCGAGCACGGCAACGTTGGCGCGAGCGGAAAGGGGTATCTCAACATTCCGCTGCTTTCGGGCGCAGCTGGCGCCCGCATCAACGCCTATTACGAGGATCTGCCGGGATGGATCGACAACTCCATCCTGGGTGAACGGCGCGTCAACGACTCCTACAAATATGGCGGCCGGATCAGTCTCGCATGGGATGCGACGCCTGACCTCCACATTCACCTGCTCGGTATCGGCCAGTATCAGCACTCGTCGGGTCCGAACGAGGTCAACATCGTCAGCCCGCTCTCGACGGGTCTCAAGCTCGTGAAGGGTCTGACACTGGATACTTACATCGACCAGCCGACGAAAAACACGATCTGGTTGGGCGGCCTCGACCTCGACTACAACCTTCACGGAGCGCACCTCCAGTCGATCACCTCCTATGGACGTGTCGAGCAATCGCTGGTGGCCGACAATCCGCCGTATTTCGGCCTGTTCGCGCCGAATACCGTCGTCCGCACGCGCCAGACCAACGCGCTCAAGAAGTTCAGCCAGGAACTTCGTCTCGCGTCGGAGCAGCGCGCCGGCGCGGCGTTCGATTGGCAGTTAGGCGCTTTCTACACCCACGAGGCGGTCCAGTTCGACCAATTCTACGACGGCCTATCCTATCCGCAACTCGCGACCTTGGCGGCACCGCTCGGCGCCCTCTACTCGGGCGTCACACCGACGACGTACAACGAATATGCGGCTTACGCTGACGGTACGATCCACTTCACGCGCCGCTTCGACCTGCAGCTAGGCGGCCGGATCTTTCACAACGACGAGACGATGCGCGCCGTCGAATCGGGGCTCCTGATCGGCGCGACGCAGCCGATCGTCTTTGATCCAGTCCGACAGCGGGAAACCTCCTACACGTACGCCGCTGCGGCACGCTATCGGATCAATCCCGACGTGATGGTCTACGCGCGCGTGGCGAGCGGCTACCGCCCGGGCGGTCCGGAGTTCCCGTTCCCGAATACGCCGGCCGGCATTCCCGATACCTTCGAGTCGGACTCGACCGTTAATTATGAGGCAGGTCTCAAGGGCAGCTTCTTCGACCGACGCCTTTCGATCGATCTCTCGGCCTTCTACATCGACTGGACCCGCATCCAGATCGTCCAGCAGTTCTTCGTGACGATCAACGGGCAACAGCAGAGCCATACGCAGACCGGCAATGCGGGCAAGGCAGCCAGCAAAGGCATTGAGCTGAATGTTAGCGTGACGCCCGCCAAGGGTCTCTCCCTCGGCCTCGTCGGTGCCTACACCGACGCGCACCTCACCGAAGATGCTCCGGCTCTGGGAGCGGCCGCGGGCGAGCAGCTGCCCGACGTGCCGTTCATCAGCGGCAGCCTCAACATTGACTACGAGCATCAGCTCGCCGGCGCGTTGCGCGGCTTTGTCGGTGGCAATTGGGCCTACAAGGGGCATCGGTACACGATCTTCTCCACCTTGGCGTCGATCAGTCACCAGGAACTCGCTTCCTACAGCAACATCTCTCTACACGCGGGAGTGAGGAAGGGAGGCTACACCTTTGAAGTCTATGGCAAGAACATCACCGACGTGCGGGGCGTGAGCGGCTATCTTCCGCTCGCCGGGATCAACGGCGG
>CAXUMU010000363.1:0-2460 GCA_964252145.1 uncultured Sphingomonadaceae bacterium
CTCGTCCACGCGCACGCTGGGCGGCGTGTTGGCCGGAACGCTGCGCGGGTTCGACCTCAGCGGTGGCGGCGCCGTTCAGTGGGGCCGTTTCGGTTCCCGCCAGGTGTCGGCTTTCTACCTGGAGGGCGAGATCGGAAGGCGGTTCAGCTCTTCAGGCTGGCGGCCCCGCGTAGCCGTTCGGACGAGCGCCTTTTCGGGCGGTGCGCCGCGCCCGGACCGGATCAGGACGTTCGATCCGCTCTTCCCCAACTACGCCTACTCCACCGAGGCCGCGCTGCAGTCTCCGTCAAACCTTGTGAAGCTGGCGCTGCTGGGCGGCGTGGACCCGGCGCGGGAGTTACAAATTCGGTACCGCGGTGAGGCCCTCTGGCGGTTCGCCGCGTCCGACGCCTTCTACCGGCCGGCTGGAACGCCGTTCGTACCGCCCGATGCGACCGGTCGCCGCTGGGTCGGCTTGCAGCAGCAGATCGAGGCGACCTGGAGGCGTGGCGGGGGACTGACCCTCACCGCCGCGGTTGTCCGCTTCGATCCCGGGAGCTTCCTCAAGAGGGCCGGTCAGGGCCACCAGACGTTTGGCCTGCTGCAGGCCGAGTGGGCCATGCGTCGCTAAGTCTGCCGGCGCCGACCCCTCAGACCCTCCTCCGCGCAAAGCGGCGAATGTACCATCGAGGCAGCCGTTCGCCATGACTTGCCCTGGAGGGGCATGGAGTTCGCGCGGTCGCGCGATCACGGATTGGCCGTTGAGCCTAATGGAGGCATCATGCGGTTCGGGTTCGGGCGGATCGCACCGGATCCGACGGGGCGGCTGGCATGACGATCAATCTTCGCGGCGTAGACCTCAACCTTCTGGTAGTCTTGGAGGCGCTGCTGGACGAGGCTCACGTTTCCCGCGCGGCGGCCCGCCTGAACTTGTCCCAGCCCGCCACCTCTAGCGCGCTGGACCGGTGCCGGGCCCTCTTCGGCGACCCGCTGCTCGAGCGGTCGGGGTCCACCATGCGGCTCACTCCAAAAGCCGAGTCGCTACGGGCGCCGCTTCGCGATGCCCTGGTCGGTGTCGCCGACGTCCTCGGTCGCGACGAACCGGACATTGCCGATGTTCGGCGCACCGTTTGCGTTCTAATGGCCGATCTGCTGGGTGCGCTCGCCGCGCCCGACCTGCTGCGCCGCATCGGCGAGCGGGCGCCGGGCATCGACGTCGTCCTGCTGCCCTGGTCGGGCGGCGCGGACGGCATTGAGGCGGCGGCGAAAGGTACGGCCGATCTCGTGGTGTCCGTGCTTCCGGGCACGCACGACCCGACGCGCTTCCACGTCGAGGATGTGCGCGACGAGCGGTATGTCGTGGCGATGCGCAAGGGGCATCCGGCAGCGACGCGCTTCGACTTGGACGAGTGGCTGCGCTGGCCGCACGTCGTCACGAGCGCCACGAGCGAACGCCACGGGCCGCTGGACGACGCGCTGACGGGCACCGGCCGCGAACGAAGGGTCGGGCTGTCCGTGCCGAGCTTTCTGCTCGTGCCCGAACTCCTTCGCGCGACTGACATGGTGGCGATGGTCCCGAGCCTGGCGCTTGCGAGCGACTTCGCGCGCGACTTGGTTGCCTTCAACCCACCGGTCTCGGTGCCAGGCTTCACGCTCAAGCTCGCCTGGCATCGCCGTCACGAGCGAGACCCCGCCGTTCAGTTCGTGGCCGGCGCTCTTCGGCGCTCCGTCGCGGAGCTGGGTGACAAAACGGGGACAGGCGGGTGTGGCTCTGAGACGCAGCCGCGCCACGAGACGTGATTTACGCGGCGGATAGCGCGCAATAGCGGATTGCGATTGGCCGAAAGCGCGCCGGCTCACCATCCTCGGCCTGCATTCGAGGAGAATATAAATGGGTATCATCCTGGTGACCGGTGCGACCGGCACGAACGGTGCGGAGGTCGCGCGCCTGCTGTCCGCGAGCGGGCAGCGCTTTCGAGCGATGGTGCGCTCGCCTGAGCAGGCACGCGAACTGTCCTCGCTGCCTGGCGCGGAGGTCGTCCAAGGGGACTTCGACGATCCTACCTCGCTCACCCGCGCGCTGGGCGGGGTGGATCGGGCGTTCCTCGTGACGCCGTCGTCGGAGCGCGCCGAGGCACGGCAGCTCGGGTTCGTGGAGGCGGCGCGCCGGGCCGGTGTGGATCACGTCGTGAAACTGTCCCAGATCGCGGCGTCAGCTGACTCCCCTGTGCGCTTTTTACGCTACCACGCTGCGGTGGAGGGCGCGCTTCGTTCGTCGGGCATGGGCTGGACCTTTCTGAGGCCGAACCTCTTCATGCAAGGTCTGCTCGCCTTCGCCGGCGCGATCCGCGAACGCGGCTCCTTTGGCGCGGCGATCGACTCCGACGCCCGGGTGAGCGTGGTCGATGTCCGCGACATTGCGGCGTCCGCGGTCGCGGCGCTTGTCGGCGAGGGTCACCGTGGGCAGATCTATGACCTGAC
>CAXUMU010000364.1:0-2452 GCA_964252145.1 uncultured Sphingomonadaceae bacterium
GGCCGCGCCCCTCGAATGACGGCGGACCCTCTCGCCGAATGATGGCCGCCGCCTGAGCGCACGACCGGCCGGCGCGCGGCACGCCCGCCGACCCGCTCGATCAGTCTGATCGCCAGAAGGCGTTTGCCGCAGGCGCCCCGGCTCCCTAGATCGTCCGCGAGCAGCGAACGGGAACCGGCGATGGCGGATTACGACTACGACCTCTTCGTCATCGGCGCGGGATCGGGCGGCGTGCGCGCCGCGCGCGTATCGGCCGCTTATGGCGCGAAGGTCGCGGTGGCGGAGGAGCATCGCGTCGGCGGCACCTGCGTCATCCGCGGCTGCGTGCCGAAGAAGCTGCTCGTCTACGGCGCGCATTTCGCGGAGGACCTGCAGGACGCCAAGCGCTTCGGCTGGCAGGTGCCCGAATGCGCGTTCGACTGGCCGACGCTGCGCGATCATGTGCTGGCCGAGGTCGACCGGCTGAACGGCATCTACACCAGCACGTTGAACAACAATCGGGTCGAGATCATCAACGCCGCCGCCACCGTGACCGGCCCGCACGGAATCGCGCTGAGCGACGGCCGCACCGTCACCGCCGCGACGATCCTGATCGCCACCGGCGCGTGGCCGATGCTGCCCGAATTTCCCGGCTCCGAGCACGGGATCACCTCCAACGAGGTGTTCCACCTCGAATCCATGCCGAAGCGCGTGGTGATCGCCGGCGGCGGCTATATCGCCAACGAGTTCGCCGGCATCTTCCACGAATTCGGCGCGCACGTGACGCTGGTTAACCGGTCGGACCAGATCCTGCGCGGCTATGACGAGCAGATCCGCGACCGGCTGCTGCAGATCTCGATGAGCAAGGGCATCGAGTTCCGCTTCCACGCCGCGTTCGAACAGGTGGTGAAGCAGGACGACGGATCGCTGCTGGTCCATCTGACCGGGTGCGAGCCGATCCCGGCCGACATGCTGCTGTTCGCGATCGGGCGGAAGCCCAAGACCGACGGGCTGGGGCTGGAAAGCGCCGGCGTCGCGCTGGACGATCACGGCGCGGTGAAGGTGGACGAGGATTCGCGCACCGCCTGCGACAGCATCTTCGCGGTCGGCGACGTCACCAACCGGGTCCAGCTCACCCCCGTCGCGATCCGCGAGGGGCAGGCGTTCGCCGACACCCAGTTCGGCGGGAAACCGCACCGCGTCGATTATGCGGCGATCCCGAGCGCGGTGTTCAGCAACCCGCCGATGGCCGGCGTCGGGCTGACCGAAGCGCAGGCGCGGAACGCTTTGGGCGCGGTAAAGGTCTACACGTCCGATTTCCGCCCGATGAAGAACGTGCTGGCCGACCGCAACGAGCGCGCGCTCTACAAGATGATCGTGGCGGCGGACACCGAGAAGGTGGTCGGCCTGCACATGATCGGCCCCGACGCGCCCGAGATCCTGCAGGCCGCCGCGGTCGCGGTGAAGGCCGGGCTGTCGAAGCAGGATTTCGACGATACGGTGGCGCTGCACCCGTCAATGGCGGAGGAGCTGGTGCTGCTGCGGTGACTATTTGCTGCCGTCACCCCAGCGAAAGCTGGGGTCTCGCAGAAGCGTGGCACCTGGCGTACGAGATCCCAGCTTTCGCTGGGATGACGGGGAGAGTGTGACGAGATGAACCCCGTCTACACCGCGCTCGGCACCACTATCTTCGAGCATATGTCCGGCCTCGCCCGCGCGACCGGGGCGATCAACCTGGGGCAGGGCTTTCCCGACGGCACCGGCCCGCAGGACGTGCTGGCCGCCGCGGCGGACGCGCTGCTGACGCAATCCAACCAATATCCGCCGATGGCCGGCCTGCCGGTGCTGCGCGAGGCGGTCGCGGCGCATTATGCGCGCCACCAGGGCTTCGCCTGCGACCCCGTCGAAGAGGTGTTCGTCACCTCCGGCGCGACCGAGGCGATCGCCGCGGCGATCCTGGCGCTCGTGTCGCCGGGCGACGAGGTGCTGCTGTTCGAGCCGCTGTACGACGCCTACGTGCCCTTGGTGCTGCGCGCGGGCGGCGTGCCGCGCGTGGCGCGGCTCCAGCCGCCGCACTGGCGGATCGACGACCGGCTGATCCTCTCCGCCTTCACCCCCGCGACGCGGCTGGTGATTCTCAACAATCCGCTCAACCCGGCGGGCCGCGTGTTCGAGGCGGACGAACTCAAGCGGCTGGCGACGGCCTGCATCGCCTGCGACGCGGTCCTGATCAGCGACGAGGTGTGGGAGCATGTCGTGTTCGACGGCCGCGCCCATCTGCCGCTGATCGCGCTGCCGGGGATGCGGACGCGGACGGTGAAGATCGGCTCGGCGGGCAAGATCTTTTCGCTCACCGGGTGGAAGGTGGGCTGGATCGTCGCCGCCCCGCCGCTCGCGCGCGTGATCGCGCGCGCGCACCAGTTCCTCACCTTCACCACCGCGCCCAACCTGCAGCACGCGGTCGCTTATGGGC
>CAXUMU010000365.1:0-2426 GCA_964252145.1 uncultured Sphingomonadaceae bacterium
CCAAGGGGCTGGACCATCCGTGGGGCATGGCGTTCCTGCCCGGCGGCGGCATGCTGGTGACCGAGCGTGTGGGCCGGCTGCGCGTGATCCGGGACGGCGTGCTGGACCCGGCGCCGATCGCCGGCGTGCCCGACGTGCTCGCGACCGGCATCGGCGGGCTGTTCGATATCGTGCCGCACCCGAAATTCGCCCGCAACCACCTGATCTACCTGGCTTATGCCAAGCCCGATCCGGCGGTGAAGGATCGCTCCACCCTCGCTGTCGTCCGCGCGCGGTGGGACGGCGGCGCGACGCTGAGCGACGTGCAGGACATCTTCGTCGCCGACACCTGGTATGGCGAGGCGCCGCTGCCCAAGCGCTGCTGCGGCCAGGGCCCCTCCAGCGGCAGCCACGGCGGACGCCTGCTGTTCGACCGGCAGGGCCATCTGTTCGTCACCAGCGGCGATCGCAACTGGGGCGAGCGGGTGCAGGATTTCTCCAACGACTACGGCAAGATCATCCGCCTGAATGACAATGGCGGCATCCCGGCCGATAACCCGTTCGTCGGCAAGCCCGGCGCCAAGCCCGAGATCTGGAGCACCGGCCACCGCAACCCGCTGGGCCTGGTCTTTCACCCCAAGACCGGGGAGCTGTGGGAATCCGAATTCGGCCCGCGCGGCGGCGACGAGATCAACATCATCCGCAAGGGCCACAATTACGGGTGGATCGATGTGACGCAAGGGCGGCATTATAATGGCGAACCGGCGAAAGGCGCGATGAACGTTCCCGGCATGGACGATCCGGTGCTGGCGTTCGTCCCCTCGATCAACCCGGGCAATCCGGATTTCTACTATGGCCGCAAGTTCCCGGCCTGGAACGGCGACATGCTGATGGGCACGATGACCCGCTCCGTGCTGCGCGTGACGTTCGACGCGAAGGGCAAGCCCGTCGCGCAGGAGCGGATGCTGACCGACCTGAAGCAACGCTTCCGCGACACCCGCGTCGGCCCGGACGGGTTCATCTATTTGCTGACCGACGAGAAGAACGGCGCGGTGCTACGGATCGAGCCTGGGAAATAGTCGGCGCGGCTGGAGTAATCTGGCAGGTTGCGGTCAGGTAGGACACAAGGATCGCCGCTGATCAAAATCCAGGGAAGGATATCGATGCGGTATTCGCGTATGCGGACCCTGATTCTGGCCGCTGCCGCGCTGCCGGGCTCGTCCGCGACGGCCGCCTGTTCGCTCGCGCGCTTTGCCGAGCTGCCGATCACGATGGAGGGTCTGCGGCCCACGCTCACCGCGTCGGTCAACGGCAGCGAGCAGACGTTCCTCGCCGACAGCGGCGCCTTTTTCAGCCTGATATCGCCCGGCACCGCGCACGACCTGGCACTGAAGCTGGAGAACCCGCCGGGCAATCTGAGGATGATCGGCATCGGCGGCGACGCGCAGCTGAAAGTCGCGACGGTGAAGAAATTCGGGATCATCGGCGCGACGATCCCCAACCTGCAGTTCATCGTCGGCGGCAGCGAGCCCGGCTCCGCGGGCGTCATCGGCCAGAACCTGCTCGGCCGCGCGGACGTGGAATATGATCTGCCGCACGGCGCGATCCGGCTGTTCGAGACCAAGGCGTGCCAGAAGGCCAACCTGGCCTATTGGGCCAAGCCGGGCGATCCCGTAGCGACCCTGGAGATTGCGGACCTGGCGGCGAGCGGGTTCCACACGGTCGGATCGGTGACGATCAACAAGGCATCGGTCCGCGCCGTGTTCGATACCGGGGCCGAGGAGACGATCCTGTCGCTCGGCGCGGCCGCGCGCGCGGGGCTCCGGCCCGACATGCCCGGCGCGAAGCCCGGCGGACTGGAACATGGCTTCGGCCGCAAGGGCGTCCCGACGTGGATCGTGCCGGTCAAGACGATGGAGATCGGCGGCGAGCAGATCGAGCGTGCGCGCGTGCGCATCGGCGACATCGGCAATGCCGCGGACATGCTGATCGGCGCCGACTTCTTCATCTCGCACCGGGTGTTCGTATCGAACGCGACGCATCGGATGTTCCTCACCTACACCGGCGGCCCGATCTTCGACATCACCGCCCACATGGCAGGCGATGCCGCGGCACCGGCGACCGCGGCCGCCGCGCCCGAGCCCACGCTGGACGCAGCGGCGTTCAGCCGGCGCGCCGCCGTCGAGGCGGCGCAGCACCAGGACGCGCGCGCACTGGCCGATGCGAGCCAGGCGGTGACGCTGGCGCCGGCCGAGCCGCGCTACCTGCTGCAGCGCGCCCGGCTCTATCTCGACCAGGATCGGACCGCGCTCGCGGCGGGCGATATCGATGCGGCGATCGCGCTCAAGAGCGACGGGGTGGATGCGCGCCTGCTGCGCGCCGAACTGGCGCTTCAGCAGGAGAAGCCGGAGCGCGCGAGCGAGGCCCTGGATGCGGCCGCCGCCGCC
>CAXUMU010000366.1:0-2419 GCA_964252145.1 uncultured Sphingomonadaceae bacterium
CGAAGCTCTCGCCGGTGATGTTGATGTTGTCGCTGTTGAGCACGCCGTGGACGAACCCGGCCGCCATGTAGGACGCCGCCAGCTCCGCCGTGCGCTCCACCACGTGCGTCAGCAGCTGCGCGACCGGATCGTCGCCGGGCGCCTCGCCATACAGTTCGCTCAGGCAGTAGCGGACCAGCCGCTCCATCCGCTCGGCCTCCTTGAACCAGGCGAGCCGCTGGAACGCGCCGATGCGGATGTGGCTGTGGCTGAGGCGCACCATCACTGCGGACCGCGTGGGGGAGGGTTCGTCGCCGCGATGGAGCTGCTCGCCGGTCTCGATCAGCGAAAAGGTCTTGGAGGTATCGACGCCCAGCGCCTCCAGCATCTCGGTCGCCAAAACCTCGCGCACGCCGCCCTTCAGCGTCAGCCGCCCGTCGCCGAAGCGGCTGTAGGGCGTCTGCCCCGATCCCTTGGTGCCGAGATCCAGCAGCCGCCCCTCCGCGTCGCGCGCTTGCGCGAACAGGAAGCCGCGCCCGTCGCCCAGATCCGGATTGTAGTTGCGGAACTGGTGGCCGTGATAGCGCAGCGCCAGCGGCTGGGGCAGGCTCCCGTCCAGCGGCTCGAACCGGCCGAAATGGCGGATCCAGTCCGCCTCGCTCAGTCCGCCCAGACCCACCGCTTCGGCCCAGCGATCGTTGCGGAAGCGCACGATCGCTTGCGGGAAGGCGGCCGGGGCTACGGCGTCGAAATAGCCCTCCCCCAGTTCGAGGATGGTTCGTTCGGGGCGGAAGGCGGATGGTTGCGGGCGGCGGCTCATGCCGCGATATGGGGGCCGGGATCGCGGGGACGCAAGCATGGCGGAATGGACCGAAGGCTATTGGTGGTCCAACGACGGCCTGCGGCTGCATTATCGCGACTATCCCGGGCCCGCCGATCGTCCGCCGATCCTGTGCATCCCCGGCCTTACCCGCAACGCGCGCGACTTCGCCGCGGTGGCGGACCGGCTGGCGGGGGCGTGGCGGCTGATCTGCGTCGATCTGCGCGGCCGCGGCGAGAGCGGCTATGCCAAGGATCCGCTGAGCTACGTGCCCTTGGTCTATCTGCAGGATATCGAGGCGCTGGTCGCCGCGCTGCGGATCGACCGGGTCGTGCTGTTCGGCACCTCGCTGGGCGGGATCATGACGATGCTGCTCGCCGCCACCGGGCGGGCGCGGATCGCGGGCGCGCTGCTCAACGACGTCGGGCCGCTGCTGGAACCGGCGGGGCTGGCGCGGATCCGCGGCTATGTCGGCAAGGGCGGCAGCTGGCCGACCTGGCTGCACGCAGCGCGCGGGATCAGCGAGACGCAGCGCATCGCCTATCCCGACTATCAGATCGAGGATTGGCTGGGCATGGCCAAGCGCCTCTCCCGGCTGACCTCGGGCGGGCGCGTCGTGCCCGATTACGATGCGCGCATCGCCGAGCCGCTGCGCATGGCGGGCGGCGAGGCGGGGTTCGACATGTGGCCCGCGCTCGACGCGCTGCGCGAGGTGCCGACCTTGCTCGTGCGCGGTGCGCTGTCGGACCTGCTGTCGGCGGCGACGGCCGATGCGATGGCGCTGCGGCTGGCGCGGCTGGAGCGGTTGACGCTGCCGCGGGTGGGCCACGCGCCCACGCTGGACGAGCCGGAATGCCGCGCCGCGATCGACCGGCTGCTGGAACGCGTGCTGGCGGAACCCTGAGCGCATCCGGCTGGTTGGCGGGGCTTGGGCAGGAGCGGGCATGGGTGAATTTGCGATCGACCGTCTCGTCTTCGGTCCCGACGACGTCGATCTCTCCCGCTCGCCGCTGGCCGGGCACATCGCCGCCGAGACCTATGTGCTGGGCGCGTTCAACCCGGGGCTCACCCGCCTGCCGAACGGCAACCTGCTGCTGATGGTACGCGTGGCCGAGGCGCTGAAGGAGCCGGTGGTGGGCGACAGCGTGCGCTCGATCCGCTGGGACGACGGCATCTACCGGATGACCGAATGGCCGAAGGAAGCGGTGGCGTTCGACGATCCGCGCGTGTTCCGGATCGAGGATCCCGCGTTCCGCGTGCTGGCGCTCACGTCGCTGTCATGGCTGCTGCCGGTCGAGCTGTCGCCGGACGGGCTGACGGTGATCGCGGCGCATTACGACCGCGCGATCGCGCCGGTCGCCTCCTACCAATGCTACGGGATCGAGGATGCGCGGATCAGCCGGGTGGGCGACCGCTGGCTGATGACGACGTGCGCGGTCAGCCCCGAGCGGCTGTCGACCACGCTCTACAGTTCCGACGACGCGATCGAATGGAAGCTGGAGGGCATCGTCCTCGATCACCAGAACAAGGACATGCTGATCTTCGAAGGGCTGATCGGCGGCAAATATTGGGCGCAGACGCGGCCGCTGGGCGACGTGTGGTTCGCCTATCCGCCGGGCA
>CAXUMU010000367.1:0-891 GCA_964252145.1 uncultured Sphingomonadaceae bacterium
GCCAGCAGCGGGACGCCTCGGCCAGATCCACTCCGTCGCCGCCCACGTCGGGGCGCACCCCTGGGCAGCGCCGCCGCCACCGCCTTATTATGCGAAGCGGAAGCGACGGCGATGGCCGAGGCGGACCGGGGAGCCGCGCGGATGACGCGCCACGATGGGATGAGGAACAGAAGATGAGCGACCGGATCCTGATCTTCTACGGCTCATACCGTTCCGACCGTCAGGGAATCCGGCTCGCGCGCTATCTGGTCGGGGCATTCGCCGCGCGCGGTGCCAGCCCCGAACTGATCGACGCCAAGGCGGTGGATCTTCCGATGCTGGACCGGATGTACAAGGAGCATCCCAAGGACGAAGCGCCGGCGGCGCTGGAGCAGCTGGCGGATAAGATCCGCACGGCGCACGCGTTCCTGTTCGTCGTCGGCGAATATAATTGGGGCGTGCAGCCGGGGCTGAAGAACCTGACCGATCATTTCCTGGAGGAATGGGCGTGGCGCCCGGCGGCGATCGCCAGCTACTCGGCCGGGCGCTTCTCCGGCGTACGCGCGGGGACGGCGTGGCACGGCATTCTCTCCGAGATGGGGATGGTGGTGATCCCCAGCACGCTGGCGGCGGGCGGCATCGGCAAGGCATTCACGGACGCGGGCGAGCCTGTCGGCGGCGGCGGCGAGGCGGCGGCGCGCGCGTTCCCGCGCTTCGCCGACGATCTGGCGTGGTGGACCGAAGCCGCGCGGGAGCAGAAGGCGCGGGCCAAGCCGCCATACTGACGCCCTGAAGCCCTCTCCCGGGTGGGAGAGGGTTGGGTGAGGGTTTCCGAACTCAACGGTGGGACGCTCGGCTGCGCCACGCTGGCCCCCGCCCCCCCCCCCAACCCCCCCCCGGGGGGGGGGGGGG
>CAXUMU010000367.1:901-2410 GCA_964252145.1 uncultured Sphingomonadaceae bacterium
CCCCAGCCCTCTCCCCACCGGGGAGAGGGAGGATCGCTCAATAGCGCCGCAGCAGCCCGGCCAGCCGGCCCTGCACCGCGACCGACCGCGCCGGGTAGCGCTGATCCTCGTAAGCGCGGTTGGCGGGCTTGAGGCAGACGGTCGCGCCTTCGCGGCGGAAATATTTGAGCGTCGCCTCGCTGCCCTCGATCAAGGCGACCACGATTTCGCCGTCGCGCGCGGTCTCGGTCTTGCGGATCAGCGCATAGTCGCCGTCGAGGATGCCGGCCTCGATCATCGAATCGCCCGACACCTCCAGCGCATAATGCTCGCCCGGCCCCAGCAGCGCGGCGGGCACGGAGAGCGAGGTCTGCCCCTCCATCGCCTCGATCGGCATGCCGGCGGCGATGCGGCCGTGCAGCGGCAGCTCGACCACCGCATCGTTGGCGGCGATCGGCAGCGCGCGCGGCGGCACCGGCAGCTTGGTCACGTTGTCCGGTTTCAGCTCCAGCTTCGCCCGCTCGGGCATCTTCAATACTTCCAGCGCGCGGGCGCGGTTGGGCAGGCGGCGGATGAAGCTGCGTTCCTCCAGCGCGCTGATCAACCGGTGCACGCCCGACTTGGACTTCAGGTCCAGCGCGTCCTTCATCTCCTCGAACGAGGGCGATACGCCGCTGTCGTTCAGCCGGTCATGGATGAAGCACAGCAGTTCATGTTGCTTGCGCGTGAGCATGATGAACCCTTGTCTAGGAACGAACGGGGAACGTATATGAAACGCCGCGGAACCTGTCAAGCGAGCGTCACGACCTCCACCGGATCGCCCGGCTTCCCCGCCGGCGCATGCGGCGGCCGCACGATCAGCAGGTCGGCCGCGGCCAGCATCGCGAGCGCGGCGCTGTCCTGCCCCAGCAGGGGAAGCGCCGCGCCGCCCGCCCAGCGGCCGCGCAGATATTCGGCGCGGACGCCGGTCGCGGGCACGGCCGCAGCGAGGCGGGTGGGTTGCGTGCGCGGCAGCGCGTCGGCGGCACCCATCAGAACGCCGAGCAACGGCTTGACGAACAGGCTGGCGGTGACGAACGCCGACACCGGATTGCCGGGCAGCCCCACCACCACCGCATCGACCAGGCGGCCGGCCATCAGCGGCTTGCCCGGCTTCATCGCGATCCGCCAGAAATCGATCGACGCACCGGCCTGCTGCAACGCCGGGCGGACGAGGTCGTGGTCGCCGACCGACGCGCCGCCGGTGGTGACGATCACGTCGAAGCTGGTGGCGGCACTGCGGAAGGCATCGGCCAGCGCGTCCAGCCGGTCGGGGACGATGCCGAGATCGGTCACGTCGGCAGGCAGGCCGGCGAGCAGCGCGGCGAGCATCGGCGCGTTGGACGCGGGGAGCTGCACGCCGGTCACCGGCGCGCCGGGCGGCACCAGCTCGTCGCCGGTCGAGATCAATGCGACGCGCACGCGCCGGCGCACCGCGACCGCGCCGTGGCCGCCGACCGCCGCCAGCGCGATCCGCGCCGGGCTCAGCCG
>CAXUMU010000368.1:0-2401 GCA_964252145.1 uncultured Sphingomonadaceae bacterium
ATATGGCAGCGTGACTCACAACCCATGGCCTCCGGCAAACCCGGGGCGGTTCAGTTGAGTTGCGGTAGTGCTCCTCCAGGAAGTCGTCGCGGGCGGCTGTGTAGGTCGTGCGGGGGACGCGTGACTCGGGTTCCGCGGCGAGAAGCTTCTTCGCCTCGGCTCTCGCTGCGGCAAGCGTCAGGTCGGGGTAGCGGCCGATGGTGACGCGTTCGCGGTTCTTGCCGCGAAGCACCACCCACGTTTTGCTGCGTTTGCCGCACCGGACCCCGAAAGCCGGGAGCGTGTCGTCGTAATAGGTAATGTACTGGTCGGAGCCCTTGAGAGCCCTGACGCTGATCTCGGTGAGATGAAGTTGCGGCATTTCTGGCTCCTTTCTGGCTCTATCATACGGCGAGTAGGGGCGATACCGCATGAAGCCGTATGGAGAGAGCTCTGCCGTCAAATCAGTAGCTTAGATGGATATCTGGGCGGCATGAGAACGCATGAAGGGCTTCCAAATCAGCTTGGAAGGCTAGTGCTCTACCATTGAGCTATACCCGCGGCGCGCCCGCGCATTGCCACCGCGGGGCGGGATGCGTCAACCTGGAGTCCGACGACTCCACCCGTCATCGCGAGGAGCGCAGCGACGCGGCGATCCGCTTGCGCGCACGAGCGAGCGCCGCGAGGTGGATCGCTTCGCTGCGCTCGCGATGACGAAGGACACCGTCGGTCGACGTCGTCCCGCCTAGCGCAGCTTGGCGATGTTCAGCCCGTCCAGCTTGGCGCGGTCCTTGGTTGATTCCTCGCTGCGGGTGAGCGCCTTGGCGATCGCCTTCAGCGCCATGCCCTTCTTGGCGAGCGTGTGCAGCTTGGCGATCTCGTCGCTGGTCCAGGGCTGGCGGTGTCGTTCGAAGCGCTCGGCCATGGCGGGTATCCTGCTCGAGCCTGGTGGAGGGGGCTGGATTCGAACCAGCGTACGCTTGCACGGGCAGATTTACAGTCTGCTGCCTTTAACCACTCGGCCACCCCTCCGATCAGGCGCCGGCGTGAACCGAGCGGCGCATTTGGCGAAACGAGCCCGCACTGTCAACGCCCGCGCCGCTTGCCTAGCCGGGGGCGGCTGTGGGAAGGGCATCGCCATGCGCAGAGGACACAGGCCATCGGTCGCCGCGGCGGGCAAGCCGCGTTTCTGGGGGCGGCACGCGGTGATCGCGGCGCTCGCCAACCCGCAGCGCACGGTGCGGCGGATGTGGGGCACGCGCGAGGCGCTGGCCGCCTTGTCGCTGCCGCCGGTGATCCCGGTCACCTATGCCGACGTCGCCGATCTCGGCCGGCTGGTGCCGGCGGACGCGCCGCACCAGGGGCTGGTGATCGAGGTCGATCCGCTGGAGGACATCTGGCTGGGCGACCTGCTGGAGCTGGGCCGCGACGACCGGCGCCCGCTGGTGGTGCTGGATCAGGTGACCGATCCGCACAATGTCGGCGCGGTGATGCGCTCGGCCGCCGCGTTCGGCGCGCTGGGGCTGGTGACGCAGGACCGCCACGCCCCGCCCGAATCGGGCGCGCTGGCCCGCTCCGCCTCGGGCGCGCTGGAGATCATGCCGTGGGCGCGCGTGGTCAATCTGGCGCGCGCGCTGGACGAGATCGGCGAGGCCGGCTTCTGGCGGATCGGCCTCGCCGGCACCGGCGCCCGCCCGCTGGAGCAGGCGATCGGCGAGACGCGCGTGGCGCTGGTGCTGGGCGCCGAGGGCGAGGGCATGCGCCAGAATACCGAGGCGCATTGCGACGAGCTGGCCCGGCTGCCGATCAGCGCGAAGGTGGAGAGCCTGAACGTCTCGAATGCGGCGGCGATCGCGCTGTACGAGGCCGGGCGGAAGCGCGGCTGAAGACGCGAGGCCGTGTGCCCTGAGCCTGTCGAAGGGCCGGCGCGGGGCTTCGACAAGCTCGGCCCAAACGGTGTTCGGATTTGGCTGAGGTCAGGCCCCCGGCGTCTTCTTCTTGGTCCGCAGCGTCGGCACCGCGCCTGCCGGATCGTCGGGCCAGCTGTGGCGCGGGTAGCGGCCGCGCATCTCCTTCGCCACTGCCGCCCAGCTGCCCGCCCAGAAGCCGGGCAGGTCGCGTGTCGTCTGGATCGGGCGGCCGGCGGGCGAGGTGAGGCGGAACAGCAGGGGCGTCGCGCCGATCCGGGGATGCTCGGCCAGCCCGAACAAGGCCTGCACGCGCAGCTCGACCGCGGGGGCGCCGTCGCCGATATAGTCGATCGGGTGGTAGCTGCCGACCGGCGAGACGAACGCATCGGGGGCGGACCGGTCGAGCGCCCGTCGGCCGGCCCAGCCGAGCCGCGCATCCAGCATCAAGGGCTCGGGCGGGGCGACGCCAAGGCGCGTGCGCCGCTGCCGCCCGGCGGGCGCGACCTGGAAGC
>CAXUMU010000369.1:0-2395 GCA_964252145.1 uncultured Sphingomonadaceae bacterium
AGGGGAGGGGTGGCTTGCGTGATGCGCCTCTCGGGTAACAAGCTGTCAGATAGCTTGCGATGGAGGAGACGTAATCCGCTCCCGCGCGTTCGGTGTCCGGATCAGGGCTGGGAGCGCGGACAATGGCGGACGAGGCGGAAGTCGTCGAATATGATGGGCCGGCGGGCGGCTGGGGATCGCTGAAGGGCATCGCCCAGGTCTTCGGCAAGGAATGGAACCGCCCCAGCGTCGCGGCGGAACTGGCGCGACAGAACAAGGCGGACGGGTTCGCCTGCGTTTCCTGCGCGTGGGGCAAGCCGGCCAAGCCGCACCCCTTCGAATTCTGCGAGAACGGCGCCAAGGCGACCCTGTGGGAACTCACGCCGCAGCGCTGCACGCCCGACTTCTTCGCCAAGCATACGGTGACGGAATTGCGCGGCTGGAAGGATTACGACCTGGAGATGCAGGGGCGGCTCACCCATCCGCTCCGCTACGATGCCGCGACCGACAAATATGTGGCCAGCGAATGGGATGAGGCGTTCGCGGCGATCGGCGCGGAACTGAAGGCGATCGCCCCCAAGGATGCGGTGTTCTACGCATCGGGCCGCGCCAGCCTGGAGACGTCCTACCTCTACGCGCTGTTCGCGCGGCTGTACGGCCACAACAACCTGCCCGACAGCAGCAACATGTGCCACGAGACCACCTCGGTCGCGCTGAAGAAGCTGATCGGCGCGCCGGTCGGCACGTGCGTGCTCGACGATTTCGAACAATGCGACGCGATCTTCTTCTTCGGCCAGAACACGGGATCGAACAGCCCGCGCTTTCTCCACCCGTTGCAGGAGGCGGTGCGGCGCGGCTGCCGGATCGTCACCTTCAACCCGGTGAAGGAGCCGGGGCTGGAAAGCTTCATCAACCCGCAGAGCCCGCTGGAGATGATCACCGGCAAGGCGACGCCGATCTCCTGCCAATATCATCAGGTGAAGGCGGGCGGCGACATCGCCGCGCTGGTGGGCCTGGCCAAGCACGTCTTCGCCGCTGAGGACAAGAGCTGGGCCGAGCGCCAGGTCCACGTGCTGGACGTCGATTTCATCAGGCAGCACACCGACGGGTTTGACGCGTTCGAGGCCAAGGTGCGCGCCACGCCGTGGGAGGAGATCGAGGCGCAGTCCGGCCTCACCCGCGCGGCGCTGGAAGCGGCGGCGCAGGTCTATGTCGAGGCGGACAAGTCGATCGGCATCTACGGCATGGGGCTGACCCAGCACGTCCACGGCTTCGACAACATCGCCGCGTTCGTGAACCTCATGCTGATGAAGGGCAATATCGGCCGCGACGGCACCGGCATCTCGCCCGTCCGCGGCCATTCCAACGTGCAGGGACAGCGCACCGTCGGCATCACCGAAAAGCCCGAGCTGGTGCCGATGGACCGGCTGAAGGCGCTGTTCGGCTTCGACCCGCCGATGGACGAAGGCATGACCACGGTGAAGGCGTGCGAGGGGATCATCTCCGGCGAGGTAAAAGCGTTCATCAGCCTGGGCGGCAACTTCCTGCGCGCGGTGCCCGAGCAGGCGCGGATGGAGGCGGCATGGCCGAAGATGCGCCTGACAGTCCAGATC
Organism: uncultured Sphingomonadaceae bacterium; assembly: GCA_964252145.1. Lineage (GTDB taxonomy): Bacteria > Pseudomonadota > Alphaproteobacteria > Sphingomonadales > Sphingomonadaceae > JAQGLK01. Next base: position 1,593 of record CAXUMU010000369.1, read on the forward strand.
GCGACCAAGCTCAACCGCAGCCACCTGATCAACGGCGCGGTCGCCTACCTGCTGCCGTGCCTGGGGCGGACCGAGGCGGACGAGCAGGCCGGCGGCGAGCAGGTCGTCTCGATCGAGGATACGTTCAGCTGCATCCACGGCTCGCGTGGGCGTCACAAGCCGGCCAGCAAGCACCTGCTGTCCGAACTGGCGATCGTGGCGGGCATCGCCAAGGCGACGCTGCCGCCCAACCCGGACGTGAAGTGGGACGAATGGACCGGCGATTATGCGCTCGTCCGCAGCCTGATCGAGCGGACCTACCCCGAGCAGTTCCACGACTTCGAGGCGCGGATGTTCACCCCCGGCGGCTTCTACCGCGGCAACAGCGCGCGCGAGCGGGTGTGGAAAACGGAGAGCGGCAAGGCGATCTTCACCGCCCCGACCACGCTGTCGGCGGCGGGGGTGAAGGATGCGCCCGGGCGGTTCCGGCTGATGACGCTGCGTTCGAACGACCAGTTCAACACCACCATCTACGGCTATGACGACCGCTTCCGCGGCGTCCACGGCACGCGCGACGTGCTGCTGATCAACCCGGCCGAGATGGTGCGGCACGGGCTGTCGGCCGGGCAGGTTGTGGGACTGAAGAGCGATGCGGAGGACGGCGAGGAGCGGCAGGTCGGCGGCCTAGCGGTGACGCCGTTCGATATCCCTGACGGTTGCCTGGGCGGCTATTATCCCGAGATGAACCCGCTGGTGCCGCTCTGGTATCACGACGTCGAATCGAAGACGCCGGCGGGCAAGGCGGTGCCGGTGCGGATCGTGGC
>CAXUMU010000370.1:0-2391 GCA_964252145.1 uncultured Sphingomonadaceae bacterium
CGCGGCCATCTCGCGGATGCCGGCGGCCAGCGCCGCCGGGTCGATGAAGCCGCTGATCGCGTGAAGGTCGGCCAGGAAGAAGAAGCACTCGCCGCCCTCGTCCCGCGTCGCGTCCTGCATCCGCACCCAGTTGCGGATCGCGCCCAGATAGTTGCCGAGATGCAGGTTGCCGGTGGGCTGGATGCCCGAGACGATGCGCTTGGTCATGGCCGGCCTGTCGGCGAAGCGGCGCGGGCGGTCAAGCCGCCGGGCGGCGCGTCAGTTGCGCCCTGAGATCGGCGACGCGGAACGCGCCCAGCAGGAAGGCGACGGCGAAATAGGCCACCACCCCGGCCGCCATCAGCAGCCCCAGACCCACGATCCGCTCGATCAGGCTCCTCGCCATGAACGGATCGATCAGCGGATTGAGCAGCAGCAGCACGCCGGCCATCACCGCCGTCGCCGCGATCAGCCGGGCCCCGCGCGCCTTCAGCCGCGCATCCAGCGTCAGGTGCACGCGGCGGTGCAGCGTCCAGTAGAGCAGCCCGGCATTCACCCACGCCGACAGCGCGGTGGACAGCGCCAGCCCGACATGCGCCATCGGCACGATCAGCGCGAGATTGAGAATCAGGTTGACCAGCATCGCGACCAGCGCGATCCGCACCGGCGTCTTGGTGTCCGCCCGCGCATAGAAGCCGGGCGTCAGCACCTTGATCAGCACATAGGCGGGCAGCCCCAGCGAGAAGGCGGCGAGCGCGTTGGCGCTGGCATAGGTGTCGCGCATCGTGAACAGCCCGTGCTGCAGCAGCGCGCGGATCATCGGCGTGGCGCTCACCATCAAAGCGGCGGCGGCGGGCAGCGTCAGCAGCAGCGCCAGTTCGATCGCGCGGTTCTGCGTGTGCATCGCCGGGCCGTCCTCGCCCTTGGCGATCTGGCGCGAGAGCGAGGGCAGCATCGCGGTGCCGATGCCGATCCCGATCAGCCCCAGCGGCAGCTGGTTCAGCCGGTCGGCATAATACAGGTACGAGACCGAGCCCTGCTGCAGGAAGCGCGCCGCCAAGGCGGTCGAGATCAGCAGGTTGAACTGCACCGCGCCGGCGCCCAGCGCCGCGGGCCACACGATCCGCAGCAGCCTCTTCACCTCGGGGGTAAGGCGCGGCAGCTTCAGCCGCAGCACGACGCCCGCCTGGCGGCACGACCAGACCAGCCACAGCAACTGGAGCACGCCCGACACGGTCACCGCGATCGACTGCGTCTTCGCGGTCTCGACGTCGCTGTGCCCGCGGAAGAACAGGATGCCGCCGATCAGGCACAGGTTCAGCAGCACCGGCGCCGCCGCGTTGACCCAGAAACGGTGCAGCGAATTGAGGATGCCGCCCAGCAGCGACACCAGCGAGATCAGGAACAGATAGGGGAAGGTGATGCGGGTGAACTCGGTCGCCAGCGCCAATTTGTCGGGCCCGCCGTCGGGAAAGCCGCCGGTCATCGCCCACACGATCGGCCCGGCCAGCGCCATCATCAGCCCGGTGAAAGCGGCAAGCACCGGCAGCAGCACCGACAGCACGTCCTCGGCGAAGCGCAGCCCCGCGCCCAGATCGTCGCGGTTCTCGCCGATCGTACGGTTGAACATCGGCACGAAGGCGGACGCGAATGCGCCTTCGGCGAACAGCGCGCGGAACAGGTTGGGCAGCCGGAACGCGATCAGGAACGCGTCGGATGCGAACCCCGCGCCCACGAACCGCGCCATCAGCATGTCGCGCACGAACCCCAGCACGCGGCTGACGAGCGTCAGCCCGCCGATCGTGGCCGTGGCGCGGACGAGGTTCATGGAAAGGGGGCGATCATCGGCGCCGGATCACTACCACCGTTCGTGTCGAGCAGCATCGAGCGAAGCCGAGATGCGACCGTCGAGACGCACGCGCCGGCCATCTCGACTGCGTTCTCGACTTCGCTCGAACTGCGCTCGACCCAAACCATTCTGCGCGCCGATGTTGAACTGCACGTCGATCCGCGGCTGCCCCTGCCACTGGTAGACGGCCGGCGCGTTCGGGTTCTCGAACGAGAGATCCTTCACATATTGCGCGATCAGGCTGACCTGCGGATCGTTGTCCACGCCGTTCTGGAGCGTGCCTGCGCCTGCGTCTGCGTCTTCGGCCATGTCGTCCCCACATCGCTACCGGATCGCCGCCCGGTCCGGGCTGCGCCATCTGGCCCGCGCGCCTAGCAGGCGGGGAAAACGAGGGCAATGGCGCGACGGAAACATCGGCGGCAACGGCCGTTTGAAACTCCCGCGCGCCGCGCCTATGTAGGAGATGCGCGCGCAATCGGAGGCCGGGTGGTCGAGATCATTCTTCTGGCGATGGTGGCCGGTTTCATCGGCCTCAGGCTGTTCAGCGTGCTGGGCCGCAGGAC
>CAXUMU010000371.1:0-2385 GCA_964252145.1 uncultured Sphingomonadaceae bacterium
ATCGTGCGGAACGAGCGCGGGATGGTGCGGTCGGACATGATCCACATGATCATGTGCCACGCCTCGGGGCTCAGGCTGATGAAGTCCCAGAAATTGTCGTGCGCGGTCTGCGCCTGCGGGAATTCGCGGTCGGGCTCGGGCTTGGCGGCGTGGATCAGGTCCGGGAACTTGATCGCATCCTGGATGAAGAACACCGGGATGTTGTTGCCGACGAGATCCCAATTGCCCTGACGGGTGTAGAACTTGACCGCGAAGCCGCGCACGTCGCGCGCCAGATCCGCCGAACCCTTGTTGCCGGCGACGGTCGAGAAGCGGACGAACACCTCGGTCTGCTGGCCGACCGTGCCGAGCACGTCGGCGCGGGTGACATCGCGCAGCGAGTCCGTCAGTTCGAACACGCCGTGCGCGCCGTAGCCGCGCGCGTGGACGACGCGCTCGGGGATGCGCTCGTGATCGAAGTGGAAGATCTTCTCGCGGAGCTGGAAGTCCTCCAGCAGCGTCGGTCCGCGGGTGCCGGCCTTCAGGCTGTTCTGCCCGTCGGCGACGGGAATGCCCTGCTGGCTGGTCATCGTGTTCGCGGGATCGGAAGTCGTCTGGTGGGTCTCTCCACCATTGCCCTGCGTCTCGGCATAGTGCGTCGGCAGGTCCGCGCCGGTCGGCACGGGCGGGATCTTGGCGGCGCTCTCGCCCTTGACCTTGCCGACGTCGCCCTTGTCGGCGCCGCTCTTGTCGATGCTACCCTTGGTTGTCTTGCGAGCCATTGCGCCCCCTCACTGGTTTAGAAATCGTAGGCAGCTATGTTCGCGAACCACGGGGCGCGCGAAACTCCCACTCGGTACGCGCACAACGCGCGACCGGAATTTCCGTGCCGCCACAACGTCGTATCCTAGGTTAAGCGGCCGACCGACGATCATGCCGCGCGCGGAGCTCTCCCGGTCGCGTAGCAAGGCGGCCTAGTCGCCATATAGGGCGAGGACGTCGCACCGATTATGCCGCGTTTTGACGTCGTTTCGGAAACAAGTCCGCCGGCCGGGTGCAGCCGGCGGACCCATCGCTTCACATGCTCGGCATGCCGTCGATCATCGACTTGTGCGCCTGAACGACCGGCACGATGTTGCTCGCCGCCATCTTCAGCGAATCGGTCGTACCCGTCGTGCTTTCATCCTGGTGCAGCGTAAGCGCCTTCTCATGCGCCATCTTCTGCTGGCTGACATACAGCGAGTCCCGCTCGGCACCCTTCGCCGCTTTCAGGCTCGCCAGCATGCTCTTGCCGTCGGCATCGAGCATCGGCGGCTTGGGGTGCATGCCGGCCTTCATCGCCGCCGACTTCACCATCGCCGTGCTCTTCATATGGTCCTTGACCATCATGTTGGCGAACTTCTTCAGGTCCGCGTTCTTGCTGCTCGTGAGCACCAGCTTGGATGACTGGATCTCATATTGATCCCCGGCGCCGGCCATCATCACGTAATCGGCATCGCTCGGGGCCGCCATCGCCGTTCCGGTGGCAAGAGCCGAGGTCGCCAAGGCGACTATTGCTAGGACTTTCCGCATCGTCATTATCCCTATCATTGTAGTGACCCGCTTCGGTCGCGTAGCCAAACGCATCGCACCCGCATTAGTTCGGCACGCCGGGAATTTGCGCGGAACCGACCGCTTGCCGCTAATCCCGCCGCCGTGAATAGTTCATCGTGACCTCCTGGCGGAGCTGTCCGAGCCGGAATTGGTCGCTGGGCGCCTCCTCCGCCGGATCCGCATCGACTTGCTCCAGATCATTGCGGATCGGCATGATCCGATGAATCCTGCCGCATCGCTGGGTGCCGGCGGCGTGCGAGGTGGGGGATGGTCGTCACGGGGCTGAGCTGGTGTGCCGCGTTCGGGCTATACCTGCTGTTCGCCGGCCAGATCAGCGGCAGCGAACTAGGTTCGGCGGCGGCGCTGGCGACGTTCTCGACCGGATGGTCGATGGTCATCCGTCGCTGCGGCAAGGGCAGCTTCCGCGGCTGGCGCTCGCACGGCAAGGCGGTGCTGCGAGGGCTGAAACACCTGCCGCCCGCGACGCTGCGTACCGGCGGGGTACTGCTTCGCGTCGCGCTGCGCGGCGGATCGCCGGGCAGGCCCACCGTGCATCTGTTCGCGCGCGGTGAGGGCAACGATCCGTCGGACCGGGCGAGACGCGCGACCGCGCTGCTCGTCGCCTCGCTGGCGCCCGACAGCTTCGTCGTGCGCGCGGCGCCGGGCCGGAGCGAGGTGCTGCTGTCCGAGCTGAAGACCACGTTCTCGTCAGATCTTTCAGCGGTGCAGTCGATGCTCTACGACGTCGTCACCGACAAGGGCTGGTTCCGGGGCAACCCCGCGACCGTCCGGACGGCGTGGACGGTCGGCGCG
>CAXUMU010000372.1:0-403 GCA_964252145.1 uncultured Sphingomonadaceae bacterium
CCGTGAGGGAGAGACCCGGTGGGCAGCCGTCGACCACCGCGCCCAGCGCGGGACCATGGCTCTCCCCCCAAGTAGCGAAGCGGAACAGGCGGCCGAAGCTGTTGACGCTCACTCGCCGTCGCCCGGTCCGTCTTCGGCCTTGTCCAGCGCGGCGCACGCGGCCTCGCTGCCCTCGCAGCGGACGCTTCGATCGATCTGCATCGTGCCGCCATGATCGATCACCTGCTGGCAGATCATGGCGGGATGCGCAGGATCGCGGGCGGTGGTGAAGGTCAGAATCGCCTGAATGGACTCCGCCGACCAGACCTCGCGCGTCGCGCTGCCGCCGTCGCGCTTGTAGCGCGCGTCTTCGGCGACCTTGGCGCGAAGTTCCGCAACGTTCCCGCCGCGGATACCGCAAAAC
>CAXUMU010000372.1:413-2297 GCA_964252145.1 uncultured Sphingomonadaceae bacterium
ATCCCTGGTCGTGACTGGAAGGTTCAGGCGACCAGCATAGCTGTAATCGATACCGCAGGCAGGCGGTGGGGGCGGTAGCTGTGGCGGCGGCGGGGGTGGAATCGCCTCGGCCGTCGAAGTCGCAAGCAACATGACCAGCACCCCAGCCCGTTTGGGCTGAGCCTGTCGAAGCCCCTTTGCCACGCCCTGCCGGCACTTCGACAAGCTCAGTGCAAACGGGTGTGGGAGAAGACGCAGCCGCGTCATGCCAGCGCGATGTCCGGGGCGTCCTCCGCCTTCATGCCGATCACGTTGTAGCCGGCGTCGACATGGTGGATCTCGCCGGTCACGCCGGACGCGAGATCGGAGAGGAGGTACACCCCCGCGCCGCCGACATCCTCGATCGTCACGTTGCGGCGGAGCGGCGCGTTCAGCTCGTTCCACTTGAGGATGTAGCGGAAGTCGCCGATGCCCGAGGCGGCCAGCGTCTTGATCGGCCCGGCGGAGATCGCGTTGACGCGGATATTCTCCGGCCCCAGGTCCATCGCCAGATATTTGACGCTGGTCTCCAGCGCCGCCTTGGCCACGCCCATCACGTTATAGTGCGGCACCACCTTCTCGGCGCCGTAATAGCTGAGCGTCAGCACCGCGCCGCCATCGGGCATCAGCTTGCGCGCGGCGCGCGTGACGGCGACGAAGCTGTAGGCCGAGATGTTCATCGTCAGCAGGAAATTGTCGAGGCTGGTGTCGACGTACAGCCCGCGCAGCTCGTTCTTGTCGGAGAAGCCGATCGCGTGGACGAGGAAGTCGATCGTCGGCCAGCGCTGCGCCAGCGTCGCGAAGCAGGTATCGATCGCCGCCATGTCGGACACGTCGCACTCGATCAGGAAGTCGGAGCCGACCTGCGCCGCCAGCGGCCGCACGCGCCGCTCGATCGCCTCGCCCTGATAGGCGAACGCCAACTGCGCGCCGTGCGCGCCCAGCGCCTTGGCAATCCCCCAGGCCAGCGAGCGATCATTGGCCAAGCCCATGATCAGCCCGCGCTTGCCCTCCATGATGCCGGCCATCGATCCTCCTTCAAGGCGTTGATGCGGCACCCTCTACCGCCGGTTGCGGGCTTTCCGCCAGTGCCGCGTTCAGGTGCGCGCCGATCACCAGTCCGAACCCGACCAGCCAGAAGAAGATGAGCGCCACGATCACGCCGGCGAGGCTGCCGTAGGTCAGGTCGTAGTGGAACAGCCGCGCCAGCAGCGGCGGCATCGCCATCGTGATCGCCACCCACCAGGCCGAGGTGAACACCGCGCCCGGCCATTTCGGGCAGGCGCTGTAGCGATATTTGGACGGGGTGAGCAGATAGAACAGCGCATAGAGCGCGGCGGACAGCATCAGCAGCGGGATCAGGCGGGATACGCCGATCCACGCGATCACCCCGCCGGCGAAGGGCAGCAGGCGGTAGACGAACTGTTCCAGCGCGGTCAGCACCACCTGCGCGCTGAACGCGGTCAGCACCAGCACGACCGCGCCGATGATGATCACCACCGATCCCAGCCGGTAATGCCAGAAGGCGCGCGAATAGTGCGTGCCGTAGGCGCGGCGCAGGATGTCGCGGATCGTCTCGATGAAGCTGCCGACGGTCCATAGCCCCACCAGCGCGCCCAGCCACAGCAGCGATCCGGTGCGCGCGGCGAGCACGTCGCTGATCGGCTTGGCGAGCAGATCGGACACCGACGGCGGCAGCGTGCGCAGGAACGACCGGACCGCCAGCATCGTCTCCGCGCTGTGGCCGAACAATTGCGCCAGCGCGGCGATGATGATGAAGAACGGAAATAGCGTGACGAGCGCGAGATAGGCGATGTTGCCGGCGTGGATGAACCCGTCTGAATAGACGCCGATCGCGACGCGCTT
>CAXUMU010000373.1:0-2276 GCA_964252145.1 uncultured Sphingomonadaceae bacterium
AACATGGCGCGCGCGGCGATCGGCGCGGAGGACGGCAATTTCTGCCGCCACCACGGCTTCGACTTCCACGCGATCGAGCAGGCGATGCAGCGCAACGAACGGGGCCGGCGGCTGCGCGGCGGATCGACGATCAGCCAGCAGACCGCGAAGAACGCCTTCCTGTGGCAGGGCCGGTCCTACCTGCGCAAGGGGCTGGAGGCGTGGTTCACGCTGCTGATCGAGGGGATCTGGGGCAAGCGCCGGATCATGGAGGTGTATCTCAACATCGCCGAGACCGGCATCGGCACCTACGGCGCGAACGCGGGGGCGATGCGCTACTTCAACCACGATGCCTCGCGCCTGACTCCGGCCGAGGCGGCGCGGATCGCGGCGATCCTGCCGCTGCCCAAGAAGCGCGGCGCGATCGATCCCAGGGGGTTCACGCGCCGCTACGGCAACAATATCGCGCGGCGGATCAACATCGTCCGCGGCAGCGCGCTGGACGCGTGCCTGCGCTGAGACCGAACGACGTCTACCGCGACGGGGTGACCGACCTGCGGCACCGCTCCGAACAGTAAAGCACCGCGTCCCAGTCGCGCGCCCACTTCTTGCGCCAGGCGAACGGCCGCTGGCAGGCGATGCAGATCTTGATGGGCAGGTGCGGCTTGCGGTGCGTCATCGGTGCCAGCGCGCGGCGGCGACGTCATCCTCGCCCCGCGCTTCCACCCAGCGCGTCGTGCCGTCCGCGAACCGCTCGCGCTTCCAGAACGGCGCGGCGGTCTTGAGCCAGTCGATCAGGAAGGCGCACGCCTCCAGCGCCGCCGCGCGGTGGCGCGAGGCGGTGCCGACGAACACGATGCGGTCGCCCACGCCAAGCGGGCCGTGGCGGTGGATCAGCGTCAGCCCGGCGAGTGGCCAGCGGGCCCACGCCTCCTCGGCGATCCGCCGCAGCGCCGCCTCGGTCATGCCGGGATAGCGCTCCAGCAGCAGCTCGACCAAGCCTCCGTCGCCCCGTACCAACCCGGTGAAGCTCGCCACCGCGCCGCCTCCCAGCGCGTCCAGCCGGGCGATCTCTGCGCCGGTGTCGAAATCCTCGGCGGGCACGCGGACGTCGATCATCCGCCCGTCACCGGCGGAAAGATCGCGATCTCGCGCGCCTGCGTGATGGGCGCGTCCAGCGGCACGAACGCCTGGTCGACTGCCGCACGCAGCCGCCCGCGGTCGGCGAGCGCCGTCGCATAGCCCCCGCCCCGCCCCGCCAGCCAGTCGAGCAGCTCGGCGACCGTCGTCACCTCGCGCGGCGGATCGACGCGTTCGCCGTCCTTGCCGATGCCTTCGCGCACCCAGGCGAAATAGAGCAGGTCGATCGCCACCGGCTCAGTCCATATGCTTCAGGCCGACGCGCAGATAATCCCAGCCGGTCAAGAGCGTCAGCAGCGCCGCCGCCCACAGGCTGAACAGCCCGACGTCGCGCACGAACGGGAATTGCGGCAGCGCGCCGCCCAGGATCAGCGCGCCCAGCGACACCAATTGGAACGTCGTCTTCCACTTGGCAAGCTTGCTGACCGGCATCGACACGCGCAGGTCAGCCAGGAACTCGCGCAGGCCCGATACCGCGATCTCGCGCAGCAGGATCACGAGCGCGGCGATCACATGCCATCCCGAGATCAGCGGCTCGCGCGTCGCCACGCTGTCGAACGCGATCAGCATCACGATCACCGCGGCGACCATGATCTTGTCCGCGATCGGATCGAGGAACACGCCCAGCTTCGACACCGCGCCCTGCGCGCGGGCGACGTAGCCGTCGAAATAATCGGTCACGCCCATCAGGCAGTAGAGCACGAACGCCAGCGCATAATCGAACCAGCCGGGATGCCAGAGCAGGAACACGAGGATCGGCACCGCGAAGATCCGCGACATCGTCAGGATATTGGGAAGGGTCAGCATCGCAGACGGCCTTAGCGCGGATGGTCCCGCTTGGGGAGATGCCGGGGATGCGATGCATGGACGCCCCCGAAGCGCTCGGCTATGGCGCTGGCCGATAATGAGAACGACCCGGACACACGCCGCCGAATGACGACCATTTCCCTGAGGCTGCTGGCCCAGCGCCGGTTCCTGCCCCTGTTCGTCACCCAATTCCTGGGCGCGTTCAACGACAACCTGTTCCGCACCGCGATGCTGATGCTGGTGATCTACGGCATCTACAGCGACCCGCAGCGCGAGACCGCGTTCAGCGCGGTGGCGGGCGGGCTGTTCATCCTGCCCTTCTTCCTGCTCTCCGCGCTCTCCGGCCAGCT
>CAXUMU010000374.1:0-2276 GCA_964252145.1 uncultured Sphingomonadaceae bacterium
GGCACGGCCTGACGTTCGGCGTCAGCTACGTCGACACCGACAAGAGCAATCAGCTGTTCAGCTATCCCTTCGGGGGCGGCAAGGACCGCAAGATCGCGAGCGCCGGGGTTGTCGGCTCGATCGGCGCGTCGTTCTGATCGCCTCCGTTTAGCGATCTTCGGGGCCGCGGCGCGATACCGCGGCCCTTTTCGTTCGTGCCCCTGGCGGGGCCGGCGGAGCAGGCGCGGGGCCGTCCCGCCCGTTTGGCGGCTATTGCGGCGTGGTGACGCTGGCGTCCTGGCCGGTGCCGGTGGGCGCGGCGATGATGTCGCGCGTGACCGAGCCCTTGTCGACCACGTTGGTGGCCGGATCGCCCGCCTGCGAGCGGACGCCGGGCGTCACGTTGTTCGCGCCCGAGGCGCCGATCACGCCGGTCTCCGCCGCGCTGCGCGGCGCGCGCCCGCCGAACAGCGCGGAGAGCGCCTGCGTGCTGGAATCCGCCTCCTGTGGGCGCGGCGCGCCGGGACGCGGCGGGGTCAGCGCGAAGTCGGGCGGGATCACCAGCGGCGCCGAGCGCGACACCGCGAACTCGTCGGGCTTGGCGTGGCCGAACACGCCGGCGGTCTTGTTCCTGGCGCAACCCGAAGCGATGGTCGCGGCGGCGACGATCGCCGCCGCCAGAATGACTTTACGCATGCACATCCTCCGCAGGGTCGCGTCCTTCATGCGTCATCAGCGCGCGCAGGACGAGGAGCAGGACGCCGATGGTAATGGCCCCATCGGCGACATTGAAGACCAAAAACGGGTGCCACCGGCCGAAATGCAGATCGGCATAGTCGACGACATGACCGAAGCGCACCCGATCGAGGATATTGCCGAGCGCGCCCCCCAGCACCATGCCGAGCGAGATCGCATCCGGCCGCTGCCGCTCGCGCCACATCCAGGCGGTCACGCCCACCGCGATCACGCCGGTCAGCCCCACCAGCAGCCAGCGGCCCAAGGGTCCGTCGGCGGTGAGGAAGCCCATCGAGACGCCGTAATTCTCGACCCATTTAAGCTCGAAGAACGAGGTGATCTCGATGACGCCGCGTTCGTGCAGGCCCAGCGGATAGGTGATCACCCACTTGGCGATCTGATCGGCCAGGAACACGCACGCCGCGGCGATGAACCCCGCGACGCGGTAGGTGCGCGGGCGGGCGAAACGATCAGCCATGCACGACTTCCTCGCAGCGATCACATAGCGCGCCATCTTCGGTAACCTCGGGCAGATGGCGCCAGCAGCGGCCGCATTTCTCATAGGCGGTCTTGAGCGGCTCGACCGCGATGTCGTCGGTGCTCAGCACCGCGACCTCGCCCAGCTCGGCGGCGGCGTCCCGCGCGCCTTCGACCGCGCACACCTTCGCGACGATCGCCAGCTCGGCGAAGTCGACCGATTCCAGCAGCGCGGCATCGGCGGGGTCGTAGCAGGCGATCGTGACCTCGGCCTCCAGGCTGGAGCCGATATATTTGTCGCGGCGCAGCGGCTCGATCGCGGCGGTGGTGACGGAGCGGATCGTGCGCAGGCGCTGCCACCTGACCCACAATGCCTCGTCCGCCCAGGCGGCGTCGATCCCGGGCCAGGTGAGCAGGTGGACGGAGCCGGCGTCGGGGAAGCGCGTGCCCCACGCCTCCTCGGCGGTGAAGCACAGGATCGGCGCGGCGTAGCGGACGAGCGCGTGGAACAGGATGTCGAGAACGGTGCGGTAGGCGCGGCGCTTGGCATCGCCGGGCGCGTCGCAATAGAGGCTGTCCTTGCGCACGTCGAAGAAGAAGGCGGACAGGTCGTTGTTGGCGAAGCCGGTCAGCGCGGTCGCGTAGCGGGTGAATTCGAAAGCGTCGGTCGCGCTGCGGAGTTCCGCGTCGAGACTGCCCAGCAGATGGAGGACGTAGCGCTCCAGCTCGGGCATGTCGGCGTGGGGCACGCGTTCGCTCTCGTCGAAACCGTCCAGCGCGCCGAGCAGGTAGCGGAACGTGTTCCTGAGCTTGCGATAGGCGTCGGACGTACCGGAGAGGATCTCCTTGCCGATCCGCACATCCTCGAAATAGTCGACGCTCGCGACCCACAGCCGCAGGATGTCGGCGCCGCTTTCGCCGATGATCTTCAGCGGATCGACGACGTTGCCCTGGCTCTTGGACATCTTGCGGCCCTGTCCGTCGAGCGCGAAGCCGTGCGTCAGCACCGTATCGTAGGGCGCACGCCCGCGCGTGCCGCAGCTCTCCAGCAGCGACGACTGGAACCAGCCGCGATGCTGGTCCGA
>CAXUMU010000375.1:0-2268 GCA_964252145.1 uncultured Sphingomonadaceae bacterium
CCGGGGTCCAGCTACGCGCGGCCCGTTGCTGGACCCCGGCCTGCGCCGGGGTACGCCCTGTGTTCGAGCGGGATAGGTACCGATCAAGTCCGGGATGACGAAGAGAATGGGTGCGGGCCGATCGCCCCCTACTGGTCCCTCAGCCCCACGCCGATCGCCGCGCGCGCCTGCTCGCTCTCGTTCGAGACCACCGGATAGGCGCAATAGTCCGCCGCATAATAAGCGCTCGGCCGGTGGTTGCCCGACAGGCCGACGCCGCCGAACGGCGCGTTGGAGGGGGCGCCGTTGGTCGGGCGGTTCCAGTTGACCACGCCGGCGCGCATGCTGCTCCAGAAGCGGCTGTAGAGCTCGGGCGCGCCGCCGATCAGCGAGGCGGCGAGGCCGTAGCGCGTGGCGTTGGCCTCGGCGATCGCGGCGTCGAAATCGGGCACGCGCACCATCTGCAGCACCGGGCCGAAGATCTCCTCGTCGGGCCGCCCGGCCGCGTCGGTCACGTCGATCAAAGCGGGGGTGAGGAACGGCCGGTCGGGCATCGGGCGGGCGAGGTGCTTGATCGGGCGGCCGCCCTTCAGCAGCAGGCCGAGGAAGGCTTCCTCCACCTGGTCCGCGGCGGCGTTGTCGATCACCGGCCCCATGAACGGCGCGGGCTTGGCGTGCGGCTCGTCGACGATGATGCGGTCGATCAGCTTGCCGATCTGCGCGATCAGCACGTCATGCTTGTCCTCCTGCACGATCAGCCGGCGCGCGGCGGTGCAGCGCTGGCCGGCGGACAGGAAGGCGGACTGGACGATCACCACCGCGGCGGCCTGGATGTCGGTCGCGTCCCACACCACGATCGGATTGTTGCCGCCCAGCTCGAGCGCGAGGATCTTGTGCGGCGTCTCGGCGAAGGTGCGGTGGAGCGACATGCCGGCGCGCGCCGAGCCGGTGAACAGCAGGCCGTCGATCCCCGGATCGGCCGCCAGCGCGGCGCCCTCCGCCGGCCCCCCGGCGAGGAAGCGCACCACGCCCTGCGGCACGCCCGCCGCATGGAAGCAATCGACCAGGAACTCGCCCGTCGCCGGCGTCTTCTCCGACGGCTTGAACACCACCGCATTGCCCGCGATCAGCGCCGGCACGATGTGGCCGTTGGGCAAATGCGCGGGGAAATTGTATGGGCCCAGCACCGCGAGCACCCCGTGCGGCTTGTGGCGGATCGCGGTGCGCGCGCCCATCGCGCCTTCCATCATGTGCTGCGCGGTCCGCTCGCTATAGGCGTTGACCGAGATGTCGACCTTGCCGATCACGGCCTCGACCTCCGTGCGCGCTTCCCACAAAGGCTTGCCGGTCTCGCGCGCGATCAGGTCGGCGAACGCGTCCTGGCGCGCGCGAACCGTGTTGGCGAAACGGCGCATCGTCTCGATCCGCACCATCAGCGGCTTGGCCGCCCACTCGGCCCAGGCGGAGCGCGCCTCGGCGACCTCTTCGGCCACGTCGCCGGTCATGCCGCGCCACAGGATCGCGCCTGTCGCGGGTTCGGTCGAAATCAGTTCGGTCGACATTCTGGTAGCGGCACCCTTTGCGCTTTCCAGCAACATATCTTGCACTTGGTCAAGAAATAGGTAGCGGCGCGGCCAGATCGCGCATCGCATCGCCCATCCGGCGGATGGCGGCGATCTTGGCGCCGAATACGCTCCAGTCGTCGCCCTCCGCGATCCGTGCCCACAGCGCCTCGACCTCGGCGATATGCATCGAGCAGGGTGCCGCGTCGGCCCAATAGGGATGGGCCGGGGCGCCGGAGGGCGCGAATCCCGCGATCGCGGCGGCGAACGAGGCGAAGGCCGGCGAGGCGTAGATCGGATCGGCCGGGGAGGGGCCGCGCCGCCGCCCGCCGGCCCAATCGAAGAAGAAGCGGTCGATCTCGACGGGGCTCTCGCCGAGCGCGGTCTCCATCGCCTGCAGCAGCGCCATATCCTGCGCCTCGCCGGCGGGCACGATCCCCAGCCGCGCGAAGATCGCCTGCGCGAACGCCGCCTCGTACAGCGCGGGGAAGCGCTCCAGCGGCGGCGTCAGCACCTCCGGCGGCGCGATCAGCTTCAGCGCCACCGCCAGCTGCACCACGTCCCAGTGGATCGCCTGCGCCTGCCGGCCGAAGCTGTAGAGCCCCTCCTGGTCGAAATAGGCGGCGGTAAAGCCCGGCTCCCACCGCGGCGTGAAGCGCCATGGGCCATAGTCGAAGCTCTCGCCGGTGATGTTGATGTTGTCGCTGTTGAGCACGCCGTGGACGAA
>CAXUMU010000376.1:0-2268 GCA_964252145.1 uncultured Sphingomonadaceae bacterium
CCACGTCGCGCTGGAACTTGGGCATCGCCCGGTTCACCTGGTCGATGAACACGATATAGGGCTCGCCGGTCGCCAGCCGCGTCTCGACCAGCTTCTGGAACAAGGCGCGCGCATCCACCTCGCCGCGCTTGGTGCCGTCCTTGGGGGATTTGAGGTCGAAGCTGGACCCCGAGCGCACCGCTTCCATGAATTCGTCGGTCAGCAGCACGCCGTGGTGGAGGTTCAGCGCCTTGCGGTTGAAGTCTCCGCTCGGCTTGCGGATCTCGAGGAACTCCTCGATCTCGGGATGCGACACGTCGAGATAGCAGGCGGCGGAGCCCCGGCGCAGCGACCCCTGGCTGATCGCGAGCGTGAGCGAATCCATCACGCGCACGAACGGGATGATGCCGCTGGTCTTGCCGTTCAGGCCGACCGGTTCGCCGATCCCGCGGACATTGCCCCAATAGGTGCCGATGCCGCCGCCGCGGCTGGCCAGCCAGACATTCTCGTTCCACGTCTCGACGATGCCGTCCAGGCTGTCGGGCACGGAATTGAGGTAGCAGCTGATCGGCAGGCCGCGCCCGGTGCCGCCGTTCGACAGCACCGGCGTCGCCGGCATGAACCACAGCTTGGAGATGTAGTCATAGACGCGCTGCGCGTGCGCGGCGTCGTCGGCATAGGCCGAGGCGACGCGGACGAACAGGTCCTGGTAGGTCTCGCCGGGCAGCAGGTAGCGGTCGTTCAGCGTGTCCTTGCCGAAATCGGTCAGGAGCGCGTCGCGGCTATGATCCACCTCGACCGGATAGGGCCGGCGCATCGCGGGCTGATCGGGCGCGTTCGTGGCGCCGGAAGCCTGGCTGGTGGTCGACTGGTCCAGTAATGTCGCCATGTCGCTGCTCGCTTCGCTTCCCGAAAGGTCCATCGCCCGCGTCCCCGTTCCTGTTCCGTTCGACTCGGGCGCGTTGCCCCGAGCTTAGCATCCGGAGCCCCGATTGCGAGCCGCACGCGTCCGATCGCCCCGCCATCGGCAGGTGCGTGATCGTCGCTGAGCAAGATGGTACCGCTCAGACCGCAACTCAATCTTGTGGCAGGCCCCTGGATGCCACACCACGGATAGTGCCAGACCTGTATGGCGGCGCAAGTTCGAAATTTCATGAGCTTACGATTTTGGGGATGGACAGCGGGCGGCGCCCGCTCCTCCGATTCGGCCTGGCTGCGACGGCGCTTGTGAAAACAATCGGCTGCGGCGCGGATTTGACAGGAGCGCCTAGCCGGCTGGCCGGATCAGGATCAGCCGCAGCGCCAGCGCCGCCAGTCCGGCGATCGCGACCAGCATCTGAGGGGGACGCAGCCGCGCGAAATGCGCCGGCGCCTCGCCGCGCCGCGCCGCCGGCGGATCGAGCAGCGCCACGCTGCCATAGCCCAGGATCAGCGCGGCCAGCGCGTAAAGCGGCGGCGCGGCCAGACCCGCCAGGCCGAGCAGGAACAGCCAGCCCATCGCCGCGAGCTGGATCGGGCGCGGGCCGCCCGCCGTGAAGAAGCTCAGGCCGCGCGTGACCCCGGCCAGGAAAAGCAGGATCGCGGCCCCCCACATCTGCCCGACGACGATCGCGATCCACGCGCGCGCCGGCGGCAGCGCGAATGCGGCGAGCGCCAGCACCGGCAGCAGCGATACCGGCCCGAAACCGAGCAGCAGGCTGAGCAACGGGATGCGGGGCGGCGGCCGATGCTGGTCCATGGTGCGCCAACCCACCGCCCGCGCGCCCGGTTGCCTCGGATCGTTTCGTTCGGGCATTTTTCGCGCTAGAGGCGGGCGATCGATCCGCCAGGGGGCCGCCATGATCACCATCCGCGAAGACGACCTGATCGAGAGCGTCGCCGATGCGCTCCAATATATCAGCTACTATCACCCGATGGACTATATCCGCGCGCTGGGCGTGGCTTACGAGGCGGAGCAGGGACCGGCGGCGAAGGACGCGGTCGCGCAGATCCTGACCAACAGCCGGATGTGTGCCGAGGGGCACCGCCCGATCTGCCAGGATACCGGGATCGTCACCGTCTTCGTGAAATGGGGGCAGGACTGCCGGCTCGAATCCGCCCGCTCGCTGCAGGAGGTGGTGGATGAGGGCGTGCGCCGCGCCTACCTCCACCCCGAGAACCGGCTGCGCGCCTCGATCGTCGCCGATCCGGCGTTCGGGCGCAAGAACACGAAGGACAACACGCCCTCGGTGCTGAACGTCGAGATGGTGCCGGGCCCCCATGTCGAGGTGATCGTCGCGGCCAAGGGCG
>CAXUMU010000377.1:0-2252 GCA_964252145.1 uncultured Sphingomonadaceae bacterium
ACCCGAATGCTCTACTCGGCTGCGACCAGCGGCTCGGCGCGGCCGGCATAAGGCACGTTGCGGCCGCCGTAGCGGCGCACGCGGATGTTCGCCTGCTCGCCGTGGCCCGAAAACCCCTCCAGCGCGCAGAGGCGACTGCAATACTCGCCGACCATGGCGGAGGCCTCGTCGGTCAGCACGCGCTGGTAGGTGCAGGTCTTGAGGAACTTGCCGACCCACAGCCCGCCGGTGTAGCGCGCCGCCTTCCTGGTCGGCAGCGTGTGGTTGGTGCCGATCACCTTGTCGCCGAAGCTCACGTTGGTCCGCGCGCCCAGGAACAGCGCGCCGTAGTTGGTCATGTGCTCGAGGAAATAGTCCGGATCGCGCGTCATCACCTGGACATGCTCGGAGGCGATCGTGTCGGCGATGCGCACCATCTCGGCATCGTCCTCGGCCACGATCACCTCGCCATACGCCTCCCATGCCCGCCTGGCGATGTCGGCGGTGGGCAGGATCGCGAGCAGCCGCTCGACCTCGCGCATCGTCTCCTGCGCCAATGCCTCCGAGGTGGTGAGCAGGATCGCCGGGCTGTCGGGGCCATGCTCGGCCTGGCCCAGCAGGTCGGTCGCGGCGAGCTCGCCGTCGCAGCCCACCTCGTCGGCGATCACCAGCGTCTCGGTCGGCCCTGCGAACAGGTCGATGCCGACGCGCCCGAACAGCTGGCGCTTGGCCTCCGCCACGAACGCGTTGCCCGGCCCCACCAGGATGTCGACCGGCGCGATCGATTGCGTGCCCAGACCCATCGCCGCGACCGCCTGGATCCCGCCCAGGCAATAGATCTCGTCCGCCCCCGCCATCGCCTGCGCCGCCACGATCGCCGGTGCCGGCCTGCCCTTGAACGGCGGCGCGCAGGTGACGACGCGCGGCACGCCCGCCACCTTGGCGGTGATCACGCTCATGTGGGCGGAGGCCAGCAGCGGATATTTGCCGCCCGGCACGTAGCAGCCGGCATTCTGGACGGGGATGTTGCGGTGGCCCAGGATCACGCCCGGCAGCGTCTCCACTTCGACGTCCCGCATGCTGTCGCGCTGGATCTGCGCAAAATTGCGCACCTGCTCTTGCGCGAACTCGATATCCTTCAGGTCCTGGCCCGAGAGCTGGTCGATGCAATTCTGGATCTCGGCATCGCTCAGCCGGTAGCTGTCGCGGTCCCACTGGTCAAACTTGATGCTGAGCTCGCGCACCGCCGCATCGCCCCGCGCCGCGATGTCGGCCAGGATCCCCTCCACCGTGTCCCGCACCTGACGGTCCGTCGTCGCGCGCCCCTCCACCGTCGCACCACGCTTCAGCCATTCCGCCATGTCGAATCTCCCGCGCAAGCTCCGCAAGGTTATTGACTGCGAATGCAAAAAATTTCAAGGTGCGTTTCTGCGTGGGAAGGCTGTTTCATGGCGATCGAGACGTTGGCGGAGAGCGGCCAAGAGCGGCGGACGATCGATCTGGCAAGCCGCGTGGTGCGCTACGCCGATCTGGTGCCGTGCCTGAACGCGTTCGTCGATACGCGCACGCCCGGCTCCGACGCCAAGGAGAATTTCACGATCATCGGCCCCGGCGTCGCCGAGAATCCCGACCAGCACGTCCACATCGCCGAGCCGCACGGCTTCAACATCGGCGGTGCGCGCCAGCCGCCGGGCTGCACCAACTCGCAGCACAGCCACGATACGGCCGAGGTGTTCGTCGTCCACAGCGGACGCTGGCGGTTCGATTTCGGCGAGCATGGCGACGATGCGCAGGTCTTCGCCGAACCGGGCGACGTGGTCTCCTTCCCGATCCGCGCCTTCCGCGGCTTCCGCAACGTGGGCGACGATACCGGTTTCCTATGGTCGGTGCTGGGCGGGGA
The DNA here is from genome assembly GCA_964252145.1 of uncultured Sphingomonadaceae bacterium. GTDB lineage: Bacteria > Pseudomonadota > Alphaproteobacteria > Sphingomonadales > Sphingomonadaceae > JAQGLK01. Next base: position 1,880 of record CAXUMU010000377.1, read on the forward strand.
CGATCCCGGCCGCGTGACCTGGGCGCCGGACGTGTTCGCGATGGCGGCGAAATACGGTTTGGTGCTGCTCGACGACGGATCGCTGATCGATACCGCCGCCGGCCAGGCTGTCCCGCCGGGCGCCAGGCCGATGCCGATCACGAGCCGCGAGGCGATCGCCGGCCTGCGGCGGATGCGGGCCGAGGATGAGAGCGAGGTGATCGCGCGCACGGCGGCGATGGCGCCCGTGGGCGAGACGCTCGTGATCGGCCGGAACGGCATCCTGCCCGCGGTCGCCGGCTTCTCGGTCTCGCGGATCGTGCTCGCGCCGGGCGACGCGGTGGTCGGCAGCCCGGAAGTCGTCTTCGTGCAGAATGGCGCGGTCGAGGTGCAC
>CAXUMU010000378.1:0-2240 GCA_964252145.1 uncultured Sphingomonadaceae bacterium
GCGGTGCCGACCGTGGGCGAGGCGCCCACCGAGCAGCGCCAGGTGCAGGTGGCGGTCCTGGCCGATCAGGGCGGCGTGATCACCCGCGCCGGTCGGCTGACGGTGGAGCCGGATCTCGAATATGCCCGCGCCGACCGCAACCGGTTCGTCTTTCGCGGTGTTCAGGTCATCGATGCGATCGGCATCGGCGTGTTCGACATCAACGAAAGCCGCCAGGACGTGCTGACCGCGGCCGCCGTGTTCCGGCTCGGCCTGACCGGCCGGCTGGAGGTGAATGCGCGGGTCCCCTATGTCTACCGGTCGGACAAGTCGGTGCTCACGCCGATCGCGAACCCCATGGACAGCAACACCCAGGACAGTTCGGCCCGCAGCGGCGGCCTGGGCGACATCGACTTCGGGGTGCGCTACCAGTTCACCGACGGCCGCAACGGCGCGCCCTACCTGATCGGCGGCGTGCAGGCGATCGCGCGAACCGGATCCGATCCCTTCTCCGTCCGCCGCAACAATCTGGGCGTGGCGCAGGAGGCGGCGACCGGCGCGGGCTTCTGGGGCATCACCCCGAACCTGACGGCCATCCTGCCGACCGACCCGGCCGTGCTGTTCGCGACGGTCGGCTATACGTTCAATTTCGCGCGCGATGTGGACAGCATGATCGGCACGACGCTGATCGGGCGGGTGAAGCCCGGCGACGAGCCGTCGGCCAGCCTGGGCATCGCCATCTCGCTCAATCCGCGGACCTCGCTCAGCCTCGGCTATGCGCACACCTGGGCGATGGGCACCAAGATGCGCTTTCAGACGCTTTCCGCCGCCAACGTGCTGAGCAACGAGATGGAGACGACGTCGCGCGACCTGCAGCTTGGCCGCCTGCTGTTCGGGGTAAGCTACCGGACCAGCCCGCGTACCACGATCAACTGGAACGTCGAGATCGGCGCCACCGAGGATGCGACTGACCTGCGCACCACGCTCCGCATACCCCTGACCTTCGACATCTTCTGACCATAATGGACGTTTGAGCCGCCAAGCTGATCCAAAATAAGGCAATCTAAGCAATTGCTTGCTAAAAGGAGCTGGAACCGGTGATTGCCGCGATGGTTATCGCGCAAAGGCGCTGTCGCTGATGACGCCGGTTGGGAGAGTTGATGGAAGAATGCACCGACGAACTGCCGTTGGTCATGCAGGAAATCGCTGAAGCTTTGCAGGCGAATGCGGTAGCTTTGACGATGCATCCGGACGGCGGCCTCGCACCGACGGTCCTTTTTACTGACGAAGCGACGGGGGTCGGGCGCCAGCGGATTCACGCGCTCCTCAAGCAGCACGTGCTGTGGCCGGAGGCGGGCCGGGGCGAGCGGCACACCTGGGTACGGCTGGGCGACGACTGCGACGTTCTCGTCATCCCGGTGCAGAAAATCCCGAGCCATAGCAGGCTGGTGATCTCCGCGTTCTTCAACGAACTCGATGAGGCGCAGCGTTCGGCGGCGGAAGACGTCTATGTGAACCGGCGTCCGTTTGCGGTCGGCTATTTCCGGTTGTGGCAGTTGGACCGGACGCGATCGCGCCGGATCGACGCGCTGGAAACCGCGCTGAACCTGACGGACTGCGGCGTGTTCCTGGTCAGCCGAGCGGGCGACCTCGTATTCTCGAACGTGACCGGCACGGCCATCCTCGACAAGGGCGAAGGGTTGCGCCGCAGCCGTGGCAGCATCTGTGCGACGGAGTTGTCGGATGCGGTGCGGCTTCAGGTTGCGCTGGAGCACACCATCAACATGAATTGCGAATGCTGTCGCGGCGCGGCGTCGGACCAGCGCGCGCCGGTCATGACGCTCCAGCGCTCAGCCAAGGCGCCGCTGATCGCCGCGGTCATGCCGGCGGAGAAGCAGGCATCCGAACCCAACGACGTCGCCGCGATCCTGTATGTGCTGGATCCCGCGCGCAACACGAACCATCTGATGCAGTCGGTCTGCAAGCTCTACCATCTGTCGCCGGTGGAATCGCGCCTGACCAGCCTGATCGCCGGTGGCGCCACGCTGTGCCACGCCGCCGAGCAGATGCGCATCAAGGAGCAAACCGCGCGTACCTATCTCAAGCAGATCTTCCTGAAGACCGGCACGACGCGGCAGGGCGAGCTCATCCGACTGGTTCTCTCCAGCCTCATCGGGGTGTCGAGCCGCGTTACGTCGGATGTGTTCTAGAGTCGGATGACATTAGGCTGACGCATAGCCGGAGTTGGCGAGGTAGTTGGC
>CAXUMU010000379.1:0-2229 GCA_964252145.1 uncultured Sphingomonadaceae bacterium
CGGGCCCCACCGCCTCTCCGGGGTCCCCGCGACTTCGCTCGGTTGGGAGCGCACAGGACTGAGTCGATACGTCCTAGGGCGCGGCGGTCGCTTCGCTGCTGGCGAGACGGGCCACAATGAGGCGCATCTGCAAGCCGGCGCGGTCACCGCGGACGCTCAGTTCCTCATAATCCGAGCTGTCCTCGTGCTTCCAGCTGTCCTCGACAAGCCGGAGCGCCTCGTCGTCCTCAAGAAACGTCGCCCGCGCGCGCGCCTCGGACTGCCGCGTCAGCTCGTCGTCGCCGATGCGGACATCGCGCGCGCCGGCGAAGAAATAATGGCTGGTGTGCGGCGTCTCGGGCGTGAAGCAGTGGATGATCTTGAAGTGGAACTCGGTCTTGCCGTCGACCCCGCCCTCCAAATCCTCGATCGTCGCATGCGCGATATGGAAGCCCGGCGAGACGAACCACGACTCCGACGTGCGGTTGACGCGGTGCTCGAGGTTGCCGATCAGCCGCCCATAGTTGGCATTCACCGGCTGCCCGGCAAGGCGGCGGGTGATCGATACCTTGTCGCCGACCGTCTTCACCTCGGCGGGCACGCTGATGTAGTCGAGGCCGCCCGCGGCCTCGCCGTGGACGTAAGGAAAATGGGTGAGGTCGAGCACGTTCTCGTGCAGGCGGACGTAGTTCGCCTGACAATGAAGGTAGCTGGCGTAGCGGGTATAGTCCGGCGCCGACAGCCAGCGATGATCGGGGATCGTCGACGGGTCGGCCAGCTCCGGCGCGCCCATCCATATCCACACGAACGGCGCGCGCTCGACCAGCGGATAGGCGCGCGCCCGGATCGCCGGCGGCACGCTTTTCTGCGACGGCACCGACACGCAGCGCCCGTCCGGGCCAAAGCCGATGCCATGGTAGCCGCAGGTCACCGTGTCGTCGTCGTGGAGGACCCCCTTGGCCAGCGGGAAGGAGCGGTGCGGACAGCGGTTGCGCAGCGCCACTGGGGTGCCGTCCTGCGTGCGGTACATCAGCACCGAGCGCTCAAGCAGCGTCCGCGCGAACAGGGAGCGGCCGATCTCGTGCGACAGCGCCGCGACGTACCAGTCGTTGAAGATGAACGGCGTCCGATGATCGGCAAGCCGGGGCGGCTTCTCCACCGGATTGGCGGCGTTCGGCATGACTTTACACTCCCCAGAGCCGACTTATAATAAGGTAGCCTTGCATGCAAGACCGGAGAATGGGATCGCCACGGCATCTCCGGGTCGGGCAGCAGCTGATGGTCTCGTGCGAACAGGCCATGCCCCGCCGCGTCACCTCATAGTAAGGCAACCTTATAGATGAACCTCGACCGAGTAAAGGCGGCACTTCCAGCTGTGGGTCGGAAGCGTGGACCTAGTTCGAACCGGACGGTTTCGACCCGGTATCGTGATCGTTGGCGGCGTTCGCGCGGCGCGCGCCGCTGGGTGCGAGCTTCGCCGCCTCGATGATACCGCCAAGCACCGCCCTGGCGATCTCGAGATCCTTCGAATCGATGGTGGCGATGAGGTCGGCTTCGACGGAATCAAGGATGGATTCAACCTTGGCGAGCAGGTGGGTGCCGGCGGGGAGGATGTTGAGGCGGAGAGTCTTGCGCGACTCGGCATCCTCGGAGCGGGTGACGAGGTGCTTGCGCAGCAGCGTCGAGATGATCTCGCCGGCCGATTGCGGGGTGACGCTGGTGTGGCGCGCGAGGTCGGCGGCGCACAGGTTGGGGTTGGCGGCGATCGACCGCAGCATCGCGAGCTGCGCATAGGTGATCCCGGCCTGCCTCAGGCGAGGCTCGGTCAACGTGCGCTGCACCGCCTCCGCGGCCTTGATGAAGAAGGTGAACCGCCGCCGCGCCGTCGGCGGCTGCGCGGACAGGTCGGCCTCGCGCTCCTCGACCGCGATCTGCTGTAAAACGTCCTGCACCGCGACCGCCTCTCGATTCTCCATGACCCGCTTTAACCCCGGTCAGCGTGGGAATAAAGCCACACAGACGCACATTATCAGGCACCATTATAAGGGTGCTTGATTGTTTGAGAATCGGCGCTTAAACCCGTCAGGCGGCTTCGGACAGGGGAGTTGCCAAACAGATCGCGAAAGGGGAGGTCATGGAAGCACATCGTCATATCGGCCGCGCATTCCGGTTCGACAGGGTCGGCCTTCACGCGCTGGCGCTAGCTCTGGCGGTTCCCTCCGCGGCGCTCGCGCAGACCGGCCTCGTGCC
>CAXUMU010000380.1:0-1731 GCA_964252145.1 uncultured Sphingomonadaceae bacterium
AGCGCCGCGCCCAGCGGCCGATCGATCGGCAGGATCACGATCCGCACCGCCCCGTCCGCCGCCACGATCCGCCGCGCCCGCTCGACATCGGCCAGCACCAGCACCGGCCGGGTGAGCGCCAGCGCATGCGACAGCTCGTCGCATTCCCACCAGCCGTTGATCAGCGTGGCGATCCCGCCCGCCTTCAGCACGCCCATGTAGCAGGCGATCCAGCCGGGCGCGTTGCGCATCGCCAGCGCCACCCGGTCGCCCTTCATCACGCCCCATTCGCCCACCAGCGCGCGCGCCACCCCGTCGGAGGCCGCATCCAGGTCGGCGAAGCTCAGCCGCTCGTCGCCGGCGACCACGCCCTCCTGCCCGGCATAGGCCGCGCAGAAGGCGTGGAAGAATTCGGGCAGCGTCGCCGGCAGCGCCACCGGCACCGCGCAGCCTGGATCGCCGGCGGAAGCGAGCAGCCCGCCTTCGCCCGTCAGCCGGTCCATGGCCGCGTCGAACCGCCGATCGAGATCGCTCGGCATCCTCATCCCGTCTTCCGGTTTTTGGTTACGGCTCTTATGAGGGCGAAAGTCCGTGGGGGTAAAGCCTTGATCCTGTCGCTGCTCGCCTCCGCCTCCGCCGCGTTCCGGTTCGAGGATCTGCATCTTTCCCCGATCGCGCTGGATCTGGGCATTCTCCAGATCCGCTGGTATTCGCTCGCCTACATCGCCGGGATCATGCTCGGCTGGTGGTATCTGCTGAAGCTGATCGACCGGCCGGGCGCGCCGATGGCCCGCCGCCACGCCGACGATATGGTGTTCTACGCGACGTTGGGCATCCTGATCGGCGGCCGCACCGCGTACGTGCTGTTCTACAAGCCCGAGCTGCTGCGCACGCCGCTGGACGTGTTCAAGCTGTGGGAGGGCGGCATGTCGTTCCACGGTGGCGTGATCGGCGTGACGCTCGGTATCTTGTATCTCGCGCGAAAGCACGGGCTCAACTGGTTGCGCGTGCACGATTATGTCGCGTGCTGCGTGCCCTTCGGGCTGTTCTTCGGGCGGCTCGCCAACTTCGTCAACGGCGAGCTCTGGGGCCGGCCGACCGACGTGCCGTGGGCGGTGGTGTTCCCCCGCGCCGGCGATATCGCGCGCCATCCCAGCCAGCTGTACGAAGCGGGGCTGGAGGGGATCGTATTGTTCTGCGTGCTTGCCTTCCTGTTCTGGCGGACCGATGCGCGCTACCAGCCGGGCAAGCTCGTCGGCACCTTCCTGCTGGGCTATGCGCTCAGCCGGATCACGCTGGAACGCTTTCGCGCGCCGGATGCGGGGCTGGAGCATCTGTGGTGGGGGCTGACGATGGGCCAGACCTTGAGCGTGCCGATGCTGCTGGGCGGCGTCTATCTGATCGCGACCGCCAAGCGCCGCCGCGTCCGCGTCGAACCGATCGCCGGGAGCGCGAGCGTCGCCTGAGTCGGACGGATCGTCGCTGCAGGCGCGGCTCGCCCGGCGCATCGCGCGGGAGGGGCCGATCCCGCTGGCCGAGTATATGGCCGCCGCGAACGCCGAATATTATGCGACGCGCGATCCGTTGGGGACTGCTGGCGACTTCATCACCGCGCCCGAGATCAGCCAGATGTTCGGCGAACTGATCGGTGCCTGGGCCACGGACCTGTGGCTGCGCGCCGGCCGGCCGGCGGCGCATTATGTCGAGTTGGGGCCGGGGCGCGGCACGCTCGCCGCGGATGCGCTGCGCGCG
>CAXUMU010000380.1:1741-2210 GCA_964252145.1 uncultured Sphingomonadaceae bacterium
GGCACGCAAAGTGGCACGACGGAATCGCTTCGCTGCCTGCCGACGGCGCGCTGCTGATCGTCGCCAACGAATTCTTCGATGCGCTGCCGATCCACCAGTTCCTCCGCACCGATGCCGGCTGGCGCGAACGGATGATCGACTGGTCGGGCACCGGCTTCGTCCCCGGCCCCGGCACGGTGCCGGGGACGGGCGGGTGCCGCCCGCACTGCGCGATGCCCCGCTCGGCGGCATCGTCGAGATTCGGCCGGATGCTGCCGCCATGACGTCAGCGCTCGCCAAGCGGTTGTTGTTGCAGGGCGGTGTCGTGCTCATAGTTGACTATGGCCATGCCGCCAGCAGGGTAGGCGAGACGCTGCAGGCGGTCAGCGGCCACGCCTTCGCCGATCCCTATGCCGATCCCGGCGACCGCGACCTGACCGCGCATGTCGACTTCGACGCCATGGCGTCAGCCGCCCGCGGGGCGGGGGCG
>CAXUMU010000381.1:0-2152 GCA_964252145.1 uncultured Sphingomonadaceae bacterium
TTCCGCCCCGCAGGGCTCTCTTCAGAATTGGACCAGTTTTTCCAGGGCAGACCACCAGCACTTGCCCCAGCCGCTCCAACTCCGCGCGGCTGAGAAAGCGCTCGCACTGCCTGCGGCGGTTCGGGCGCACTGAGCGGCAAGGATTGGTGTTCTCCAGGCGGTAGCCCCAGCTCTCCGCCTTGTTCAGCATCGCGGCGAGGATGCCGAGCGTCCGGTTGGCAGCGCCTGGGCCGGTGCGGTTGTTCAGGTCGGCGAACCAGCTCGTTACGTGCGCCTCGTTCAGCTCGTCGATGAACACGCCGGAGAAGGCGCGATCGAGATAGAGCGCGCGGTATTGGGTTTGCGTCTCGTAGGTCGAAGGCTTCCACTTCGGCGACCAGCGATCCCAATATTCTTTGAGGAAGTCGTCGAAGCGCGGCGCGGACCGGATGCGCTTGCGATCCGTGGCGGGATCGAGCCCAACCTGCGCATAGGCCAGCACGCGCCGGGCGACGATCGTTGCCTGATGCCGCGTGATCACGGCGGCGGACCCGACCGTCACCGTCCGCATCCGCCCCGCCATCCGCGTTTGGACGATGTAGACGTTGCGGCCCGTCGCATAGTGGCGGATGCCGAACCCGTGCTCGATACCCAGCCAAGTCGTCGTGCGCGGCTTGCCGCGCGGCAGTCGCAGGTGAACGACGCTGGCGCCTACCTCCGCGAGCGCGTCGGCGACTACCTGCTTGAGCGCAAGCGCGGTCACAGTTGAAGCCCTATCGCCTGAGCGAGCGAGCCTGATATCCGCTGTGCCGCGTCGCCGATCACGTCATCCGACAAATGAGCATATTTAGCCGTGGTCTCCGGAAGCGCATGCCCCAGCAGCTTGCCGATGGTGGCGAGCGGCACGTTGTCCATGATTGCCGTGGACGCGAAGCTATGACGCAGATCGTGCACCCGGACGTCGGGCAGGGCGCAGGTGCGGCGGAACCGCTCCCACCAGCCTTGGAAGGCGAGTGACCCCGTGCCGCGCTTGTTCGGGAAGACGAGCGAGCAACCCTCGTGCCTCGCCACCGCTTCGATCACCGCCAGCGCCTGGCTGTTCAACCAGATGGTCTTCTGCCCGGTCTTGCTGTCGGGGAGGGCCAGATGCGGCGGCTTGACACATTCCCATCTGAGATCGCGTATCTCGCTGATCCGCGCGCCCGTGTAGAGCAGCAGCCGCACAATCGCGACCTCGCTGGGGTTGGACGCCTCCGCCTCGCGGAGCGCCGCTCCCATGCGCCGGTACTCAAGCGGTGTCAGATAGCGTTCGCACGGCGGGCGCTTATAACGGGACATGCCCCGGCAAGGGTTGGAGCCTTTGCGGCGGAGACGAAGCTGTTCGGCGTACTTCAACAGCGACGCCAGTACCGGCAGCGTGCGATTGAACGTGACCTCCTTCCCTCCAGCCAAGCTGTCGCGCCAGCGGAGCACATCTGCCGGAACGATGTCGGCAACTCGGATCGCTCCGAACACGGGCAGCAGCTCGCGTTTGCAAGCGCCAAGGTTCCGCTTCTGCGTCGACGGCTTCCAGCAACGGGCGATGTCGCTCCAGTAGGATTCAACGAAATCGCTGAGGAGCGGCGTGGCCTTCACCACCGTCCGCTTCGGCAGGCCGTCGAGCGCTACCTCCGCGAGCAGCCGCCGCGCCTGGGTCCGCGCAAGCACGGCGTCGACATCGTCGGTGCAGCCGAGCGTGATCCGACGATGCTTGCCGCGATGCCGAAGGCGGACGAACCAATAGTAACGCCCGGTTGGCCTCACTCTCAGGCCGAACCCTGGCAGTTCGGTATCCCAGATGCAGTATTCTGAGGCGGCCAGCGGCAGCTTCCGCCGGGCGAAGTTTCCGTCAAGAAAGGCCCGGCGACCGGGCTTGTGCCGGCGGGGGACCATAAGGCCAACATCATTAGCAGGACTGGGTTCGAAAGTCGCGCAATCCTGCGGATTTCGGGGGACCGGGTGGCCATCCGCGGCACGCGAGCCGCTTAGCGTAGCGAGCATCTGCTGCACTGATTTTACAGCACTTTTTCCCATAAACTGCGGCTTAGCCGCGTAGGGTGTGCGGGTGCTGCGCTATCCGGCGACCGAAGTGCTGCGCAATCTGGACGGCGTCGTGCGGCAGATTGTCGAAGTG
>CAXUMU010000382.1:0-2140 GCA_964252145.1 uncultured Sphingomonadaceae bacterium
CGCCGATCACGACCGGGCGGCTGGGGCCGCCGCGCGCGGCCTCCAGTTCCTCGATTCCCCATTCGATCTCCTGCAACGCCAGCTTCATCTTGCCGCCGAACTCGATGCCGAGCGGGCTGACCAGCATGCCCGCGGCGCTGCGGTAATAGAGCGACTTGCGCAGATTGCCCTCCAGATCGCGCGCGGCGCGCTGGAGCGAGGCGGGCGAGATGCCGAGCGCATCGGCGGCGGAGTCGAACGAGCCGTTCTCGATCGTCGCGATCAGCGTGCGGATTTGCGAGCGGGTGACGCGATTGACGATCGGCTTGGCGCCGGTGGGGGACAATGCCGCGCCGAGATCGACCACCGCCTGCTCGACCTGGCCGAAGAAACGGCGGACGCGGGCGTGGAACATCGTGCCGAGGTCGTTGAGATAGCTGCCGCTGGCGCGCCGGTCGACCAGCACCGCGCCGACCTGCTCCTCGAGCTTGGCGAGCGCCTGGGTCACCGCGGGTTGCGACAGGCTGCATTCCTCCGATGCCCGGCGGACGCTCTGCAGATCGCCGATCGCCTCGAACAGCTTGAGCTGGCGAAAGCTGAGCGCAGCTGCGCGCTCGCGCACCGATGTGTGAGCCAATTTTATATCCTCTCCGCCGCCCGAATAGCAGCGGACTTATATCCCGGCAATCGGTGCCCGGAGGCCATTTCCCGATCCGCTGTCGTGCTGCAATGCAACAGAGAGCGCTTATATAGGTTATCGTCCGCTAAGCAGCATTGACGGAGAAATGGCAGAAATACGTGGTTCGTGATCGTTGTAACCGTTTTCGGGGATGCCCCTGGGACGCCTGAAGGCGTTCGGGAAAACGGCAGATGCTGAGCCATCTTTCCAATCGCCTGCAGCACAGAACCTATCGCGTTGTCGGCGCGATTTGGATCGCTTTGCCCGGCTCGAAATCGGAGCAAGTTATCGCCGGCGTGATCGCGCACATGCCGCTTGCCTATAAGTTATGCGCGGCAAGCCGTTCGTTCGCCAAGTGCCTGCGTTGACTTGCAGGACCGCGCACCGCTTGTTCGCCGCCGAACCGAGCCGGGAGCCGATTGCATGGCCCCGCAGCCATGCAACAGGAGGGCGAGCCTTGGCCGAGAAGGTGAAACTGAAGATCGCGATCGCGGACCACCCGCACACGATGGCGATCAAGTCGGGCGAGATCCCGATCGAGGGCGTCGAGCCCGAGTTCGTCACGGTGAAGCCGCAGATCGGTGCCTTCCGCCGCATGGTGCGCGACCTGGAGTTCGACGTCTGCGAGATCGCGCCGACGACCTACATCATCGCGCGCGCCTACGGAAAGCCGTTCGTCGCGCTGCCGATCTTCGTGGTCAGGCGCTTCCACCATTCGGGGCTGCTCGTCCGGCCCGATGCGGGGATCACCTCGCCCAAGGACCTGGAGGGCAAGGAGGCCGGCGTGCGCGCCTATTCGGTCACCACCGGGGTGTGGACGCGCCAGGTGCTGATCGACGAGTTCGGCGTCGACAACAACAAGATCACCTGGTGGGTCGACGACGAGGAGCACGTCCAGGAGATGAAGCTCCCCGACAACGTCAAGCATGTCCCGGCGGGCGACAGCCTGGCGGACATGATGGCGCGCGGCGCGATCTCGGCGGGTTTCGACGCGGCGGCGGGGATCGGCCGCACCGGTGCGCCGACCGGCGGCTGGCAGGAGGTCGAGGCGAACTACCCCGATCTGTTCCCGAAAGCCGAGGAGCTGGAGGCGGACTATTATCGCCGCACCGGCGTCTATCCGATGCATGGCACGATCGTGGTGAAGGACGAGGTGCTGACGAAGGCGCCCTGGGTCGCGAAGTCGCTGTTCGACGCGTTCGAGAAGGCCAAGCAGGACTGGCTCGCGAAGCTGAACTCGGGCGAGGCGACGGGTGCGGGCGCGGACAAGTATCGCGCGCTGCAGAAGATCGTCGGGCCCGACCCGCTGCCCTATACGCTGGAGGCCAACCGCCCGACGATCGAGGCGCTGGAGAAGACCGCGTTCGACCAGGGCCTGACGCCGCGGCGGATGCGCATGGACGAGCTGTTCGTCGATGCGGAGAAAGCGCCCGCCTACGCGGAAGGCGTCACGGCATGATCATCGACTGCCACGGGCATTTC
>CAXUMU010000383.1:0-2137 GCA_964252145.1 uncultured Sphingomonadaceae bacterium
CCGCGGTCGCGGCGCTTGTCGGCGAGGGTCACCGTGGGCAGATCTATGACCTGACAGGGCCCCAGGCGCTGACGCATCCTGAGATCGCCGACATCATATCCGCGGCGACGGGCAGACCGGTATCCTTTGAGCCGGTGTCCTCCGTCGCCATGCGCGCCGCTCTGTCGGCCGCCGGCATGGGCGACTGGCAGGCCGACGGGCTGATTGAGGACTACGCGCACTATAGTCGTGGCGAAGCCGACACGGTCGCGGACGGCGTTCTACGTGCCACCGGCTCGCCACCGCGTTCACTGGCCGCCTTTGCCAACGAGCACGCTTCAGCCTTCACCAGCGCCTAAGGACGCGGGTAAATTCGTCGCTGGACAGGTGCAGCGCCTCGCCTGCTGCGTAGGCGACGAGCTCCGCCGCGATGACCGCGATGAAGTTTGGCGACGCTATAACGACTGCGCGGGCAGCGAACAGGCGAGAACCGCATCAGCTCAGGGTGTCAAAGTTCGACGCTTATCCGCCCCCACCGGGGTCAACATTGCAGGCCGATTCACATTGAGACTCTCAAGGACGAAGAGCTGCGCGCCTCACCCCGTTTACCACGCTCATTCTGATGCCCTGCGCAATGTTCCATGACCTTCCCGCAAATCTCATTCAGGCGCTGGAAGAAGTTGATTGAATGGATGGCACTGAGGTTCGTCCGGAATGGGCGGCGGCACTACAGCGCGCCGTGATCAAACGCTGGGACTTCAACATATTCTAACGAGATCATAGGACAGACTGCCGGCCATATGTTTGATTGCCAGCCTCGCGAGGATTTGGTAAGTTGATGGATCGAATAGAGCCCGCTGTTGGGAGGGGATCTCTCGGCGCGCGGTGACCGGCGGAGAAGCGCTCGGCGCGGCGCGGCTCAGAAGACCGCTAGCCGCACCGCGCGCGCGAACCGACTTTCCGGCTCGGAAGCGGGCGGCGCCACGGACAGGCGGCTCCAGTTGGCCACGATATTCCGGACGTACGCCTGCGTTTCGGCGATTGCCCGAACGCTTCCGTTGCGCACACGACCCGGCCCCGCATTGTAGGTGGCGAGCGCCAGATGCACCTGCCCAAAACGATCGAGCTGGCTTCGCAGGTAGCGCGCCCCTCCCCGCATGTTATCGACTGGATCGTAGCGATTGACGCCCAGCCCCGGCGCCGTGGCAGGCATGAGCTGCGTCAGACCATAAGCGAGCTTGGGCCGCGGCCGAATGGACGCCCGCCGGCCCGGCAATAGCCGCCGCCGCGAGGCAGCCCGAGATCGCGGCCGTGCTGGCGCTGGTCAACAAGATGGACGAGTCGCTGATTGACGACGATCATGCCGGCTTCGCGGCGCTTCTGGCGGGCGACCTCGTCGTCAACAATCCGCAGAACAGCGTGTCCGAGCCTGGCATGACCGAGCAGCTGAACGCCGGCGGGCGGATCAGCTACGTGAGCTACCATCGGGTGATCGAGTATGCCGGGATGCGCAGCGGCATGGTCGTGCTCATGGGCGAGGAGATCGTCGTGCCCAAGCCGCCCAACCCCTTGGCCGGGCAAATCGTGCGGCGGCGGTTCACCGACCGGTGGCGGCACGACGACGCCGGCTGGCGGCCCGCCGCGCCGCGCCCGGCTGCTGATCGGTCGCGAGGATGTCTGCGGCGCGCTACGCCCGATCGAGAAGCTCGGCCTCGGCGGTGGTGACGGTCAGCGTGAACGCGGCCTTGGTGTAGCTGTTCGCCATATACCGCCTCCTCAGTGGGTGGTGTCGAGGGCGCCCGCGCCCGCTGGGTTGCCGCGCAGGATCCACGGCGCCGGCTGGACCAGCCGGGCCCAGTCGGCGAAGCTCGGGATACGGCCGAGATCCTCGGTGACGTGCTGCTCGCCGATCTGGCGAACGGGTACGGCCCGGCCCTCGCTGTAATGGTCACGCCGAACAGCGTCTCGAGCATGAAGATGCCCTCGGCGTGGTGGCGGAGCGCGCGATGCCGCGGGTCGGCGATGATCCGCTTGGACTTGTCGAACCATTGGTGGAGCCGGAGATAGTCCTCGACCGCGCCGCCCCAGCGACGCACGGAGCTCAGCGCGTGATGATAGCAGTGCGACATTGTGCGCTCCTCACAGTTTGATCGTGAAG
>CAXUMU010000384.1:0-2116 GCA_964252145.1 uncultured Sphingomonadaceae bacterium
CGCCAACTACCTCGCCAACTCCGGCTATGCGTCAGCCTAATGTCATCCGACTCTAATGCAGCGCCTTCGCCACCGCCGCGAAGAAGGCGTCGTCGTTCAGCTCCACCCGGTCCTCCTCGGAGGGTTTCGAGCGCGCGCTCAGCACCACGATCACCAAATTCTCGCGCGAGTTCACGTAGATATATTGGCCGAAGATGCCGACCGCCTCGAACGCGCCGTGGTGGATCGGGTCGGCCTGTGGCGGGATCCACCACATATAGCCATAGTCGACCGTCTTGCCGCCGATCGCGCGCGGCACGCCGGCCGCCGCGAACCAGCCCTTGGGCACGACCGGCTTGCCCGCGATCGCGCCGCCATTAGCGGCGAGCAGCCCGAAGCGGCCGAAATCGCGCAAGGTCGCGCCGATGCCGCTGCCGGCGAAGCCCGCCCCGCCGGGGCTCTCCAGCCACCACGTCGCATCGCTCTCCATACCGGCGCGCGACCAGATCCTGTCCGACAGATAATCGGCCATCGGCCGCTTGACCGCCCCCTCCACCACCGCGCCGAGGACGAACGTCTCGCCGGTACTGTAATTCCAGCGCGTGCCGGGCGGCGCCGCGCGGGGCAGGCTCGCCATATATTTGAGCACGCCGCCCGGCGTCAGCGTCAATTGCTCGGCCAGCAGCTTGCGCCGATCGGACTTGGGATCGAGGTAGGTCTCGTCCCAGCGCACGCCCGACGACATCGTCAGCACGTGGCGGATGCTGACGCCGTCATAGGCGCTCCCTTTCAGCGCCGGCACATATTTGACCACCGGATCGTCGACGCTCTTGATCAGCTTGTCCGCGATCGCCGCGCCGATCAGCGTGGAGGTGACCGATTTGGCCATCGAGAAGGACAGCCACCGCGTCGCCGGTTCGATCCCCAGCTCATAATCCTCCAGCGCGACCGCGCCGTTCTTCAGCACCAGCAGCCCCGCCACGCGATTGGTGGCGAGATAGTCGTTCAGGTCGAAGCGGCGGCCATGATCCTCGAATTGGATCGCGGGAAAGGGTTTCGCCGATACCGGCAGCGGCGCGACGCCCTCGCCCTTGCGCACGGTGCGCGTCGGCAGCAGCCGGTCGCTGTGCGAGAAGGTGTCGACCGCCGCATCGGGCCGCATCGCGCCGTCGAACATCTGCGTCATCGTCGCCACCTCGGCCTGCGCGCTGCCCGCCGCCAGCAGCGCGCCGCACGCCAGCAGGCGCATCCTCCACCGACCGATCGCCATCAAGTCACCCCCGCAGAATCAGTTGCCGCCGCCCGCCCCGCGCCATAGCGGTAGCGCGAAAGGTGGGCGAGGAGGATGCGCATGATCGGCGAAGCTCAAACGGCGGACGGCGGCTGCCGGTGCGGGGCGATCCGCTACCGCCCGACCGGGCCGGCGATGTCGGTCGGCCGGTTCGATCCCGCGCTCGCCAGCGGCGACGCCCTGGCGCCGCGAGACGTATGATGGACTCGACGATCGTCCCCCGGCTGGAGCACGCCTTCGACGTCCGCGTCGACTTCACCGCCGACCGCTGCACCTTCGGCCCGCTGCCGGGCGGGGCGAGCCAGGGCTATACGCCGGCCAGCGGCGGCGTGATCTCGGGCCCGCGGCTGAGCGGCCGGGTGATCCCGCACAGCGGCGCCGACTATGCGACGGTGCGCGCCGACGGCGTGATCGAGCTGAACGCGCATTATCTGATGGAAGCCGACGACGGCACCAAGATCTACATCAACAATCGCGGTTACATCGTGCCCGCGAAACCCGGCGAGGCGGTGATGCTGAACGGCACCCCCCAGCCCGCCTATTTCCGCTTCACCCCCACCTTCAAGGTCCCCGCCGGCCCGCACGACTGGCTGGCGCGCACCGTGATCCTGGGCGCGGGCGAGCGGCGCTCGGACCCGGACCATTCGATCTTCCGCTACTTCGCGGTGTATTGAGGGAGGCGCGGCGTGCGCTAGCTGCTCGTCATTGCGAGCGCAGCGAAGCAATCCATCTTCTTGATCCAAGCGACGGATGTCTGGGTGGCGATGGATCGTCGCGTCGCTGCGCTCCTCGCGATGACGAGTGTGGCTTGGTTACTCTACTCTACTCTACTCTACTCTACTCTAC
>CAXUMU010000385.1:0-2115 GCA_964252145.1 uncultured Sphingomonadaceae bacterium
GGTGCGCGTGTCTCGACTGCGCTCGACACGAACGCCTGAGTCAATCAAACGGCATCGGGGTCTACACCGCCGCCGGCAGCCGCAGCCGCGCGCACAGCCCGCCCAGATCCTCGCTCTCCTCCAGCGCGATCGTGCCGCCGTAGATCTCGGCCACGTCGCGCACGATCGCCAGGCCCAGCCCAGTGCCGGGCTTGCCGGTGTCGAGCCGGGCGCCGCGTTCCAGCACGTTGGCGCGCTCGGCTTCGGGGATGCCGCGGCCGTCGTCCTCGACCAGGATTTCGACATAGCCCGCCTCGCGGCCGACGGTCACGAACACGCGGCCCTGGCCATATTTGGCGGCATTCTCGATCAGGTTGCCCAGCATCTCGTCCAAGTCCTGCCGCTCGACATGCACCTCGGCCTCGCGGTCGCCGGCCAGGTCGAGCGTGACGTGGCGGTGCATCCGCGTCACCGCGCGCTCCACCGCGCTCAGCGACGGCCAGACCTCGCTGCGGCTCTGGCCCGATCCGCGCCGGCCGATCGCGCGCGCGCGGGCGAGGTGGTGGTCGACCTGGCGGCGCATCGTCGTCGCCTCGCGGATCACGCTCGCGGCGAGATCGGGGCTGCCGCCGGTCGCCTCGTTCATGATCACGGTCAGCGGCGTCTTCAGCGCGTGCGCCAGGTTGCCGGCGTGGCGGCGCGCCTCCTCGGCCTGCTTCTCGTTATGCGCGAGCAGGTCGTTCAGCTCCTCCACCATCGGCGCGATCTCGACCGGCAGACGCTCGTCCACCCGCGCGCGCGCGCCGGCGCGCACCGCGCCGATCTCGCGGCGGATCTTGCGCAGCGGCCACAGCCCGAAGGTCGCCTGGATCGCGGCGAGCACGATCAGCCCCAGCCCCAGCGCCGCGAACGAGCGGATCAGCGTCTGGCGCACCGCCTGGATCTGATCGTCCAGCCCGTCGCGGCTCTGCGCGACCTGGAAGCGCCACAGCGTGGGCGAATTGGGCAGGCGCACGTCGCGCTCCAGCACGCGCAGCGTCTCGTCCTTGAACGCCTTGCTGTCGTAGATATGGTCGTCCGCGGGCACCGGCTCGGGCGGCACCGGTATCACCCGGTCCCATAGCGAGCGCGAGCGGAACGGGTCGAAGCCGCGCCCGGCGACCTGCCAGTAGAGCCCGGAATAAGGCTCCAGGAAACGCTGGTCGCCCAACGGCCGGTTGAAGCGGACCTCCTTGTCCGGCCCGATCTCGGCCGATCCGATCATCGCGGTCAGGACATATTCCAGCTGCAGATCGAAATTGCGCGTGATCGCATCGTTCAGCACGCGGTCCATCGCGAGGCCCCCGCCCAGCAGCAGCACGAAGATCCAGAGCGCCGCGACGCCGATCATCCGCCGCGTGAGCGATCCGGTGGTGCCGCGCGACGGCGCGTCGCCGTGCAGGTTGCGGCCGATATGCACCGGCCGGCCGAACAGCAGCCGCAGCCAGTTCACCGACATCTGCCACCAGCGCTCGCCGGGCGGAGCCGCGACCCTGGGGCTGCGCACCGCGCTGCCGCTCCCGCTCAGGCGGGCTCGTCGAGGCTGTAGCCCAGGCCCCGGATGGTGGTGATCACGTCGGGGCCGAGCTTCTTGCGGATCCGCGTCACGAACACCTCGATCGTGTTCGAATCGCGATCGAAATCCTGGTCGTAGATATGCTCGATCAGCTCGGTGCGGCTGACCACCTTGCCCTTGTGGTGCAGCAGGTAGCTGAGCAACTTATATTCCTGCGCGGTCAGCTTCACCGGCTCGCCGGCGAGCGTCACCTTGCCGCTGCGCGTATCCAGCCGCACGTCGCCGGCGGTGAGCTCCGAACTCGCATTGCCCGAGGCGCGGCGGATCAGCGCGCGCAGGCGCGCGATCAGCTCCTCGGTCTGGAACGGCTTGGCGAGATAGTCGTCCGCGCCCGCGTCCAGCCCCGCCACCTTGTCGGACCAGCTGTCGCGCGCGGTCAGCACCAGCACG
Source organism: uncultured Sphingomonadaceae bacterium (assembly GCA_964252145.1). Lineage (GTDB taxonomy): Bacteria > Pseudomonadota > Alphaproteobacteria > Sphingomonadales > Sphingomonadaceae > JAQGLK01. The sequence goes on from CAXUMU010000385.1 coordinate 1,985, forward strand.
GGCACGTCCTTGCCTTCCTTGCGCCAGCGGTCGAGCACGGTCAGCCCGTCGATCGTGGGGAGCCCCAAGTCCAGCACGATCGCGTCGTAGGTCTCGGTCGATCCCAGATAATGGCCGTCCTCGCCGTCGGT
>CAXUMU010000386.1:0-2111 GCA_964252145.1 uncultured Sphingomonadaceae bacterium
GGGCAGGCGCGCGCGCGACTCGCCGCCGTGGTGGTGGCGGGCGCCGCCCCAGTGCTGGTCGTCCTGCCACTCCGCACCCAGGCCGGACAGTGCATCGTCGATCGCCTGGTACCAGCTGGACGCCGGCGGAGTGCCGCGCATGCGGGGGCCGAGCGCGCCGCCGATCACCAGCCGCTCCTCGGCGCGCGTGACGGCGACGTAGAGCAGCCGCCAATGCTCGGCCATGTCGCGCTCGGCCGCCCGGCGCAGCGCCGACGCCATGGCGTCATGCTGCTCGTCCTTGCGCGGGCGGAACAGCGGGACGGTCAGATCGTCGGCCATCGGCCAGTCGAACGCGCGCTGGCGGCCCATCAGTTCGGGATCGACGGTCGCGTCCGCCAGGATGACGAGCGGCGCTTGCAGCCCCTTGGCACCATGCACGGTCATCACCCGCACCGCATCGGCCGGCGCGGAGGGGTCGCGCGTGATATCCACCTCGCCGCGATCGAACCAGTCGAGGAAGCCCTGCAGCGACGGCGTCGCATCGCCGGCGAACTGCAATGCGGCGTTGAGCAGTTCCTCGATCGGATCGCGCGCCTCCTCGCCCAGCCGGCCGAGCAGCTTGCGCCGTCCATCGAGCGGACCGGACAGGATCGCTTCGAGAAACTGGTACGGCGTGACGAAATCCGCCTGCGCCAGGATCGCACCCAGCGCGGCGGCCTCATCCATCGTGGTCGGGTCGCTGCGCAACCGGCTGAACAGGCTATCCTTTCGATCGAACGCGATCCGGTAGAGCCGCTCCTGATCCAGTCCGAACAAGGGCGAGACAAGCAGGTTGGCGAGGTTGAGATCATCCTCCGGCTGCAACGCGAAGCGCACCGCGGCGAGCAGGTCGCGCACCGCCAGCGGCGCGGTCAGCCGCAATCGGTCGACCCCCACGACCGGTACCCCCTCGGCATGCAGCCGCGCGACGATCAAGGCGGCCAGATCGCCGCGCTTGCGCACCAGCACCAGCACGTCCTCCGGCCGCAGCGGCCGGCCCTTCGCCTCCAGCCACAGCGGCTCGGCGATCCAGTCGCGGATCTGGCGGGCGAGCCGCGTGGCGAAGGCGCGGGTGGCATCGTCCACCCACTCCTCTTCGCCCTCCGCGTCGTCGGCCGCATCCTCCTGCGCGTGCGGCCGCCAGAGCGTGACGGTGCCGGCCAGCCCGGCGCGTGCCGACAGATGCAGCGGCGCTGCGGCGTCCAGCCCGAGCCGCGCGTGGCCCAGTCCATCCAGCAGCGCGTCGACCAGTTCCAGGATCGGCGGCGTCGAGCGGAACGATCGGTCCAGCGAGAGCGAGAGGATCGATCGCTCCGCCTCCTCCGCGCGCTGCGAGAAGGAGAGGTGGGCGGCGCGGAACGCCTCGGGATCGGTGCCCTGGAAGCCGAAGATCGCCTGCTTGAAATCGCCCACCGTGAACAAGGTGCGATGGCGCTGCCCGCGCGCGCCGGCGCCGGCGAAGAACTCGGCGGCAAGCGCGGCGACGATCGTCCACTGGCGGACGTTGGTGTCCTGCGCTTCGTCGACCAGGATGTGATCGGGCGCTTGGTCCAGCTTGTAGCGCACCCACTCGCCCATGCCCGGCTCGTTCAGCAGGCGGTGCGCGGAATCGATCAGGTCGTCGAAGTCGACCACGCCCGCCGCGCGTTTGGCGGCGACATAGGCGCGGGCATAGGCTTGGCCTGCGCGGAGGCCGGCGGCGGCAACCTCGGCCAGCGCGGCGCGCTTGCGCAGGCCGGCCAAGTGGCTGCACAGCGCCCCCAGCCGCTCGCACAGATCGGGATATTCGGCGCACAAGCCGATGAGTTTGCTGGAATGCTTGCGCGGATCGCCCTTGCCGGTGCGCGCGACCGAGACGAGCTCGCAGACCAGCCCGACCCGCTCCTTCGGGTCTGCGGCGAGGAAGGCGGCGATGCGATCGGCATCCTCCAGCCCCTGCTTGGTGCCCCAGGCGGCGTTGGCAGCGGCGATCGCGCGCAGCCCGGCCAGATCGAGCCGATCGTCGGCGCAGGCCGCCTCGATCGCCTCCTCGACATCGCCCAGCGGCAGATCGAGCGCGGTGCGCACGCGCGCCTCGATCCCGCTGCCCA
>CAXUMU010000387.1:0-2100 GCA_964252145.1 uncultured Sphingomonadaceae bacterium
GCCGGGGGGCGCACCGGCGCCGGGCTGCACCGGGCGCGCCGGCCGGATGATCGTCCGCTCGGTCGGCGGCGGGTCGTCTCGCTTGTCGCTCATGCCTGCTGGCCCCTGATCGCCCACATCTCCAGCTCGAGATTGGGAATGTCACCGGCGATGTGCAGCGCCACCGCCCCCGATGTGCGCACCGCCTGCCACTGTTCGTGGCGCGAATTGATGCTGAAATACACCGTCTGCGCGCGGAACGGGATCTGCCTGGGTTCCGCCGCCATCGGATAGATGTCGACGCCGGGCAATTGGCGCGTCACGAGATCGCGGATATGCTCGACCGAGCCGAGCTTTGCGATCCGCGGCAGGTTCGCGCGCAGCGTCTCGGTATTGGCGCCCGACTTGGCGGCGAGCACGAAGGTCGCGTCGGCGAACAGCGAGCGGTCGCTGATCTGCCCCACGCGGATGCCGTAGGCGCGCAGCTCCAGCGGGATCGCGACCGCCTTCTGCTCGAACACCTCGTTCAGCGAGCGCCTGAGTTCCGCCATTACCGCATCGAAGCACACCCGCAGGTCGCGATGCGAATAGAGCGGGGTGAAATTCGGCCGGTTGCCCGCCGCGGTCATCGTCGCCAGCTCAGCCGCCAGTTCGCACAGCCAGGTGTAGAGATCGACCGGGTGGACGATCGGCAGCGCGGCGAGCTGCTTCACCGTCGCCTCGGCGCGGTTGACCGCCATCAGGAACAGGAAGTCGGTCACGTCCGCCACGCCCTTGGCCCCCGGCGTGCCCAGCCGCCCGGCGATCGCCTCGCCGCGCTGATGCAGCAGCCCTTCCAGCTCGGAGAGGAAGCCCGACAGCGCCGGGCTCGCCGCGCACGCCATCACGCTGGGGATGAAACCTTCGTCCAGCACCACCGAATCGTCGGCGCGGCGCTCCACGATCCGGGCGAGCGGGATGTTGGTATAGCCCTCCAGCCCCTCGGCCGCGTGACGCAGCGACAATTGCAGGCGGCCGACGTTCAGCGGGATGCGCGACGGAGAACCATAAACGGCGTCCGCCGCCTCGAACTCGGCCGCAAGGAAGCGCGTCTCGGCGCGCGCGGTCGCGTCCAGCGCGACGTCGGCGGTGCCGGCGCGCGCCATCGGCACGCAGAGATACACGTTGGTGTCGCGCAGATCGCGGCCCACCTCCAGCGGCAGCGGCGCCGCGGTCTCGTCGGGCACGCGGAAGGGGGTGCCGTCGTCGAACACGCCGGAGGCGCGGACGATCGCGATCTTGCCGGTCTTCAGCAGCCCGTCGTCGATCCGCAGTTCGGCCAGGCCGTTGCCGTGCGCGCGGATCGGGGCGACGCGCGCGTCCAGCTGGGCGCCGGCGAAGCGCTCCATCTGCTGGAAATGCTGCGGCCGCAGGAACATTCCCTCCGACCAGACCGGCTTGTTCTCCCAGGTCACCCCACCCCCACTTTCGCGCCTACTTCCCGGCGCTCAGGAACTTCTCATAGCCTTCGCGGAAAGCGACGCTCATCACGCTGTTGACGTTGGCCGTCGCATCCTTGCGCAGCGCCTCGAACACGGTTTGATACACCGTCCACGGGTTCACGCCACGCGTGAAAGGCAGGCCGCGCTTGGCCCCCGCGGCCTTCTCCATCACCCGCTCGATCTCCTGCGGAGACAGGCGTTCGAACACCGCGGTCAGCGCATGCTGCACGCCGGCCAGCATCGCCAGCTGGTGCTTCTTCACATCCTCGAAGGCGCTGCGCACCGCATCGTCGCACGCCATGAAGCCGGGCATCGGATCGGCCAGCAGCAGCTTGGCCGAATCCAGCGGCGGCAGATGCTTCAGCGGATTGTTGCGCCCGAAGCTCAGCTGCGTGCGCTCGACACGGAACTCGCTCTTGAACGCGGCGCGATCCTGGATCAGGTCGGACAGGCCCAGCACGACCTGACGGTACAGCACGCCCAGCCGCCGCATCGCGTCGGGCGAGGTGCGCAGCTCGCCCGGCTCGATCCCGGCCCCCTCGCAGAACGCCGCCCACGATGCCGCATCGTCCCCTTGCGGGACGGGCGCCGCGGCCGGGGCCGGCCCGGATGAATGACAACGACCAGCAACACGCCCGGA
>CAXUMU010000388.1:0-2044 GCA_964252145.1 uncultured Sphingomonadaceae bacterium
CCGGCACGATCGACGTGTGCGGCACCGGCGGCGACGGCAGCCACAGCCTCAACATCTCGACCGCCGTCGCGATCGTGGTCGCGGCATGCGGCGTGCCGGTGGCCAAGCACGGCAACCGCGCCGCCTCTTCGCGCGCGGGCGCCGCGGACACGCTGGAGGCGCTGGGCCTCGATCTCGCCCGCGCGTCCGCCAATGCCGCGGCGAGCCTCGCCGAGATCGGCATCGCCTTCCTCTTCGCGCAGACCCACCACCCCGCGCTCGGCCGGCTCGCGCATGTGCGTCGTGCGATCGGGCGGCGGACGATCTTCAACCTGATCGGTCCCATCGCCAACCCGGCGCGCGTCACGCGCCAGCTGATCGGCGTCGCCCGGCCGGACTACCTGCACACCTATGCCGAGGCGATCGCGCTGCTGGGGGTGGAGGCGGCGATGGTCGTCTCGGGCGACGAGCCGCTGGACGAACTCTCGATCGGCGGCCCCAGCACGATCGTGCGCATCGGCGCATGCGGCGCGGGCGAGGCGCGGATCGTACCAGAGGATGCCGGCCTGCCGCGCCACCCGCTTGCCGCGCTGCGCGGTGGCGATGCGGCGTACAATGCCGCGGCGCTCCGCCGCCTGCTTCAGGGCGAGCCCGGCGCCTACCGCGACGCCGTCCTCCTCAACACCGCCGCCGCGCTGATCGTGGCCGGCCACGCCGAGGAGTTTCGCGACGGCGTGGAGGAAGCGGCCGAGGTGCTCGACAACGGGCTGGCGAATACGCTGCTCGATTGCTGGGTGCGGTTCTGATGACCTTCCCCTCGGCGGTCATCCCCGCGAAAGCGGGGATCCACGGACGGCACAACGCTTCATCTCGGGCGACACCGTTGCCATGGATTCCCGCTTCCGCGGGAATGACGGTTGGTGTGGGGGCATGAACAAGCTCGTCGAGATCTGCGACGCCAAGCGCGCCCACGTCGCCGCCCGCAAGGCGCAGGTCACCACCGAAGAGTTGGAAGCCCGCGCCGTCGCCCAGTCACCGCCGCGCGGGTTCCGCGCCGCGCTCGATCGCAACGCCGCCACCGGCTACGGCCTGATCGCCGAGGTGAAGAAGGCGTCCCCCTCCAAGGGACTGATCCGCGCCGATTTCGATCCGCCCGCGCACGCGCGCGCCTACGAAGCCGCCGGCGCCGCCTGCCTCTCGGTGCTGACCGACGCGCCCTATTTCCAGGGCGCCGACGCCTATCTGGAGTCCGCCCGCGCCGCCGTCTCGATCCCGTGTCTCCGCAAGGATTTCATCGTCGATCCCTGGCAGGTCGCCGAATCGCGCGCGCTGGGAGCCGACGCGATCCTGATCATCGTCGCCGCGCTGGACGACGGCGCGATGGCCGAGATCGAGGCGGAGGCGATCGCCCGAGGCATGGATGCGCTGGTCGAGGTGCACGACGCGGCCGAGCTGGACCGGGCGCTGCGTCTGCAATCCCGCCTGATCGGCGTCAACAACCGCGACCTGCGCGATTTCTCGGTCGATTTCGCGCGCACCTACGAGCTGGTCGGCCGTGCGCCCAAGGGCTGCACCTTCGTCGCCGAGAGCGGGCTCACCACCAAGGCCGATCTCGACGCGATGGCGGCGCACGGCGTCCGCTGCTTCCTGGTCGGCGAGACGCTGATGCGTGCACCCGACGTGGAGGCCGCCACGCGCGCGCTGCTGACCGGCGCATGAGCGGGCTGACCCACCTCGATGCCGATGGCGCCGCGCGCATGGTCGACGTCTCGGCCAAGGCGGAAACCGCGCGCGAGGCCACCGCATCGGGCCGTATCGCCATGTCGGCGGAGGCCGGCGCCGCGATCCGCGCGGGCGCGGTGAAGAAGGGCGATGTGCTCGCCGTCGCGCGCGTCGCCGGCATCATGGCGGCGAAGAAGACCGCCGACCTGATCCCGCTCTGCCACCCCCTGCCGATCGCGGGCGTCACGCTGGACCTCGCGCTCGACGACCACGGCATCACCGCCACCGCGACGGTGCGTACCACCCACACCACCGGCGTCGAGATGGAGGCGCTGACCGCCGT
>CAXUMU010000389.1:0-1347 GCA_964252145.1 uncultured Sphingomonadaceae bacterium
ATTATACGGCGCGCGAACTGCTGACGATCCTGCTGGTCGTGCTGGTACTGAAGTTCGCGGTGGCGCGCGCGATCCTGTCGTGGATGCCGCTGCGGCTGGCGCTGACCCCGTCCGCCGTAAAGGCGCGGCGGGTGCGGGCGCGGGCGGTATCCTTGTTCCGCGTCGGCGCGGACCGGCGCACCGTCGGCAGCACCGGCGTGCTGCTGTATCTGTCGCTGGCCGAACGGCGCGCCGAGATCGTCGCCGACTCCGCCGTCCATGCCAGCGTCGCGCCCGAGGAATGGGGCACGGCGATGGCCGAGCTGGTGGGCGCGGTGCGCGACGGCCACCCTGGCAAAGGGCTGGCGGCGGCGATCGGACGGATCGGCCATGTCCTGGCCCACCACCTGCCGCGCGCCGCCGACGACCGCAACGAACTGCCGGACAGGCTGATCGAGCTGTGACCCTTCGACAGGCTCAGGACAGGGCGGAGCCCGTCGAGACGATGTGGGAAGGCCGCTTCATCGTCGCCAGGCGCGAGGGCAAGTGGGAATATGTCGGCCGCACACGCGACGTGCACGCCGCGGTGATCCTGGCGATCGACGACGGCCACGTCCTGCTGGTGGAGCAATACCGCGTGCCGCTGAAGGCGCGAACGCTGGAGCTGCCCGCCGGGCTGGTCGGCGACGAGCAGGCCGGCGAGGCGATCGAAGCCGCCGCCGCGCGCGAACTGGCGGAGGAGACCGGCTACCGCCCGGCGCACGTGGAAGCGATCGGCCGCTTCGCCTCGTCCCCCGGCATGGTCTCCGAGACGTTCACGCTGGTGCGCGCGACCGGGCTGGAGAAGGTGAGCGACGGCGGCGGGGTGGAAGGCGAGGACATCGCCGTCCACCGCGTGCCGCTGGCCGACATCGCCGACTATGTCGCGGCGCGGCGGGCCGAGGGTATGGTGATGGACGTCAAGCTGCTGTTGCTGCTGGGGGCGGGGATGGTTGCGTAGACCGTCCATGGCCACCATGATCTACGCGTCATCCCGGCGAAAGCCGGGATCCATGGAAACGCTGTGCCATTTCCCAGACGTCCCGCTGTCCATGGATCCCGGATCAAGTCCGGGATGACGGTTCGAATTGGGGCCAAGGCTCTCCACCTCCCCGCCGGGGAGAGGGAGCCTATTTGAAGTTGTCGGCGTAGGCCTGAATCTTCAGGCTGCGTTCGTGGCCCGGCACCACGTGGGCGGTGAGCCCAATCTTTTCCGCATACGCCTTTGCCGCATCCAGCGTGGCGAAGCTCAGGCGGACCTGATCGCGCGTATCGCCCGATCCGGCCCAGCCGGTCAGCGGGTCGGCGCGCTTGGGCTCGGCCGGCTCA
>CAXUMU010000389.1:1357-2003 GCA_964252145.1 uncultured Sphingomonadaceae bacterium
GCGCCGCGCCCTGCCCGAGCCCGAACCACTGGAAGTCGGCGGGGAGCCCCTGGACCCACGCGCCCTCGGTCGCCCACCGCAGGCCGTCGCGCCACGCGACGAGCATCGCGACGGTGACGATGATCGACGGCAGCCCGCCGCGGCCGACGAACCGGCGCTTGAGGGCGTCGACGACGTCGACGCGGAGCACGCGCGCTTGGGCGCGGCCGGCTCATGTTCCAGCACCCACTGGCCGACGCGCGCGCGGCCGGACTGCATGCTGCTCTTCATCCGCTGGTAGATCCGCGCCACCGCCACGGCTCAGTCCTCCGGCGCGATCGTGACGCGCAGCCCGTCCAGATCCTCGCCGAACGGGATCTGGCACGACAGGCGCGAATATTCGGTGCGGCTGTCCGAACTGTCGAGCAGGTCGTTCTCGTCCTCGCTCATCTTCGGCAGCTTGTCGGCGAAGGCGGGATCGACATGGACGTGGCAGGTCGCGCACGAGCAGCAGCCGCCGCACAGCGCCAGCAGCTCGTCGAAGCCCGCGTCGCGGATCACCTCCATCACCGAGAGTCCGGCCTCGCCCTCGACGGTCGATTCGGTTCCCTTGCGCGTGATCACGGTCAGCTTCGGCATCGATCGATCTCCCCTTCGCCGCCAATCC